>NZ_JBSFWK010000035.1:0-99446 GCF_053594815.1 Streptomyces sp. NPDC002577 | reverse complement strand
CAGGGCACGATCGTGAAGGTGGCGGTCGAGGAGGGCCAGGAGGTCAAGGAAGGCGACCTCGTCGTCGTCCTGGAGGCCATGAAGATGGAGCAGCCCCTCAACGCCCACCGCAGCGGCACCATCAAGGACCTCAACGCCGAGGTCGGCGCATCCATCACCTCCGGCGCCGTCATCTGCGAGATCAAGGACTGACTCACACCGGTAACCAAGCGATGCGCCTGGCAGTGCCGGACCGGGGCAACTGCCTGCCGAGTGACCACCAAAGGCATACCATTGGCTGACCAATGATTAGCAGGCGCATGCTTGCTGGGAGGTCACATGAGCTTCGATACGCCTTCGGGCACCCGTGGTACCCGTCAGCCCGGCCGCGCGGTCAAGTGGTTCAACAAGTGGACCATGAAGCGCATCCGCAGCAAGGGCGGAGGCCGGCTGATGGGCATGGACGCGCTGGTCCTGACGACCATCGGCCGCAAGAGCGGTGAGCCACGCACGACACCCGTGGGCTGGTTTCCCGACAGAGACGGCAGCTGGCTGATCGTGGCCTCGGCGGCCGGGGCCGCGAAGAACCCGGCGTGGTACTACAACCTGGCCGCCCATCCCGACAAGGTGCAGGTCGAGATCGGAAGCCGCAAGGTGGACGTCCTCGCCGAGCAACTCCACGGAGAGGAGCGGGAGGAGGCCTGGCGGCAGATCACCACCGCCGCACCCCGCTTCGCGCAGTACCAGGTGAAGACCGACCGGGAACTGCCGATCATCCGCCTGACGCCGCGCCCGACCAACTGAGGCGTACCGCAGTGGCGTTGACGCCTGCCCCGCTCGGCGCGGGGCAGGCTTCCCTGCTCAACGACCGCCCGCGGCCGCGTCGATCTGCATCACCACCGCCTTGGGTTCGGTGAAGAACTCGCGGCTGAAGGTGCCCCCTTCACGGCCGATCCCGGACTCGCCCACACCGCCGAAGGGCGCCCGCAGGTCCCGTACGAAGAAGCAGTTGACCCAGACCGTCCCCGCCCGGAGTGCCGCCGCGACCCTGTGTGCGCGATGCAGGTTCTCGGTGAACAGCATCGCGTTGAGGCCGTACGTCGTGTCGTTGGCCAGTTCGATCGCCTCGGCCTCGGTGTCGAACGGGATCACCACGACGACCGGGCCGAAGATCTCCTCACGGGCGTGCCGGGCATCCTGGCCCATCTCGGTGATCACCGTGGGGCGAATCGTCCAGCCCTCGCCGAGGCCGCCGGTGCACAACGTGCCGCCCTCTTCCGCGATCGAGTCCACGTAACCAGCGACCTTCGCGTGGTGCTCCGCTGAGGCCAGCGGTCCGATCTGTGTGGCCGCGTCCTTGGGGTCGCCGATGACCATCGCGTCCGCCGCGGCGACGAACCGGCTGAGGAACTCGTCGTAGACCTCCCGCTGGACGTAGAGCCGCGAGCCGGCGAGGCACACCTGGCCCGAGTTCGTGTAGATCGCCCTGATGGACCAGTCGACGGCGCCCGCCAGATCGGCGTCGGCGAAGACGATGTTGGCGCCCTTGCCGCCGAGTTCGAGGCTGACCGGTGTGAGGTTGCGTGCCCCGGCCGCGGCGATGATGCGGCCGGTGCCCGATTCACCGGTGAAGGTGATGCGGTCCACGGCGGGGTTCTCGGTCAGGGCCTGGCCCGCCGAGTCGGGGCCGTACCCGTGGACGACGTTGAACACGCCCGGGGGCATGCCGGCTTCCAGGGCCAGCCGTGCCAATAGGGTGGCCGAGACCGGGGTGTCCTCGGCGGGCTTCAGCACCACGGTGTTGCCCCAGGCCAGAGCCGGTGCGACCTTCCAGGACTCCAGCATCATCGGGAAGTTCCACGGGGCGATCGCCGCGACGACGCCGGCCGGGTCGAAGCGGGTGTAGGCGTGGTGTCCCGAGTCCATCGGGTAGGCCTCGGAGGTGGACAGCCGGGCGTGGTCGGCGAAGAAGCGGAAGTTCGCCGCCGTACGGGGGACGTCGGTGCCTCGGGACTGGGTGATCGGCTTGCCCATGTCCCGGGTGTCGGCCAGGCCCAGTTCGTCGGCGTGTTCCTCGATGAGATCGGCGAACCGGTGCAGGATGCGGCCGCGTTCGGCCGCGCCCATCCGGGGCCAGGGGCCGGTGTCGAAGGCGCGGCGGGCCGCGGCCACGGCCCGGTCGGCGTCGGTACGGTCGCCGAGCGCGATCTCCGCCCACGGCTCGCGGGTGTAGGGGTCGACGGAGGTGAAGGTGGCGCCCGAGTGCGAGGCCACCTCCTGGCCGTCGATCACATGGCCGTAGAACTCCATCAGCTTGTCGCTCCCCCGGTCTCGACTGCCGCGGCCTCCCGTTCGGCGATGGTGACGTCGCCGGCCGCCCAGTGGGTCTTCGGCAGTTCCCGGACGGCGACGCGCACGCTCTGCTGCGGCACGTCCAGCGCCTTGACGACCGCTCCGGTCACTTCGTGGATGAGCGAGCGGATCTGGTCCGGTGTGCGGCCGTTGACCAGCGTGACTTCGATGAGCGGCATGTCAGCCTCCTGTGAGGTGGAGCGAACCGAGGTGGGTGAAGTGCACCGCGACGGTGGAGCCGGGCGGTACGGGTACGGCGTCGGTCATGCCGCCGGTCAGCACGATCCAGCCGGGCTCGATCGCGAGGCCCCGTCGGCCGAGTTCGTTGGCGGCGAAGGCCAGTGCCTCGGCGGGATGGCCTTGTACGGCGGCGCCGGTGGCGCTGTCGGCGACCTGGCCGTCGACCTCGACCAGGCAGGCTTCCATCGCGAGGTCCAGCGCCGCGGGCGGCAGGCCGACGGGGCCGGTGAGGAAGCGGCCGGAGGAGGCGTTGTCCGCGACGGTGTCCTGCAGCTTGAACCGGAAGTCGAGGTAGCGGCTGTCGATCACCTCGATGCCGCCGTACACGGCGCCGACCGCGGCCAGCGCGATGGCGGCAGTGACGCCGGGACCGGCCAGCCGGTCCTTCATCACGAAGACGATCTCCGGTTCGGCGCGCGGGTGGATCAGCTGGTCCTGCGGGACCGGCTCGCCGGCGGGCAGCAGCATCGCGTCGGTCAGCCAGGCCGTCAGCGGGACGGAGATGCCCATCCGTTCCTGCTTGGCTCGCGAGGTCAGGCCGAGCTTGACGCCCACGATGTTCTCGCCCCGGTTGAGCCGGCGCTGGAGGGTCTCGTCCTGCACGGCGTAGGCGGTGTCCAGGTCGAGTTCGGGCCACTCGTCGGTGATCGGGCCACGGCCGGTGCGGGTGTCCTCCGCCTCCAGCAAGGCCGTCGCGGCGCGGTCGAGATCCCAGGTCATCGGTCCGCCCCCGCCGTCTCGCGCTCCTCGGCGAGCCGCAGGGCGATGTCGATGATCATGTCCTCCTGGCCGCCGACATAGCCGGCCTCGCCGACCTTTTCGAGGATCTCGTGGGCGGGCACGCCGTAGCGTTCCGAGGCCCGCTCGGCGTGCAGCAGGAAGCTGGAGTACACCCCCGCGTATCCCTGCACGATCGAGGAGCGGTCCATCCACGGCAGCCGCGGGATGAACGGCTTGACCACGTCTTGCGCGGCGGCCAGGGCGAGGTCGACGTCGACTCCGGTGGGGATGCCCATGCGCTCGAAGGTGGCAGCGAGCACCTCGGTCGGCGAGTTACCGGCGCCGGCGCCGAGCGCGCACAGAGCACCGTCGATCTGCTGGGCCCCGCCCTGGTAGGCGAGCACGGAGTTGGCGACGCCGAGGGAGAGGTTCTGGTGGCCGTGGAAGCCGACCTGGGCCTCGTGCCCGATCTCCTTCACCAGGGCCTGGACCCTGGCCTGTGCGTCGGTCAGCACCAGGGCGCCGGCCGAGTCGACCACGTACACGCATTGGGCGCCGGCGTCGACCATGATCCGCGCCTGCTGGGCGAGTTCCTCGGGACCGATGCGGTGCGAGAGCATCAGGAATCCGACCGTCTCCATGCCCAGCTCCCGCGCGGCGGTGAAGTGCTGGACCGAGGTGTCGGCCTCGGTGCAGTGAGTGGCGATGCGGGCCACGCTCGCCCCGACGGAGTGGGCCTGCTTCAGTTCGGTGACCGTGCCGACGCCGGGCAGCATCAGGACGGCGATCTTCGCGCGGGTGGCCTCGTCGACGGCCGCCCCGATCAGCTGGATCTCATCCACCTTGGAGAAGCCGTAGTTGAAACTGGAGCCGCCCAGGCCGTCGCCGTGGGCCACCTCGATGACCTCGACACCCGCGGCGTCCAGGGCGTGTACGACGCCGCGCACCTGTTCCTCGGTGAACTGGTGCCGCATGGCGTGCGAGCCGTCCCGCAGCGTGGAGTCGGTGATCCGCAACTTGCGCGGCTGCTGGGCGTTTTCGGAGGTAGTAGCAAGGGTCGTTTCGGGGCTCATGAGGTCACCGCCGTCTTTTTCGCGCCCGCCAGCAGCTCGCCGACGCGAGCGGCCGCGGCCGTCATGATGTCCAGGTTTCCTGCCCAGGGCGGCAGGTAGTCGCCCCGGCCGCGCACCTCGAGGAAGACGGCCACCCGGGCCTGGTCCTTCCACTCGGGGCGCGGGTCGTCGAACTGCGGGTCTGCGCGCAGCGTGTAGCCGGGCACGTATTCGGCCACCTCGCCGACCATGCGGACGATCGACTCGCTGATCGCGTCGCGGTCGGCGTCCTCGGGGATCGCGCAGAACACCGTGTCGCGCATGATCATCGGTGGCTCGACCGGGTTCATGATGATGACGGCCTTGCCCTTGCGGGCGCCGCCGACCTGTTCGATGGCCTGCGAGGTGGTCTCGGTGAACTCGTCGATGTTCGCGCGCGTTCCGGGTCCCGCCGAGCGGGAGGCGATCGACGCGACGATCTCCGCGTACTCCACCGGCACCACGCGGGAGACCGCGTGCACGATCGGGATGGTGGCCTGTCCGCCGCAGGTGATCATGTTGATGTTGGGGGCGTCCAGGTGCTCACGCAGGTTCACCGGCGGGCAGACGAGCGGGCCAAGGGCCGCGGGCGTCAGGTCGATCGCCTGGATGCCGGCTTCGGCGTAGCGCTTCGCGTTGGCGATGTGCGCCTTCGCGGAGGTCGCCTCGAACACCAAGTCGGGCAGCTCGTCCCTGGACAGCAGCCAGTCGACTCCCTCTGCGGACGTCTCCAGACCCAGTTTGGCCGCCCGGGAGAGCCCGTCGGATGCCGGGTCCACGCCGACCATGTACCGCACGTCGACCGTCTCGCTGTGCAGCAGTTTGGCGAGCAGGTCGGTGCCGATGTTGCCGGGTCCGACGATGGCCGCGGTCGCCTTGGTCATGAGGTCTCCTCGGTGAAACGTGCCGTGACGCTGCCGAGTCCGGCGTAGGCCGCAGTGACGGTGTCACCTGCCGCGACCGGCACGGAAGCGGTGATGGAGCCGGGCAGCACGACGTGCCCGGCCTCCAGGACCACACCCCGGGCGCCGACGGTGTTGGCCAGCCACACCAGTGAGGTCAGCGGCGAGCCGAGCACGGCGCCGCTTGCGCCGGTGCCGACGAGTTCTCCGTTGTGGTGCAGCGTGCATCCGGCGAGGCGGAGGTCGACGTCGGCGAGCGGGACCGGGGTACTGCCCAGGACGACTCCCCCGGACGAGGCGTTGTCGGCGATGGTGTCGACGATGCCGATGCGCCAGTCGCGGATGCGCGAGTCGATGAGTTCCAGGGCCGGCAGTACGAAGTCCACGGCCGCGGCGGCCTCCGCGACCGTGACGCCCGGGCCGGCCAGGGGCCGCTTGAGCACGAAGGCGATCTCCGGTTCCACCCGGGGCTGCAGGAACCGGGAGGCCGGCACGGGCGCGTTCTCCAGCCAGAACATGTCGTCCAGCAGATGACCGTAGTCGGGCTGGTCCACGCCCATCTGCCGCTGCATGGCGGGTGACGACAGGCCGACCTTGTGCCCCTTGATCCGCGCGCCGTCGGCCACCCGGCGGCGGATCTGCAGCAGTTGGATCTCGTAGGCGTCGGCGAGCGTCAGGTTCTGGTACTTCTCCACCAGCGGTTCGATCGGAACCCGGGTGTCGTAGGCGCCGATGAGGGCGTCGGCCGCCTCGGCCAGTGTCACGGCGGTCATGACGGCACCTCCTCGTCCTGTTCCGCCGGGCGCGCGGTCGGGTCCGTCATGGTGATCTCCGATCGGGTCGGTCGAGTGCTCGCCGTGCCTCGTCCAGGCAGGCGGTTCACCTCCAAACTGTGTGCACTTTCGACTATCGAAGTCAACCCTTGGTCGGCCTATTGACTGGGACTGAAACTGTATGCAGTGTTGACCCAGAGCCGCCGCCCCCAAGGCACCGCCGCGGGCTATGCCCGAATACTAGGGCGGCCAATAATCGAGCTCGGGAGTTCGAATGTCCATATGGAGCTTGGTGACCTGCCGCCCCGAGGACCAGGGAGCCGCATCGTTCGTCGCCATCGCCGACGCCGAGGGGCGTGTACGGCGCCACCCGTCCCTGACACGCTATTCCGACGTAGGTGCGGCGCTGCGGGACTGGGCCGACCTGGTGCCGGTCCTGCGCGGCTGGCAGCCCGCCGAGGGTGAGCCACTGGAAGGTGCCCGACTGCTGGCGCCCGTACCCGCCCCTGGCAAGTTGGTCTTCGCCGGCGCCAACTACCACGATCATCTGCGGGAAATGGGCGTCGGAGACGTGCCGGACGGCATGGAGCCGTACTTCTTCCTGTTGCCGCCGACCGCGATCGTCGGCCCGGACGACGCGATCGCCATCCCGGACGACCCGGGTGCCCGGGTCGACTGGGAGGCCGAACTCGGCGTGGTGATCGGGCGACGCGTCCACGACGTACCGGTGGAACTGGCGCTGGACGCGGTCGCGGGCTACACGATCGTCAACGACATCTCGGCACGCGGTCTGCACGCCCGTCCCAATCCGCTGGCCCCGCCGTTCGCCTACGACTGGCTCGCGTCCAAGGGGCGCGACACCTTCGTCCCCATCGGCCCGGGTGTGACGCCGTCCTGGTTCGTGCCCGACCCGCAGACGCTGCCGGTCCGGCTGTGGCGCAACGGCGTGCTGGAGCAGGACGGAAACACCAAGGACATGATCTTCAGCGTGGCGCAGCTCATCTCTGCCGCCAGCGCGCTGATGACCCTGGAGCCGGGCGACGTTCTCGCCACCGGCACCCCCGCCGGCGTCGGCGTCGCCAAGGGCATCGCACTCCAAGCGGGCGACCGGCTCCGCATCGAAATCGAACCGCTGGGCGCACTGGCCAACGACGTGCGGCGAGCCGACCAGCCCGCTGCCCCTTCGTCCGCGCAGGCGGCCCTGAACTCCCTGGAGCAGGGATGACCTCCAGCACGAACGCGAGCCGCGCCACCGACTCGGCGGATCTCGCGCCGCTGTTCACACCGTTGAGCCTCGGCAGACGCAGCGCCCGCAACCGGATCGTGCAGGCCCCCATGTCGGTCGGCTACGCCAACCCGGACGGCACCGTGACCGACCGGGAGATCGAGCACTACGCCCGGCGCGCCCAGGGCGGCGCGGGTGTGCTGATCACCGAGAACTTCGCGATCAGCGTCGCGGGACGGCAGATGCCGCTGCAGACGCTGGTGAGCGACGAAGAGCAGCTGCCGGGGCTGCGCCGGCTGGCCTCCGAGATCCGCCGGCACGGCGCTCTGGCGATCGTCCAGATCGTGCACTCCGGCCGGTATGCCGGTCCCTGGGAGGAGTACGAGAGCCGGCCCCGGCTCGCCCCCTCCGCGATTCCCTTCGAACTGACGCCGGGCCGTGTGGTCACTCCGCAGGAGATCACGCCCGAGGAGATCGAGGAGGCCATCGAGGAGTTCGTCCGCGCCGCGCAGCTGTGCGAGCGCGCCGGCTTCGACGGGGTCGACATCCACGTCGCACAGGGCTTCCTGCTCTCCGGCTTCCTCTCGCCGCGTACCAACCAGCGCACCGACGAGTGGGGCGGCGATTTCGAGGGACGGACCCGGCTGACCCTTGAGGTGGTGCGGCGCGTCGTCGCGGCCACCGGTCCGGACTTCGTGGTCGGCGTGCACCTGCTGAGCGACGAGCGTGTGGAGGGCGGCTGGAGCCTCGACGACGCCGTCCGGCTGGCCCCGCTGCTGGAGGAGGCGGGTGCCGACTTCCTGTTCGCCATCCCTGCCACGTTCGAGACCATGCGCCTGCCGCACAACGCGGGCATGCTCCACAAGCCGGGGTACTCGCTCGACGACACGGCGGCGCTGCAGCATGCGGTGAAGATCCCCGTGGTGGCCAACGGCGGCCTGGGTGATCCCCAGGAGGCAGCGCGGGTACTCGAGTCGCACCAGGCGCAGGCGGTGGGCCTGGCACGGCCGCTCTTCGTCGATCCCGACTGGCCGCGCAAAGTGCAGGCCGGCGCCGCTGACACGGTCCACACCTGCGCCTGCGACACGTCCCTCTGCCTGCGGACCCAGCTGACCGGCTCGATCTGCGAGAGCTGGCCCGAGAGCACCCGGTCGCGTGGATACCTCGGCTACGACGAAGGGGCCACTCAGTGATCACCCTGACCGACATCGCCTATGTGCGCTCGGGTGTCGAGGACCTCGAAGGCGCCGTCCGGTTCGCCAGTGAGATCGTCGGGCTCGAGGTGGTCGACTCCGACGAGCCCGGTGTGGCGCATCTGCGGGCCGACGCCCGGGGCCACTGCCTCACCTTCGTCCAGGGGCGCTCCGGAGTGATCTCCTCCGGCTTCACGGTCGCGGGGCCCGAGGCCCTGGCCGAGGCGGAGAGCGAACTGGAGAAGCAGGGCCTGAGCGTCGAACGCGGCGACCGGGCTGGGGCGCGTTCGCGCGGTGTGTCGGAGTACATCGCCTTCGACGACCCGTTCGGCAACCGTGTCGAGCTGGCGGCGGCTCAGTACCGTTCCGCGGATCCTGTGCGACTGGCCCGGGGGTCGGGGATCACCGAGTTCGGGCACCTGTGCCTGGACGCCCCCGACGTGCACGAGGCGTACCGCTTCTGGTCCACGACCTTCAACGCCCGCGTGTCGGACTGGGTCGGCGACGGCGCCTGCCTGATGCGCATCGACCCGGTCCACCACAAACTCGCCGTGTTCCGCGGCGAGGAGGCGGCGCTCTGCCACATCAACTTCCAGGTCGACTCCCTGGACGACCTGATGCGCAACTGGCACTTCCTGGTCGACCAGGGCGTGGAGATCGTCATGGGACCGGGACGCCACCCGACCTCCGGATCGGTCTTCCTCTACTTCCGGGGCCCCGAGAACCTCACCTACGAGTACGCCTTCGGCGGGCAGCTGATCGAGGACGACGCCGCGTGGACGCCACGCGTGTTCGACCTGGAGCAGCCCTCGTCCATCGACATGTGGCGCGGCCCGGTGGCGCCCACGACCCGGCAGCGCCAGCTGCCTCAGCAGGTATCCGCCGCCACGTCGTAGCCCGGCCCGGTACCGCATACAGCCGACACGAGGCCGGCAGTGCCGCCGGCCGAAGGAGGATCGATGATCTTCGTGAGCCACGTGATCCCCGTCAACGAACCGGGGGAACCCCGGCTCGACCGCGCCGCCGTCTGGGAGGGTCTGGTCCTCAAGGCCAACAACGCCCTGCCGTTCGTGCCCGCGATGAGCGACTGCAAGGTCGTCGAGCGCTACGACGACGCCTGCTTCGACCGGGACATCCGTATCCGGGGCGATGTGTTCCGGGAGCGGATCACCCTCGAAGAACCCCACCGGGTGGTGTTCACCCGTCTGTCCGGCCCGATCCTCGGCACGATCGCCAACGAGATCGAGGGCGAGGGCGACGACATGCAGCTGCGTTTCAGCTTTGCCCTGGTCCTCGCCGGCACGCCGGGCAACTCCGAGGCCGAGGAGAAGTACGCCAAGACCATGACCGGCGACTACATCCAGGCCCTCACCGCCACCCGCGACGCCATGCGCCGCATCGCAGTCAGCGACGCCGCGTGACGCGAGCACGTGACCTGACCGGTCGCACCTATTGGGGCCGCACCCTCTATCGCGGCCGCACCCCTCACTGAGCTCGCACCCCTTACTGAGTACGGACGAAAGGGACAAAGATGTCTGACATGTCCGACTGGATCGACTCCTTCTACGCCGATGTCGACGCCCAGCTGACCGACCGCGTCCTCGACCGCTTCACCCCGGACGGGGAGTTGGTCTTCGGCAACAACCCGCCCGCCATCGGTCACGACGCGATACGTGAAGTACTGGAGAACCTGCGCGCGGCGCTCTCGGGCATGCGGCACGAGTGGTGCAACCGCTGGACGGTCGACCAGAAAACCCTTGTCCTCGAGGCCCGCGTCCGCTACACCACACGCGGCGGCACCGAGGTGGTCCTCCCCTGCGCCACGGTCATCGCCCGCGACTCCTCGGGTCTGATCACCTCCCTGCGGATCCACATCGACGCCGCACCGCTGTTCGCGGCCCTCGACGCCGAGTCCGTGACCGGACAGCCGGAATCCGCGGCCTCCCACGAGGTGGATGGATGACCGGCCGGCTCCCCGGCCGAACGGCGGATCGGCCATGACCGGGCACGTCACGACCGAAGCGACGGTGGACCGCACGGCCACCGCCCGGGAGGTGGTCGCCGCGGCACGCACCCTCGCGGCGCTCGGCCTGGTGGCAGCATTCGGGCACGTGTCGGCCCGACGCGGCGACCGGATGCTGATCACACCCGCGATCGACCTCAGCCAGGCAACCGAGGAAACACTCCTCGAGATCCCTCTGGACTCGACGGCGCTCCCGGCGAACGCACCGGGCGAGGCATGGATCCACCTGGCGGTCTACCAGGCACGACCGGACGTACACGCCGTCGCCCGCGCCATACCGGAGTACGCCTTCGCAGCCGGCGCGGTCATCTCGCAAAGCATCCCGCCCCTGCACGGACAGGGCGCCATGCTCGGCGAGGCGGTACCCGTCCACGACGACGCGCGCCTGATGCGCTCGGCCGAGATCGCCGAACGGGCCGCCCGCACGCTCGGCGACTCCGACGCACTCGTCCTGCGGGGCAACGGCGCCGTCACCACCGGTGGCAGCCCCGGCCATGCCGTCGCCCGCATGTGGCTCCTCGACACCACCTGCCGGCTGCACCTCGCGGCACGGCAGGCCGGGGCGATCCAAACCCTCACATCCGAGGAGATCACGGCCTGGCGGGCAGCCGCCCCGCCCCTGCTCGACCGGCTCTGGGTACACCTGCGAAGACCCGACGGCCCCTGAGCCCTGACCCACCGCCACCGTTCACCCACGAGTGACGTAAGCGTCCGCCCCGTATCCCGGGGAGGACCGACCGACGAAGGAAAGCACCATGCGCGTCAGCGGCCTGCTGCACTACGGCCTCCAACTGCCCGACCTGGCCCAGGGCAAGGACTTCTACACCGACTTCGGCCTGAACGTCGACGAGAACGGCGACCAACTGGTCGTACGCTGCGACGGCCGGGACCAGGACCAGACACTGCTCGTCGAGGGACACGACAAGCGCCTGCACCACGTCGCCTTCGCGGCGCCCGACGGCTCGCTGCCCGAGCTGCAGCGCCACCTCGAATCGCTCGGCATCGCCCTGCAGGACGCGCCGGCAGGCGGCCTCGAGGGCGGCCTGTGGTTCCGCGACCCGGACGGCAACGCGGTCAACGTGCGCGAGCGGGACCTTGCCGCGCCGCGCCCCGTGCAACCGGTCAAGCAGAACGTGGCCGGTGACTACCAGCGAGTGGACGAAGCACGCTGGCTGACCGCGAACACCGCGCCGCGCCCCCGCCGGCTGGGACACATGCTGATCTTCTCCTCGGATGTGAACCACTCGCAGGACTTCTACGAGCGCACCCTCGGCCTGAGGCTGTCCGACCGGATCACCGGCAAGGCCGTGTTCATGAACTCCGGGCCCGGCGACCACCACGTGTTCGGGTTCATCCAGAGCAGTCACCCCGGTCTGCACCACTCCAGCTGGGAGGTCGACAACCTCGACCAACTGGCGATGGGCGCCCAGGTCATGGCCGACAAGGGACACACCGTCGGCTGGGGCCTCGGCAGGCACAGCCTGGGCTCGAACCTGTTCCACTACCTGCGGGACCCATGGGGCAGCTGGATCGAGTACTTCTCCGACATCGACCAGATCAGCGAGAACTGGAAGGGCCAGGACTGGGACGTCCCGCCCGCGGTGTGGTGCCCGATGATGCCGGACGAGTTCCTGCAGAACTTCGAGCCGAAGCCGGAGTGACGCGCACCCGCCGGCAGAGGCCGGCCGCGGTATCGCGCCCCGTAAGGGGCGCGGGGCTGTGTCGATATTCGGCTCCGCCGCGTGGGCGCGATCAGCCCCCACCGGCCCGCGGATTCATCACCGCAATTCCAGCGGAACGCTCGCACGCATCCCCCTGCCGAAAAGAGGACGAGATGACAACATCCGCGCAGTTCGCCGGGCGCGCCGCCATGGTCACAGGCGCCGGATCGGGAATCGGCAGAGCCTCGGCCCTGGCGTTCGCGGCCCGCGGGGCGGCGGTGGGCGTGTGCGACGTCAACACCGAGGGCGGCAAGGAGACCGTGTCCCTCATCGAGAGCGCCGGCGGAAAGGCCGTCCTCCTGCACACCGACGTGGCGTCAGGCGACGCGGTACGGGATGCCGTGGACACGATCGTGGCGACGTACGGAGGGCTGCACTTCGCCCACAACAACGCCGGCACGTTCACCATGGCGCTCACCGGTGAGCTGTCGGAGGCGGAGTTCACTCGCGTGTTGAACGTCAACCTCCTCGGCGTGTTCCTGTGCATGCGCCACCAGATCCCGCGGATGCTCGAGGCCGGCGGTGGCGCGATCGTCAACACGGCCTCGATCTGGGCCCACACCGGAATGCCGACTCAGGCGGCGTACGTGGCCAGCAAGCACGGTGTCGCCGGTCTGACCAAGACCGCGGCCATCGAGTACGCCGCCCAGGGCGTCCGCGTCAACGCGGTGTCCCCCGGCTACATCGAGACGCCGATGACGGCGGCCAATCCGCCCGACGCCGTGGCCGCCATCCTGTCCCGGCAGCCCATCGGCCGAGCCGGGCAGCCGGAGGAGGTCGCGGCCGCGGCGGCCTGGCTGTGCAGCGACGAGGCGTCGCTGATCACCGGAGCGGTCCTCAACGTGGACGGCGGCTATCTGGCCCACTGACCGGTCCCCCATCGACGGAGGACCACGACAACCACCTTTCAGGGAGGCAGATCGCATGGCCGACTCTGCGAACGTCACGACGATCAAGCGTTTCTACGACATAGCCGACGGAAGAATCACGGGCGACCCCACCGGGTTGTTCACCGAGGACGTCAAGATCTACACCCCCAAGTTCGGCGTCGCCGCCGGGCTCGACGCGATGGTCGCGGCAGGCAAGGGCCGCGCGATGTTCCGTCGCATGAAGCACCACGTCGACGAGTTCCAGATCGTCGAACAGGGCGACCGAGTCGTCGTCGAAGGCACCACGGAGGGCGAGACCGTCACGGGCCGGACCTGGGACGGGCGCAAGGACATCCCCGGGCACTTCTGCGCCGTCTTCGACTTCCGTGACGGGCGAATCTGCAGGATGCACGTCTACTTCGATCCCGACCTCGGCCACGAGGACGCGGACCGCTATCCGTGGTGGCAACAGGCCACCCCGACGGCGAACACCTGACCACGCCAACCAGCGACCCTCTCAAGTACCTGCCGCACAGGGTGACTTCGCGCGCCCTGCGGCGCATCGCATCACATCACGAGACGAAAGACGGGACACCATGCCTGAGAACGTGGACGGGACCATTAGGCACACCCTCGAAATGAACGAGGTGGAGTTCCAGCGGCGTTTCGACGCACCCCTGGAGCAGCTGTGGCGCTTCGTCTCCGAGCCGGAGCTGCTCGCGAAGTGGCTGGGCGGTCCGGTCGACAAGCTGGAGCCGTTCGTGGGCGGTGAGGTCGTCATCCAGATCGCGCCGAAGATGGGCGCGACGGTCTACGGCAAGGTCCTCGAGTACGTACCGCAGCAGGTAGTGGCACTGACCTGGGAGGTCCCCGCCTGGGGCCACACCCCCGACCTCAAGGGCACCACCATGCGGTGGGCGGTCGAGGCGGACGGCGACGGCTCGAAGCTCACGCTGACCCACGCCCTGCCCCACTCCGCCTTCCGCGAGCACCTCTTCAGCGCCGCCTGGCATCTGCACATGGACCAGCTGGGCCAGCTCCTCGCCGGCCACGACGAGCACTACACCATCCAGCAGGACGAGATCTACGCCCTTGTCCTGGCCTACCTCGAGAAGGACCAGGCCGAAAAGCGGGCGTACTACGAGCACCTCCTCGGCATCCAGAAGTCCGAGGCCTGACCTGACCACACGGGGGCGCACCCGCCGCACGGGAAGCGCCCCCTGAGCCCCACCCCCCACACGACAAGGTCGATCGAGAGTGCCCTTCTCAGCAAAGCCCGCCAGATCACCGTACGAAGGAGAGCCGGCATGGCATCCGACACCACCGAGACAGAGAGAATCAAGAAGGTAGCCGTCGTCACAGGCGGCGCCGCGGGCATCGGCCAGGGCTACGCCCTCCGGCTCGCGCGCGACGGCCACAACGTCGCCGTGGCAGACCTCGGCCCCGCCGACGAGACCGAGAAGCTGATCCGCGAGGCAGGCGGCGAGGCGTTCTCCGCCCGATGCGACGTATCGGACGCCGACAGCGTCGCCCGGTTCGCCGCGGCCGTCACCGACCGCTTCGGTGACGTCGACATCCTCGTCCACAACGCCGGCATCTACCCCATCGTCCCCTTCGAGGAGACCGACTGGGCGACCTGGCGCCGCATCATGGACGTCAACCTCGACTCCCTCTTCCACCTGAGCAAGGCGTTCCTGCCCGGCATGAAGCAGCACGGCTGGGGACGCATCGTGGTCATGGCCTCGGCCACCTTCCACTCAGGGCCGCCCGGCATGGTCGCCTACACGGCGAGCAAGGGCGGAGTGATCGGCTTCGTCCGCACGCTCGCCGCCGAGGTCGGCGAGCACGGGGTCACCGTGAACGCGATCGCACCGGGCCTGGTCCGCACACCGGGCACCCTCTCCGGGCCGCAACAGGAGCTGGGCATCTTCGACGCGATCCTCACCACCCAGGCGATCAAGCGCACCGGTGTCCCGGAGGACCTGATGGGCACGGTGTCGTTCCTGACCTCCGACGAGGCCGCCTTCATGACCGGCCAGACGCTGGTCGTGGACGGGGGATTCGCCCGGGCCTGAGCCCGGATCCGCTCGGGGTGAGCCCGAGCGGATCCACCATGACCGCATGCGGCCACGGGGACAGCAAGCACATCACCAAGGGACGACAGACTTCAGGGAGAGATCGTGACCGAGACCCAACTGCACACCGCTCGGAACACCGGCGAGACACCCACCTGGGTGAGCGAGCTGTACGCATGCTTCGACGGTCTGGACATGGAGGCGATACTCGCCCGCTTCAGCGAGGACGCCCGCATCCGGTTCGGCAACGCGGAGCCGACTGTGGGCCTGGACGAGTATCGAGCCACGTTCGACGCGTTCCTCGGGACGATACGAGGCACGGCGCACCGCTTCACCCAGGTGTGGGAGTGCGGCGAGTCGGCCGTGTTGGTCGCCGAAGTCGAGTACACCTGCCACAACGGCAAGGTGATGTGCCTGCCGGCAGCGACGGTCGTGCATCGCCGGTCGGACGGACTGATCGACGACATGCAGGTCTTCGCAGACGTCACCCCACTCTTCGCACCCTGACCTCTGTGTCGCGGGCGGGACGGTCACCGTCCACGCCGAAGCTGAAGACCTTCTCCGCGCGGCGCGAGTGACAGGCCAAGTCCCGCCGCCTGCACACCCTCCAAGACCGGCTGGCGGGGGTGGAGGCGGACGGGGCTGCGGGCCGGTTACGCGTGGTGCGCGGCGGCAAGGGTATGGCCCGCACCCGCCACCACCTGGCGGCGGCCGGGCTCGACGAGAAGGCGTGGCGGGAGGGTGGGAGGCCACCCAGGACCAGCCTACTGTCCGAACAAGTAACTCCATGAATCAATCCCGATTCATATGTGATCCACACCACACCGGCGCCTGAGTCCGGGGTCTCGCCTAGCAGCAGCCCCTCCGCGACCCCGGCGCTGTACTCTTTACTTGTTCAAGCAACTGTAAAAGGCCACACGAGGAACCCATGAGCCAGCCGGAGACCACAGACGCCCGTCGGCCGACGACAATCGACACCAAGGGACCGGCGGATGTGTGCATGCCGGATTCCGTTGCGGCTGGCGCCATCAATCATGCGATCTTCCGTGTCGCTCGTCTGCACCGCATGCTGGCCGGCCAACTACTTCGGCGAGTCGGTCTCCATCCCAGCCAGGAACTGGTGATGATGCAGTTGTGGGATCGCGGCCCCCAGCGGCAGACCGACCTGGTCCGCCTGCTCGGCTCCGACGCCGCCACCATGACGCGCACGATCCGGCGCCTGGAGAACGCGGGCTTCGTCCGCCGCTGCCCCTCCACCACCGACAAGCGGGTCACCATCGTCGAACCCACAGCGGCCAGCAACGCCCTGCGCAGCGAGGTGGAACAGGTCTGGATGGACCTCGAGACCAGCGTCGCCGAAGGCATGACACCGGCCCAGCAGGCCGAAGCCATCGAGGTCCTGGGACGGATCGAGAAGAGCCTCGCCCGCGCCACGTCGCACGACGCCTGAACGGCCAGGAAAAGCGGCGACACCCACGCGGCGAATCCGGGACGCCGCGCGTGGCTCAGCGCCGCAGCAGCACAGGCAGGACGGATGCCTCCATGACGCGAACGAGGTAGGCGGTGTCGACCCCCGCCTCCGCGATCGCCAGCCGGCCGTACGCGGCTCCGATGACGAGTTCCGGTCCAAAGTCGAGCGCGGGGTTGTCCGGCGATATCTCCCCGCGCCGAACGGCCCGATCCATCACTCGGCGCAGCGGCTCGGGCTCGATCTTCCGCTCATGTACGGCGGCAGTCAGCTCGGGATGGCTCTCCATGGCCCGTTTCAGCGCATCCACCGGTACCGCACCCCCGCGGCCCCCGGCCTCGCCGACGATCCGTGCGATCTCATGCAGGTCACCCCGCAAGGAGCCGGTATCGACCGACATCACCTGACCACATGCATGGTGATGCACTGCGGCGGCCACCAGCTGTGACCTGCGCCCCCACCGCTGGAGCAAGATGTCCCTGCCGACCCGCGCCCTGGCCGCGACCCCGTCCGGAGTGAGCGAGTCGTACCCGACCTCGCGCAGCAACTCGAGGACCGCCTCGTAGATCTCATCATCCCCCCGCTCGGATTCCGTCCTTGCGGCCATGGCACACCTGGATCTCTCTCGCGCGGTTTCCTGAGCGCCGTCCTTTAGGCCGACGCAAGACCGAAGAGGACCGGCACGGCCGACACGACGACCAGGATCACCGGGAACGCGGCCCCCTTGCCGTCCTTGACGCGCAGGTGTGCACCGACCGCCCCGAGAAAGAAGAGCACGACACCGACGGCTGCAGCGACGCCGAGAGGCCGATAGGCGATGCCGACCACAAGGCCGAGCGCCCCGGCGAACTTCACAGCAGCCAGCGGCAGGCGCCAGGCGTCCGGCACTCTGACGGCGTCGAGGGAGGCCATCACTCGCTCATCCTTGACGATCATGCCGCGCCCGGAGAAGACCAGCATCACCGCGACCAGGGCAGCGGCGATCACGTATCCCACGAACATGTACGACTCCAGGTAGTAGAAGAAGGCAAATGATTGAAGCGCCTCAATGATTACCTCAGATCCACGGTAGAGCAACTGTTACCGTTGACACATGACGGCAGATAGGACCGAAGGACCGATGGAGCGCCTCGGATTGCTGCTGGCCTGGCACGGGAGAATCACGGACGCCTGGATCCGGCGCGCCCTGGGCGCCACCGGCCTCACTCCTCGACACGCCATGACCTTGATGCACCTCGGCACGGGGCCCACTAGCCAGCAGTCTCTGATCGACAAGCTGAACGTCGACCCCAGCGTTTTGGTGGCCATCCTCAACGACCTCGAGGGCGGAGACCTGCTCCACCGTCGACGCGACCCCACGGATCGACGGCGTCACATCGTCGAGATCACACCCGACGGCTCGGTAACCCTCGGCACCCTGGAGACCGCGTTGACGAAGGTCGAGAACGAACTGTTCGCCGACCTGTCCGAAAAGGAGCGCGCGACTCTGCGAGGTTTGCTGAACCGCGTCGCCTCCACCGCAAGCGACTACGAGTGCTGAGTCGCTGACCGACCGTAGGCACACCGCCCCATTTAGTTGCCTGGGCAAATAAATGTGCCGACGGACCCTCGCCCGCCAAGTCGCCCACGCAGCAATACGCCACGCTCCACCCCCACCCCTCGGTGAATCTGCATGTTAGCTTTTACTTGGCTGACCAACGAACGATCGAGAGGACGTACGCCATGCCCACCGACATCAACAAGGGAACCGTCCTTGTTCTGGGTGCGACAGGCAACCAGGGGGGCGCCGTCGCACGTGAACTGCTGCGCAGGGGCTGGCCCGTGCGTGCGCTCACCCGCGATCCGAAGTCGGCGAAGGCCCAGGCCCTCGTTGAGGCGGGCGCCGAGGTGGTGGCGGGCGACCTCGACGACCCGCAGTCGCTCGACGCCGCCCTGAGCGGTGTGTACGGCGTCTACAGCGTGCAGACGTTCATGGGCCCCGAGGGCGTCGAGGGCGAGGAGCGGCAGGGTATCGCCGTCGCCAACGCCGCGGCGCGGGCCAAGGTGCAGCACTTCGTCTACGGTTCGGTGGGCGGTGCCGAGCGCGACAGCGGCGTCCCCCACTTCGAGAGCAAGGGCCGGATCGAGAAGCACATCGCCGAACTGGGGCTGCCGACGACCGTGTTGCGCCCGGCGTTCTTCATCAACAACTTCGCGTTCGTCGGCCCCCAGCGCGCCGGTGACGGGCTGGTCCTCGCGCTGGGGCTGAAGCCCGAGACCAAGCTGCAGATGTTCGCCCCGGAGGACATCGGCCTGTTCGCCGCGGACGCCTTCGAGAACCCTGACGAGTACATCGGCCGCCAGCTGGAACTCGCCACCGACGAACTGACCGGGCCGCAGATGGCCGAGGTGTTCGAGAAGGTGTCGGGCCTGCCCACCACCTTCCAGGAGCTTCCCATCGAGCAGGTACTGCAGTTCAACGAGGAGATGGGCCTCATGTTCGGCTGGTTCAACGAGGAAGGCTTCCGCGCCGACCTTCCGGCCCTGCGGGCCCGGCACCCCGAGCTGACGACCCTGGAGGCCTGGGCCCGGCGCGAATGGACCGCCCCGGCCCAGTAAGCAATCCCTCCCCCGCCGGCCCGGCTCACCACGAGTCGGGCCGTGCGCGTCTTTCCCCGTGCAGCCCCCTGCAGCCCCGTGCAGCCGCTTGCTTCACGCCGCCTCGTCCACCGTCGGCCACGGTGCAGGACCCGCGTTCACCAGGGCCATCGCCCTCGGCACAGCCGTAGGCGCATGGTTGGGAGCGTGCTCCCGCATGACCCGCAGGGCCGTGCGCTCCAGATGATGCGCCAGACACGACACCGCCGCGTCACGATCCCCGTCGACGACCGCCTCCAGGATCGCCGGATGCTCGATGTCGCCCGCGGCGGACCAGCTCTCGGGGTCGAAGCGCTGGGCGATACGGATGTATCGCGCGCTTCGGTCGGAGAGCGCACGCATCTGGCGCTGCAGTGGTTCGCTCGCACCGGCGGTGAGCAGGCCGTGGTACTCACCGTGCACGACGAACCACGTCTCGATGTCCTTGGCCCGCGCGGCACGCCGCATCGCCGTGATCCGCGCCTTGGCCTCCCGTCTCTCCCGGGCACCGAACCTGTCGAAGGTCATGGTCAGTGCGAGCGTCTCCAGCAGGATGCGCTGCGCGTAGTCGGCATCCAGCTCGGCCGGGTCGATACCTGCCACGCGCATGCGCTGGTTGGGCTCCGCCTCCACGAAGCCCTCCTCCTGCAGCATGCGCAACGCCTCCCGCACCGGCGTGCGGCTCACACCGAGCTGCCTGCCCAGCGCCACCTGCGACAGCGTGGTGCCCGGCGGCAGCCGGCCGTCGAGGATGCACTCACGCAGGAAGGCGTGCAACGGAGCGATCGACTGCCGGGCGCCCGGCAGGTTGAGCGGCTCGATGCCCGGGATGCGGATGGACGGCTGAGGCATGCCACCCATTATGACGTACCTGCATACACATTCAGTTTCGGTCGGGTGAATCCGTCGTCAGAGGCAGGCGTACCTGAAACCGTGTGTCACCCGGGACGGACCGCACCTCAAGGCTTCCGTGATGCTTGTTCACGACGATCCGCCACGAGATGTCGAGGCCGAGACCGGTTCCTTCGCCCACCGGCTTGGTCGTGAAGAACGGGTCGAAGATGCGGTTTTGGATCTCGGGATCCACGCCCGGGCCGGTGTCGCGGAACTCGACGAGCAGGTGGTCCCGGTCGAGAGCGGTGCGCAGGGTCAGTGTTCCCTCACCGTCCATCGCCTGGACGGCGTTGTCGATGAGGTTGGTCCACACCTGGTTCAGCTCCCCCGGGTAGGCGGGGATCCTCGGCAGCGTACGGTCGTAGTCCTTGACGACCCGGACACCGGGACCGATCTTCCGGGCGAGCATCACGAGGGTGCTGTCGAGCAGTTCGTGCACGTCGGCGTTCTGGAAAGGAGCCCGGTCGAGTTGTGAGTACTGCTTGGCCGCGTCGACGAGCCGCGAGATGCGGCTGGTGGAGTCCTCGATCTCGTTCATGAGCAGCTCGGTCTCCACGGTGTACTCGAGCCACCGGATCGCGGCGTCGAGGGTCTCCTCGTCCACGGTCGCCGCCACCTGGTCCAGCCAGTCGGTGCCGAGCCCGGCCTGCACGAAGGTGGCCGCGAGCTCCCAGCCCACCGCGATGTCATGCTCGTCGAGCCAGTCGGCGAGCGCGTCCTCCCGGTCGGATGCCTTCAGCGGGCTGAGCGGCGTGGTCTTCGACACCAGTTCGGCTGTGCGCTCCTGGATGTCGACGAGTGCCTCGAGGGTGTCGCGCGCCTGCGGGCCGACCGCGATCGCCGCGAGCCTGTGCCGCATCCCGGCCACTCGCTCGCGCAGCGCCGCCGTGGCGCGTACGGCCGCGGCCGCGGGGTTGTTGAGTTCGTGGGTCAGACCGGCGGACAGTGATCCGAGCGCCAGCAGCCGTTCGCGCTGGTTGATGGTCTGCTGGGTGTTCTGCGTGCCGAAGAACATCCCTTCCAGGAGGTGGACGGCCATCGGGAACCAGTCCCGCATGATCGTGGCGAAGGTCCCGGCGGGGAGGACGAAGAACCGTGAGGGCTCCGTGACCCGGAGAGAACCCCGGTAGCGGTCGCCCTCGTGGCCGTTCACATACGCCTGCAGGGCGCCCGCGTACGCGCCTCTGTGCGAGGTGCGGTTGATCTCCACGTCGTCGTCCCCGACCCGGCGCGTCATGACGATCGTGCCTTCCAGCAGGACGAAGAAGCAGGTGGCCGGGTCACCCTCGCGATAGACGTAGCCGGGCTCGAACTTCTCCACGCGGCCCTCGCGGCACAGCCGCGCCAGCTGCTCCTCGGTGAGCTTCTCGAACAGGAAGAGTGTGGCCAGCTCTTCCTCCTCGCAGGGCATCGGCTGCCCGTTCATGACTGCTCCAGATAACGGTGGACGAGCATCACGGCCATGGCTCCCTCTCCGACGGCGGAAGCGACCCGCTTGGCGGACTCGGCGCGCGCGTCGCCCGCCACGAACACGCCGGGAATGTTGGTCTCCAGGTGGTACGGCGGCCGGTCCAGCTCCCAGCCCGCCGGCGGCCGCCCGTCCGGGCTCAGGTCGGGCCCGGCCAGGATGAACCCGCGCTCGTCGCGCAGCACCGTGCCGTCCAGCCAGTCCGTCAGCGGGGCCGCGCCGATGAACACGAACAGCCACTGCGTGTCGACCAGCTCGGTGTGCCCGCTCTCGGTGTCGCGCAAGGTCAGCTGCTCCAGGTGGTCGGAGCCGTGCGCGGACTCTACGACCGTCCGCGTGCGCACGAAGATGTTGGCCGTCTGCTCGATCTGCTGGATCAGATAGTGCGACATCGACGCCGACAGGTCCGGGCCACGCACCAGCAGGATCACCGACTTGGCGCCCTTGGCGAGATACATCGCCGCTTGTCCGGCCGAGTTGGCGCCACCCACGATGTAGATGTCGTGGCCCCGGCAGGAGGGTGCCTCGGTCAGCGCGGAGCCGTAGAAGACCCCGCGTCCGGTCAGCTCCGTCAGGCCGGGCGCCGCCAGCTGCCGGTAGGACACTCCGGTCGCCAGAAGGACGCTGTGCGCGGCGACCGCGGAGCCGTCCGAGAACCGCACGATGCGCGCAGCACCGGACACTTCCAGGCCCGTCACCTCGCGGGCGGTGAGGAGTTCGGCGCCGAACTTGACCGCCTGCCGCCGGGCGCGCTCGGCCAGTTGGGCGCCGGAGACGCCGTCGGGGAAGCCGAGATAGTTCTCGATACGGGAACTCTGCCCGGCCTGCCCGCCGGTCGCCGACCGCTCCACCAGCACGGTCCGCAGGCCCTCGGAGGCTCCGTACACCGCGGCGCCCAGCCCGGCGGGACCACCACCGACGACGACCAGGTCGTAGAAGTCCTCCGTCGGCGTGGTCGCCAGACCGACCAATGCCGCGAGGTCGGGATCCGAGGGCTCCGCCAGTGCCGTCCCGTCCGCGGCGACCACCAGTGGCAGCCGCTGCCCGTCCTGTCCCGCGGCGGCCAGCAGCCGCTGTCCCTCGAGCTCGTCCGAGGAGTACCAGCGGTACGGCACGTGGTTGCGGGCCAGGAACTCGCGGACCTGCGACGAGCGTGCCGACCACCGGTGTCCGACGACCTTGGTGATGGGCGCCGTTCGGTGGTCGGTGGTCCGCCACGCCTCCAAGAGCTCGTCCAGGACCGGGTAGAGCTTCTCCTCCGGTGGATCCCACGGCTTGAGCAAATAGTGGTCGAGGTCCACGACGTTGATCGCGTCGATCGCCGCGTTGGTGTCCGCGTACGCGGTCAGCAGCACCCGGCGGGCACCCGGATAGACGTCCAGGGCCTGTTCCAGGAACTCGATGCCGTTCATCTGCGGCATCCGGTAGTCGGAGAGGATCACCGCCACCTGGTCACCGCGGAGCTTGAGCTCGCGCAGGGTGTCCAGCGCGCTCTCGCCGGACTCCGCCCGCACGATCCGGTGCGTGTCGCCGTAGCGGCGCCGCAGGTCGCGGGCGACGGCCCGGGACACGCCCGGGTCGTCGTCCACGGTCAGGATGACGGTCCGCCCCGGACTCTCCGACTGGGCCATGCCTCTCCCCTGTTCGATCATCTCGCTCCGCTCCCCCACGCTTTCGCGGTCTACTCTGGCCGCAGAGCGGCCAGTTGCTCCGCGAAGGGCACGACGTCCGTGTCGTCGGCCGCCTGGCCGCCACCCCCGGGGAGGTCGCGCAGGAGACCGGCCAGTTCCCTGCCCGCACGCGCAATTCGGCGGGGCAGCGTGTCGGTGAGGGAGTCGCCGTTGCCTCCCCAGTCCTCCGACGCCGCGTACACGGCGGTGGGTACGACCACCGCACGCAGGTACGCGAAGAGCGGACGCAACGCGTGCTCCAGAGCGAGCGAGTGGCGCCCGGTCCCGCCGGTGGCGGCCACCAGCACGGGCTTGCCGGTGAGGGCGTCGTTGTCGATGACGTCGAAGAACGACTTGAACAGACCGCTGTAGGAGGCGGTGAACACCGGCGTGACGGTGATCAGTCCGTCGGCCGAGGTGACCGCTTCGATGGCTTCGGACAGCTCTGGCGAGGGGAAGCCGGAGGCGAAGTTCTTGGCGATGTCGACGGCCAGGTCGCGTAGTTCGACGATCTTCACCTCGACCTCGCGCTCCGCCGCCAGTTCCGTGCGAACCGCCTCGGTGAGCCGGTCGGCGAGCAGACGGGTGGACGAGGGGACGCTCAGGCCGGCCGATACGACAGCCAGGCGCAGTGGCTCGCGGGTGCTCACTTGGCCCCCTCCTCAGAGCTCTCAGAGGCCGGCGACACCAGCGCCTCGCGGTCGTCGAGCAGGGAAGCGTGGGTGGGCGCATCCGGAACGTTGCTGGGCCGCAGGGCGGCGACCTCCTTGCGCAGGACGGGTATGACCTCCTCGCCGAGCAGGTCGAGCGTGTCCAGGACCGACTTCAGCGGCATACCGCCGGTGTCGACGGCGAAGAGCTGGCGCTGGTAGTCGCCGTAGTGCTCGCGGAAGGTCAGCGTCTTCTCGATGACCTGCTGCGGGCTGCCCACGATGAGCGGTGTCTGCTCCATGTACTCCTCCATCGTCGGACCGTGCCCGGCCATCGGGGAGTTGTCGAAGTACGGGCGGAACTCACCTACCGCGTCCTGCGAGTTCTTGCGGATGAAGACCATTCCGCCGGCGCCGACGATCGCCTGTTCTGCGGTGCCGTGACCGTAGTGGGCGTAGCGCTCGCGGTAGATGCCGATCAGGCGGCGGAAGTGGTCCTTGGGCATGAAGAGGTTGTTGACGAAGAAGCCGTCGCCGTAATAGGCGGCCTGTTCGGCGATCTCGGGGCTGCGGACCGAGCCGTGCCAGACGAACGGCGGGATGCCGTCGAGCGGCCGCGGGACCGAGGTGAAGGACTGCAGCGGGGTGCGGAAGCGGCCCGTCCAGTCGACGTACTCCTCGCGCCACAACTGGTGCAGCAGCGCGTAGTTCTCGATGGCGAGCGGGATGCCGTGCCGGACGTCCTTGCCGAACCAGGGATACACGGGGCCGGTGTTGCCTCGGCCCAGCATCAGGTCGACGCGGCCGTCGGCGAGGTGCTGGAGGACCGCGTAGTCCTCAGCCACCTTGACCGGGTCGTTGGTGGTGATCAGCGTCGTCGAGGTGGAGAGGATGATCCGGCTGGTCTTCGCCGCAATGTAGGCAAGGTGGGTGGTGGGCGAGGAGGAGACGAACGGCGGGTTGTGGTGCTCGCCGGTCGCGAAGACGTCGAGGCCGACCTCTTCGGCCTTGACCGCGATCGCGGCTATCGCCTTCAGCCGCTCCTGCTCGGTCGGCGGCCTGCGCGTGGTGGGGTTGGGGGTGACGTCGCCTATGGAGAACGTGCCGAACTGCACTGGGGGCTCCGGGTGCTGGGATGGGGGAAAGTTCTGAGGTGCGCGGCAGGACAAGACCGCGAGGCGCATGGGTGAGGGGCGGGCCGACCGCCTGCCCCTCACTCCGTTCGGTCACTGCTGCGGCATGAGCCCCATGACGAACGGGATGATCTTGCCGCCGCGCTCGCTGGTCCAGTTCTGGGCCAGTTCGGCCAGGAGCTGGATGGTGGAGGTGATGGTGGCGCCGGCGTTCTCCATGCGGCGGATGGCGATGTCGTCGGCCATCTTCGTCGGGGAGCCTCCCGCGTCGGCGACGACCTGGACGTCGTAACCGAGCTGCAGGGCCGTCAGGGTGGGGTAGACGGTGCAGACGTCGTTGGTGACACCCGCGATGATCAGCTTCTTGCGCCCGGTCTCCCGCACCGCGGCGGCGAAGTTCTCGTCGTCCATGGCGTTGACGACGCCCAGGCGCTTGATGCGCGCCTCGAACTCCTTCGGGGCGATCTCCGCGAGTTCGGACAGCAGCGGGCCCTGGGCGTACTCCTCCATGGAGGAGGTGAGCACCAGCGGGATGTCGACGGCCTTGGCGGTCTGGGCCAGCGCCAGGGCGTTGGCCTTCATCTGCTCGAAGGGGATGGACCGGACCCATCCCATGGTGCCCACCTGGTGGTCGATGAGCAGCATGGCCGTGTTGTCGGCAGTGAAGGGTTGTGCGGACATGAGGAAGACCTCTCTGAACGTACGGGCCAGCCTTGCCGGCTGAGCCACGTATCGGCCGGGCCGATTTAGTTTGCCGACCAATCGTTCCCCTCAGCGTACGTCACGCGGCGCGTATTCCCCCGGCGGGACAGAAATTAGGAAACGGACCGGCGACACCGCGACGGCCTGCACTCAGGGCGTCTCGAGAGCCTGCCGGACAGCCGGGACCACCTCGTGGGCGAACACGCTCAACTGCCGCTCGTGATCCCCGTCCGGCCAGTAGGCGAACCCGTTCATGCCGTGATCGCGGCAGACCTGCGTGATCTGCTCGACCCACTGCCCGACCGGACCGTGGAAGTCACCACTGGAGGCCGGTTCGATGATGCCGTTGAGGTTGTAGACCTTGCGGATCGAGCCTGGGTCGCGGCCCGCGCGCGTCGCCGCGTCGTCGAGGCGGGCGACGGCATCGCCCAGGCGGTCCAGCCCGAGAGAGAACAGAGAGGGAATCCATCCGTCGGCCCTGGCACCGGTCAGCTCCAGCATGCGGGGCCCGTACGCACCCAGCCAGATGCCCAGCGACCGGGACGGCGTGGGCCCCGGGTGGATGCCGGCCACGCGGTAGTGCTCACCGCCCGCCCGCGCCGTCCGCTCACCGCTCCACACGGCCCGGATCACGTCGATGGCCTCGACCAGCGCGTCGACGGACTCCTTCTCACTCCGACGCGGACCACCCATGGCCGCGATCGGCTCCCAGAAGGCCCCCGCACCCAGACCCAGCTGCAGGCGCCCGCCCGACAGCAGGTCGAAGCTGGCCGCGGCCTTGGCGAGCATCGCCGGCGGCCGCAGCGGCAGGTTGGCCACCGTGGGGACGAAGGTCACCCGTTCGGTGCGGGCCGCCAGGAACGCCATCAAGGTCCACGTGTCATGGAACGCCTGCTGATGGGGGTTCGGTGCTGCTGCCACTGGAGTGTGTTCGAGTGCGTTTTGGTAAGGGGGAGTGAGCGTCGTCCGTCTTTGGTGTGGCGTGCCTGTTGGCCCATGGCGTCGGCCTGTCGGGATGGGAACGGGGGTGCTGGTGTCGAATGCGTGACCTTTAGTGGCGGGCTTCGTTGGATGCGGTGACGGGGTCTTGGGGTCGGAGCTGGGTCGGGGGTGGCGGATGGGCGGGCTTAGGCAAGGCGGAGCCGTTCGTTGCGTCCGGGCCGACCGGTGTGGCGATCCGT
This sequence comes from Streptomyces sp. NPDC002577, assembly GCF_053594815.1. Taxonomy (NCBI): domain Bacteria; kingdom Bacillati; phylum Actinomycetota; class Actinomycetes; order Kitasatosporales; family Streptomycetaceae; genus Streptomyces; species Streptomyces sp. NPDC002577. Next base: position 72,501 of record NZ_JBSFWK010000035.1, on the reverse strand, counting down.
GCCCGGCTGGGGCACCTGACGCCCGGGGACGAGAAGATGCTGGGCCTGGTCGGCGCGCATCTGGGCTCGCTCGCTTCGAGGGATTTGGCCGCCCGCTGCCGGGACGCTCTGGAGCACTCCGCGCAGACGTGGGCGGCCCGCAAGCGGGAGCTGAGGTGTGTGTCGTCGTCGCGCTGGGCCGGAGCGATCACGAAGGCGTCGCATGATCAGTGGGGGCTGGCGCGCAGGTGCCAGATGGCGCACCTTCAGTCCCTTCAGGCCGGTATTGCGGCCATCCGTCACCGGCTGTCCCTCCCCATCGGCGTGCGCGGCTCGAAGAACGCGCCGGGCGGCTACCGCTCCGCCCAGGAGTGGCATGCCAAGTCCCGCCGCCTGGCCGCCCTGGAGGACCGGCTGGAGCGCGAGCGTGCCGAGCTTGAGGCCGGACGCGTGCGCGTCGTGCGGGGCGGGAAGCGACTCGCACGCGCTCGGCACAACCTTGACGCCGCGCAGCTCACCGGGACCGCATGGCGGCAGCGGTGGGAAGCGTCGCGCTGGTTCCTGCAGGCGGACGGGGAGTCGGGTAAGCGGTACGGCAACGAGACCATCCGCGTCACCCCCGGCGGCGAGGTGTCGATCAAACTGCCCGCACCCCTTGCGGAGTTCGCCAACGCTCCGTATGGCCGGTATGTCCTGGCCGCTCGCGTCGGGTATTCGCACCGGGGCACCGAGTGGGCCGACCGCGTGGCAGCCAACCGGGCCGTGGCCTACCGCATCCACCTGGATACGGTACGGGGGCGCTGGTACCTCACCGCGTCCTGGCAGATCCCTCCCACCCCGATGATCCCCATTGAGGCCACCCTGGCCCAGGGGGTGATCGGTGTGGATACCAACGCCGATCACCTGGCCGCTTGGCGCCTGGACACCTGCGGCAACCCGAGTGGCCAGCCGCGCCGGTTCTTCTACGACCTGTCCGGCACCGCCCAGCATCGCGACGCCCAAGTCCGTCACGCCCTGACCCGGCTGCTGCACTGGGCACAGACCTGCGGCGTGACAGCGATCGCGATCGAGGACCTGGACTTCGCCGCGGAGAAGACCCGCGAGAAGCACGGCCGCAACAAGAAGTTCCGGCACCTCATCTCCGGCATGCCCACAGGCAAGCTGCGCGCCCGGCTCACCTCGATGGCCGACGCCACCGACATTGCGATCATCGCGGTCGATCCCGCATACACCAGCAAGTGGGAGCCCAGCACTGGCAGGCCCCACTGACCAGCAACAGCCGCAAGACCACACGCCACGATGCGGCAGCCGTGGCGATCGGCAGGCGCGCCCAGGGGCATCCGATCCGGCGACGGACGGCACCGCCCCGCACCCACCAGAGCGATGGATGCGGGCATCGGACCGTCCAGGCCGCACCGGGGACCTCCGGGCGTGAGGAACCCCGCCCCCGCATCCCCGGGCCACGGACACGATCCGTGCGCGCCGGAAGCGGAGCGAACGCGGGGAACCAGAACGCCCAACACCGTTCGGGGCGTTCGGCTGAGCATGAGTTCCGGCAACAGAACTCACTCCCGCTCAGCCTCTAGGAACGGTGGTCCTGAACAGTGACGAAGTCCAGGCCGCCACGGTCCGCCAGCAGGGCGTACCGCAGGGGTTGATCACCCTGGCCGCACACCGGATCGACGTTCGCACCGAACAGCACGGGCAGGGTCATGTGTCCACTCCGTAGGCCGGGGACTGGTCACCCACACCACTCTATTGGCCGACCAATTTAGTATGGGTGAGATGATTCCACGACAAGCGAATCGCGTGCCACGCAAGGAGGACCAGCAACCATGCCGCCAGCGTCCGAATCGGTCCAGGCCAAAGATGATGCGGTACCGACCGTCGCCGAGGCTCCGATGAGCGAGGCCATCTTCCGCGCCGCCCGTGTGCACCGGATCATGGCGGGCAATCTGCTGCGCGAGACCGGCCTGTACCCCGGGCAGGAGCTGCTGATGATGCAGCTATGGGAACAGGGCGAACAGCGCCAGGCCGACCTCATCAAGACGCTGGGCCTCGATCCGTCCACCGTCACCAAGATGCTGCAGCGCCTGGAGCAGTCCGGGTTCGTCACCCGCAGCCCCTCCCCCCACGATCGCCGGGCGGTCGTCGTGAACGCCACCCGCGCGGGCCAGGCCCTGCGCGACCGGGTCCTTCAGGCCTGGCGCGACCTGGAGTCGATCACGGCCGCGGGGTTCACGGACGAGGAGTACCAGCAGGCGATGCGGGTCCTGACCCGCATCGAGGCGAACCTCACCAACACCTCCGCCGACGCCGGCGATCCCTCGGTCATCTGCTGACCGCTGTTGCGGACGCACCCGGCAGTCGCATTCGCCCGGGTAGTGGACGCCGATGCTCTCGCGTACGGCGTCCAGCGTCGTCATGACCGCGAGGGTGCCATCCAGCGGAACGAACGGCGACTCGGTGGCGCCGGCCCGCAGGCAGTGGGTCACCTCCAGCGCCTCGTGGGTGCAGCCGTTGCCCGGGGAGTCCGGCATGCGGACCTCCTCGGGCTCGTGGCCCTGCCGGTGTTCCTGTCACGGAGTGAGGCCTTCCGCAGGACGCGGCTGACGTGCGCTCACTTGCCGAATCCGGCGGTGAGACCGCTGATGAGCTGGCGCCGGCCGATGGCGTACAGGGCGAGGATCGGCAGGGTGGAGAGGACGACCGCGGCCAGGATCGCGGGCACGTTGATCGTGAACTCGCCCTGGAAGCTCCAGACGAACAGCGGCAGGACGCGCTTGTCGGGGCTCTGGGTGAGGATCAGCGGGAACAGGAAGCCGTTCCAGACGTTCAGCGCGTCGTAGATCGTGACCGTGATCAGCGCCGGGCGGGACAGCGGAAGGGCCAGGTTCCACAGCATGCGCCAGTGGCCGGCGCCTTCGGCACGCATCGACTCGTACAGCTCGTCGGGGATGTCCCGCAGGAAGTTGGCCATGATGATCACGGTGATCGGGATCGCGAAGGCGGCCGAGGGCAGCACGATCGCGAGCAGGGTGTCGTACATCTGCGCCTTGGCGATCAGGTAGTACACCGGGATGATCGTGGCCTGGAGAGGGATGGCCAGCCCCAGCAGGAAGACGCTGAACGTCCAGCGCAGGGCGCGGCTGGTGCCGCGCACGATGGCGTAGGCGGCGAGGAAGGACACCGCGAGCGTGAGCACTGTCGCGCCAGCCGTGACCACGAGGCTGTTGAGCAGGTAGTGCCCGAAGCCGTTGTCGAGGACCTGGCGGTAGTTCTGCAGGGTCGGGTGCGAGGGAACGGAGAGCGGGTTGGCGTCGAAGTAGCCGTCGCGGGTGCGCAGGCTGGTGACGACGACCCAGTACACGGGCACGAGCACGATCACCAGCCACACCAGACCGCCCAGCGCGCCGAGCGGGTTGGTACGGCGCAGCCGCCACAAGCGGCTGCGGCCCGGCCGGCGTACGGAGGGTGCCGCGGCTGAGTCGGTGGACGGGGCGTGGGAGAGCGCGGACATCACATACCTGCCTGCTGGCTGCGCATCCGGCTGAAACCGGAGAACCGGACGAGGGCGAGAGAGAGGACCAGTCCGGCCACGACGAGCACCACGGAGACGGCGCTGGCGAGACCCATCTGGTTGCTCTGGAAGCCGGTGATGTACATGTCGAGCGGCAGGATGCGGGTGGAGTAGCCGGGACCGCCGCCGGTGAGTACGAACACGAGGTCGAAGTAGGTGAGGGAGCCGACGGTCATCAGCGTCGAGGACGTGACGATCGTGTAGCGCAGCTGGGGCAGCGTGATGTGCCAGAACTGCTTGATCCGGCCCGCTCCGTCGATCGAGGCGGCCTCGTACAGCGAGGCCGGGATCTGCCGGGCCCCGGCCTGGTAGAGCAGGGTGTGGAAGGGCAGGAACTGCCAGGCGATGACGAACACGAGGGCATAGAAGGCGAGTTGGGGGTCGCCCAGCCAGTCCTTGTCGAGGAGCGGCAGATGGAGCGTCGCCCCCAGGCCGAAGTTCGGGTCGAGCAGGTTCTTGAAGATGATGGCGATCGCCGCTGTGGAGATCAGCAGCGGGACGAAGTAGAAGACGGCGAGCAGCGCGCGGTAGCGCTGCTTCCCGGCGACGAACACGCCCAGCAGCAGGGCGAGCGGGGTCTGCACCACCCAGGAGATGACCATCATCTTGAGAGTGAGCCACAGGGCGTGCCGGGTGACGTCGCTGGTGAGGGCCTCGTGCCAGTTGTCGAAGCCGGCCCAGGCGGGGCTGCCCAGGCCGTCCCAGCGGGTGAAGCTCAGATAGACCACGATCGCCATCGGCACGAGCGCGAACAGGGCGAACAGCAGCAGCGCGGGCAGGGCCATGAGGAACGGCGGGCCGTCGCCGCGCGCGCGGGACGTGCCGGCGCGCCTGCGGGGTGGCGCCTTCGAGGCGCTGGTGAGGGTCACTTCGCCGCCGCCTGGTCCATCTGTGCGCAGAACTGCTGCGGGGTGATCTGGCCGAGGAAGAGCTGGTCGAGGTGGGTCAGCAGCGCGTCGCCGAGTTCGGGGCTGAGCGCCTGGTCCCAGGAGAGCTGGAAGCTCTTCGCGTCGCGGGTCAGGTTGTAGACGTACGTCGTCCAGTCCGCGTTCTTCGTGGACTTGAGCTTGGCGTCGAGGTCCTTCACCGGCGGTACGTCGCCGTTCTTGAGGAGGTTGTCGACGTAGGTGTCTTTGTAGACGCCGTCCTTGAGGTACGACACGGCGGTCTTCTTCTCCTTGGCGCTCGCCTGTGCCGACACGGAGAAGAAGTTGGCGGTGTTGCCGACGATGTTCGTCGCGTCGCCCTTGCCGCCGGAGACCGCCGGGAAGCCGGTCCAGCCGAGCTTGCCCTCCGAGACGAACTTGGGCGAACCGGTGGCCATGGTGCCGTACGCCCAGCTGCCCTGCAGGATCATCGCGGCCTTGCCGGTGTACACCTGGGCCTCGGCCTGTCCGGCGTCGGCGGAGACGGAGGTGAAGCCCTTGGCGAAGCCGCCGGCGTCGACCAGCTGCTTGATCATCTGGGCGGACTTGAGGACGGCCGGGTCGGACCAGGCACCCTTCTTGCCTGCGGCGATGTCGGCGAAGGTGTCCGGGCCGCCGACGCGGTCGACCAGGTACTCCAGCCACATCAGGTCGGGCCACTTCGAGGCGCCGCCCATGGACAGCGGGGCTATGCCCTTCGCCTTGAACTTCTTCACCAGGGCGAGCAGATCGTCCCAGGTCTTCGGCGGCTTGGCGCCCGCCTTCTCGAACAGTTCCTTGTTGTAGTACAGGACCACGGGCTGCACGCCGTTGACCGGGACGCCGTAGACCTTGCCGTCGATGGTGGCGGACTTCAGCACCGAGGGGAAGATGCGGTTCTTCCACTCGGGGTTCTTGTCCAGGTCGGGCGTGAGGTCGGCGACCTTGCCGGCGTCGACGTAGTTCTTCAGGGCGCCGCCGCCCCAGTTCTCGAACAGCACCGGGCCGTTGCCCGCGCCGACGGCCGTACGCAGCTTCTGCTTGTACGGGTCGTTCTGGAAGAACTGGTAGTCGACCTTGCTGTCGGGGTGGGCCTTGTTCCACTCCGTGGCCGAGGCGCGGAAGGTCGCCTCGGAACCCTGGGTGAGGGCCCAGACCAGCGCCCCGTCGCCGGAACCGGAGCTGGTGGTGCGCCCGCTGCTGCCGCAGGCCGTTACCGTCAGGGCGAGGGCCGCCGCGCCGGCGGTCACCAGGATGCGGGTGGGGATTCTCGTGGCCATCGTGAGCTCCTTCGCTCTCCAGAGGCTCGTACGTGCTTCGCGGCTCTGCGCAGCGGTTCGTAAGTTTTCGAAACCTCTGTGTTTCGTGGCCGACAAAGTAGGTGGGTCTTTCGGCCGGGTCAAGATGTCCACGAGATTAATCTTCACCACAAAATCCCACTCTGGACCGGCGCGAAAGCTTGCGCTAGCTTCCCCGTAAGCCTTCGAAAGGATCAGCATGGCGAAGAGAGCCGTCGAGCGGAGCCGGACGACCCTGACCGGTATCGCCGAAGCGGCCGGGGTCTCGGTGGCCACCGTGTCGAAGGTGGTCAACGGCCGGAGCGACGTGTCGCCCGAGACCCGGGCGCGCATCGAGCGGCTGCTGGTCGAACATGACTACGTGGCCCGTGGCCCGGGCGGCGCCCAGTCGCCGGTGCGCATCATCGACCTCACCTTCGACCAGCTGGTCAACCCCAACAACCTGGTGATCACCCAGGGTGTGACGGAGGCAGCGGCCGAGGCGGGCGTGGACGTCGTCATCGGCGTCGCACCCCAGGATCCGCTGGGCGCGGCCTGGACGAGGAAGATCACGAACGCGGGACGGGAGGGCGTCATCCTGGTGACCTCCGAACTGACCCCGCAACAGCGTGCCCAGTTCGCTCAGTCGGGCATTCCGCTGGTGCTGATCGATCCGATGAACGTGCCCGACGAGAGCGTGCCGAGCATCGGCGCCACCAACTTCAGCGGCGGCATGGCCGCCACCGAACACCTCCTGGGGCTCGGTCACCGCCGTATCGCGATGATCGAGGGCCGGCACGACGCCCTGTGCAACACCGCCCGGCTGCACGGCTACCAGGCCGCCCTCACCGGGGCCGGCATCACGCCCGATCCGAGGCTCATCAAGCGGGGCGCCTTCCAGTTCGGACCCGCCTACCAGGCCGCCCTGGAGCTCTTTGCCCTGGACGATCCGCCCACGGCCGTCTTCACCGGCAACGACCTGGAGGCGTTCGGCGTCATCGAGGCGGCCCGTGTGCGCGGCCTGCGCGTGCCGGAGGACGTGAGCGTCGTCGGCTTCGACGACACCGCCGCGGCCGCCACCTCCGCCCCTCCCCTGACCACCGTCCGCCAGCCCTTCGCCGAGATCGGCCGCGCCGCGCTGCGCAGCCTGCTGCGGCTCGCCGCGGGACAGCCTTTGGACAGCCACCGGATGGAACTCGCCACCCAGCTGGTGGTCCGGGCGTCCACGGCCCCACCCCCCAGCCACACCTGACCCCACACCGGCGCCATGCGCCACCAGCTCAAGGGACGCACCATGACCACACCCTGGGCCGATCCGGCCTGCCCGCGCGACGACAGGGTCGAGGCCCTCCTCGCGGAGATGACCCTGGAGGAGAAGCTCGCCCAGCTCGGCAGCGCCTGGCCGGGCGTCGAGCGCGTCAGCGGCAACGTCGCTCCGATGCAGGACGTCTTCGCCCGCCAGACGGAGTTCGCCTCGGCCAGCAAGGACGGCCTGGGCCACCTCACCCGGCCGTTCGGCACCCGCCCAGTCGAGCCGACCGAGGGAGCACGTCAACTCGCCCATCTTCAGCGTGAGTTGATGGACAACACCCGCCTCGGCATCCCGGCCATCGCGCACGAGGAGTGCCTGACCGGATTCACCACCTACCGTGCCACCGTCTTCCCCACCGCCCTCGCCTGGGCCGCCACCTTCGCCCCGGACCTGGTCGAGCGCATGTCCCACGCCATCGGCAGCAGCATGCGCCGGGTCGGCGTCCACCAGGGCCTCTCCCCCGTCCTGGACGTCGTACGGGACTACCGCTGGGGCCGGGTCGAGGAGACCCTCGGCGAAGACCCGTACCTGATCGGCATGACCGGCAGCGCCTATGTGCGCGGGCTGGAGAGCGCCGGGATCATCGCCACGCTGAAGCACTTCGCGGGGTACTCGGCCTCCAAGGGCGCCCGCAACCACGCTCCGGTCTCCATGGGGCGCCGCGAGTTCGCCGACGTGATCCTGCCGCCGTTCGAGATGGCGCTGCGCGAGGGCGGGGCGCGCTCGGTAATGAACTCCTACTCCGACGTCGACGGCATGCCGGCCGGCGCCGACCCGTCGCTGCTCACCGGAACCCTGCGCGAAGAGTGGGGTTTCGACGGCACGGTCGTCTCCGACTACTGGTCGATCGCCTTCCTGCGGACCATGCACCGCATCGCCGCCACGGACGGCGAGGCCGGCGCCCGCGCCCTGGCGGCCGGGATCGACGTCGAACTGCCCGACACCCTGTGCTACGGCGAACCGCTCGCCGAACTCGTCCGGGCCGGCACCGTCTCCGAGAACCTCGTCGACCGCGCCGTACGCCGCGTCCTGCGCCAGAAGACGGAACTCGGCCTGCTCGACGCCGACTTCAGCCCCGAGGTCGACACCGAGGAGCCGATCGACTTCGATCCACCGGCCCATCGCGCGATCGCCCGCGAGCTCGCCGAGCAGAGCATCGTCCTGCTCGACAACCGCGACGGCATTCTGCCCCTGGACCAGGACACACCGTCCCTCGCCCTCGTGGGCCCCTGCGCCGACGACCCGAACGCCTTCTTCGGCTGCTACTCCTTCCCCAACCACGTCCTCCCCCACCACCCGGGCTACGACAACGGCATCGAGACGCGCTCGCTGCTCGACGCCCTCACCACCGAGCTGCCGGGGACCCGGGTCGCGTACGAACAGGGCTGCCCCGTCAAGGACATCGACCGCAGTGGTTTCGATGCGGCCGTCGAGCAGGCCCGGCAGGCGGACGTGTGCGTGGCCGTGGTCGGCGACCGCGCCGGACTCTTCGGGCTCGGCACCTCCGGTGAGGGCTGCGACGCGGAGGACCTCGCGCTGCCCGGCGTCCAGGACGAGCTGGTCGAGGCGCTGCTGGCCACCGGCACCCCGGTCGTGCTGCTCGTCGTCTCCGGCCGGCCCTACGCGCTGGGTGCCTACGCGGACCGCGCGGCCGCCGTCGTCCAGGCCTTCTTCCCCGGCGAGGAGGGCGGGTCCGCGCTGGCTGGCGTGCTGTCCGGGCGGGTCACTCCGTCGGGCAAGCTCCCTGTGCAGGTCCCCAGGAGCCGGGGCGGTCAGCCCGCCACCTACCTCCACGCTCCGCTGGGCGGCAACAGCGAGGGCGTGAGCAACCTCGACCCCACGCCGGCGTACCCCTTCGGGCACGGGCTGTCGTACACGACCTTCGCCTACGAGGGGCTCGAAGTCGGCGCCGAGCACATCCCGACCGGCGGCGAGGTCGAGATCAGCTGCCTGGTGCGCAACACCGGTGACCGGGCCGGCGCGGAGGTCGTCCAGCTCTACACCGCCGACCCCGTCGCGGAACTCCCGCGGCCTGTCACGCAGTTGACTGGATTCGCGCGCGTCAGCCTCGCGCCCGACGAGCAGCGCCGGGTCGCCTTCCGGCTGCATGCGGACCGGCTCGCCTACACCGGGGCGGACATGCGCCGCATCGTCGAGCCGGGCGAGATCTCGGTGATGGTCGGTTCGTCCAGCACCGATGTCCGGCTGCGCGGCACGTTCCACCTGACCGGTCCCGTCCGCACGGTCGGCGCTGAGCGTGTCCTGCACACGGCGGTGGAAGTGGACTGAAACCGCAACGGCTGTCCGGCCCCTCACGTCGCCGTGACGGGCCGGACAGCCGTTCAGTTTCACGCGCGGGATGGCGATGCCTCTCCGCATGCGAAGGCATGGCTCTCCTGGACGAGCTGCCAGACGACAGCCAGTTCGCCGTCGTCCTGCGGCCCGTACAGCATCACCCAGGTTTCAGGTCCCAGGCCCATGGCGACGACCGGGTGTTCTTCCGCCCATCCCGTCCGGATCGCCTCTGCGGCGCGGGCGGAGGGCAGGGCCACATGCAGGCTTCCGCTCCCGTCGCCGTGCAGGTGGGCGAACTCGGTTCCGACCATGAACGCATCGGCGGGTCCCAGGGCGAGCCCGGGGTCGAGGTGCAGCGCCCGCGTGTGCGGTAGCGAGATGCCACTGCGGCCGCTCGTCACGCCCGGCAGACCTGTCATCAGGCGCCACAGCTCCTGCTGGAGGGCCGGGGGCGCGTACTGGTCGAGCTGTATGTGGGGGGTGGCGGGGGTGGTGCGCGGGCGGTGGCCCGACCGCTCGGGCAGGCCTGCCTCCTTCGCCGTGCCGCTGCTCATGTCTAGTCCTTCCTTCCGGCGAAGCTGCTGGTCATCCGGGGTGCGGGTGCGGTCCGGCGGGAGGGCGTAGCCGCCGTGAATAATGAGGAGGGCAGTCATGGGGGCCTCTCAGGAGTCACACCCTTAACGCTTCATTGGCCGCCCAATCTACGCTGCTCCGTCAAACTCCCCCTTTCCTCGCTTTACCGACCGGCCAGGACACCAGCGGCCGTTGCAGGCGGCGCGGTCAGCCTCAACCCCGCCAGCACTTTCGCGCTTAGCGGGGGAACCCACGGCTCACCTCGATGAACCGCTGTCGGCCGCCACGCGGCGGCTATTTGGTCGACCATGCTCCGGGCTCTCGCGCTCCACGGCGCGCGGTGCGACCGCCCGGCTTGCTGCCGGCCTGTGCCGCAGAGCATCGTTGACCGTAATCACAGGCGGGACAGGACACGACGATGAAGTCCCATGAGCCGCCGGGGCAGCACCGACCGCTGCCGCCCGGCACCGTCCTCGACACGGCCCTCGCGGTCGTGGTCGCGGACGCCGACGGCCGCATCACCCACTGGAGCGAAGGTGCCCGGGTGCTCTGGGGGCACACTGCGCCAGAGATCGTCGGCAGACCACTCGCCGATCTGTTCACCGAAGCAGAGGGCGGGCCCCGGCATCGCGACGGCCGTCCACTGGCTGCCCAGGTGCACGTGGTTCCCCTGTCGGAGGACGGAGGGGAAGCCGGTTTCCTGCTCACGGCGCGTCCGGACGCGGCTCAGGACGCGGCCGCGCGGGAGCCGCTCAAGGGGTGGGCGTTCGACCAGCATCCCTTCCCGCTCTCGGTATGCGGTCCAGACGCGCGACTACTCCATGTGAACGAGGCGTTGGTGCGGGTGACGGGCTACCCCGAGGAGCAGCATCGGGGCAGACTCATCACCGAGATCGCCCAGGGTGACGTGTACGAAGACATCGTGAACCGCATCCGACGGGTTCTCGAGACGGGCAAGCCGGAGTTCGTCGAGCACTTTGTCAGGCTGCCGGGCGAGTCGAGAGCGCACGCCTGGACCATGGACGTCTATCCGCTCGAGGACGCGTCCGGCCGGGTGCGCGGCGCGGCCGTGTCGTCGTACGACTACTCCGAGCAATACGACTCCAGGGAGCGGTTCGCGCTGCTGGGCGAGGCCCGCACCCGCATCGGCAGCAGCCTGGACGTGGCGGGCACCGCCCGCGAACTCACCGAGGTCACGGTGCCTCGCTTCGCAGACGTGGTGTGCGTCGACCTGCTGGATGCCGTTGTCCGGGGCGACCTGCCCCTGCCGGTCACACCGGGCCCCGTCCGGCTGAACCGGGCCGCCGTCGGGGCGGCGAGCCTGGTGTCCTGGCAGCACGCCGCCCAGGGCGAGACGGCATACCATCCTGCTTCGTCGCCCGTCGCCCGATGCCTGGTCACCGGCCACGCGGAACTGCACCACGTCACCAACCCCGCCATCACCGGCTGGTTCGCCGAAGATCCCGTTCATGCGGCGCGGGCGCAGGAAAGCGGACTGCACTCGCTGATCGCAGTCCCCATCCGGGCACGGGACACCGTTCTGGGAGCGGCCCTCTTCCTCAGGTGCGCGCCGCACCGTGAGCCGTTCACCCATGACGATCTGGCCATCACCGAGGACCTGATCACGCGGGTCGGCATCTCGATCGACAACGCGCGCAGGTTCACCCGCGAACGTGGCGTCGCGCTGGCGCTGCAGCGCGCGCTGCTGCCGCCTGCCCCTGGCCCGCACGCGGCCGCGGAGACGGCCGCACGCTACCTTCCCGCGGGCGGCGACGCTCAGGCGGGCGGAGACTGGTTCGACGTGATTCCGCTGCCGGGAGCGCGGGTCGGCCTGGTCGTCGGCGATGTCGTCGGCCACGGCATCCCCGCCGCGGCGACCATGGGGCGTCTTCGCACCGCCGTCCGTACCCTCGCCGACATCGACCTGCCGCCCGATGAACTCCTCACCCACCTCGACGACATCGTGACCCACGACGCCGCCGAACGGAGCGACATCGCCGACGGGATCCCCGGCGATGTGGGAGCCACCTGCCTGTACGCGGTCTACGACCCCGTCGCCGGGACCTGCTCCCTGGCTCGCGCCGGTCACCCGGCTCCGATCCTGGTCCATCCGGACGGCACGAGCAGTGTCGTCGACGCGCCGGCCGGCCCACCGCTCGGGTTGGGCAGCCTGCCGTTCGAGGCAGCCGAAGTGACCTTGTCCGAGGGGAGCCTGCTCGCACTGTTCACCAACGGCCTGCTCGCCGCCGGCGACGTGGACGAGAGGACGGACGAGTTGCGCCGCGCCCTGACGCAGCGGTCGTCCTCACTCGACGCGCTGTGCGACGGTGTCCTGCGCACGATGAATCCCGAACCAGCAGGCGATGACAGCACCTTGCTGCTGGCCCGGCCGCGCGTCTTCGGCAAGGACCGGGTTGCCGAATGGGATGTTCCCGTCGACCCCGCTGCTGTGGCCGAGACCCGCCGACGTGCCACGCGGCAGCTCCGCTCTTGGGGGCTGGAGCACGTCGCCTTCATCACCGAACTGGTCGTCAGCGAGTTGGTCACCAACGCCGTTCGGCACTCCACCGGACCGATCCGTCTCCGGCTCATCAGGAACGAGACCCTGGTGTGCGAGGTCTCGGACGGCAGCAGCACCAGTCCGCACCTGCGCAGGGCACGGCTGCACGACGAGGGCGGCCGTGGTCTGTTCTTGGTCGCGGAACTGACCCAGCGGTGGGGCACGCGCTACACCCGGGCGGGCAAGACGATCTGGGCGGAGCAGTGCCTGTCGGAGAAGTGAGCGGCTCGGCGCGTCAGCCGGTGCACTGTGTCGCGAGCGGGCTGCTGCCGGTCCTTCCCCCGACCGCCCTCGATCTCATTGCCCGGCGCCGACGACGGCGCCCGGAGACCCAACCGGCGTGCGGCGGGCGGCGACTACGTCCAGAACGTACTGGAGGGCTAGGCAGCCCAAGCCCCATGCGGCCAGGGTCAGCACTGCTCCGGTGAGATGCGTGTCGTGGAAATAGGCGGCGCCCCGCAGACCCCGTACCGCCGCCGCCGGAGGCATGAACGAAGCCAGTGGGGAGAGCCACGCGGGCAGAAAAGTCGCCGGCAGGATTCCCCCGGAGGCGGCGTTGCCGAGGATCAGGAGCACGACCGAGGCCACCGGCATGCCGAGCGGCCCGAACAAGCGCAGCAGCAGCCCGGCAGCCGCGGCGCAAGCCCAGGCCAGCAAGCCCACCACGACGGCGACCACGGCGAACGATGCCGGCAGCGCGTTCAGGGCGGTGTGCGCGATCAGCGCGACCATCACGCCGGAGGCGGCGGAGAAGACCAGCATCGATACGACGCGAACGGACAGCCGCAGGCGCGGAGCGATCCCGTACGAGGACACCGCGAAGAGGAAGCCGGCAAGCACCACGCCGAAGGACGCGTAGAACACCGACAGCCCGCGCGAGTCCCCCGCTGCCAGGGGCAGCACATCCTTCACGGGAACGGGCTTCCCGACCGCAGTCGTCATCGCCGTGGCGAGGCCGGAAACCGTGGACGGCCCCTGCGCGCCGGCCACCAGAACACGCGTGCCTCGGCGGTCGGCGACCAGAGCTGCCGGGACCTCGTCGTGGGTGACGGCCTGGCGAGCGGCCTCGGCATCCGGGTAGCGGTAGAAGCTGTACCCATCGGGTGCCGCGTTGTTGAGGGCGAGTTCCGCGCGGGCGGCCACCTTGTCGGATGCGGCGATGCCCAAGGGCTGATGACGCACTGACGGCGCGTGGAACGCCGCGAGATAGATGGCGACGAACGCGGTGCCGATCGCCAGCGCGGTGACCACAGGTACGAGCATCGCCTTGCGGGCGCCGGCGGCCGCGGCGAGCACCGGAGCGGGAATGCCGCGCTCGGAGTCGACCAGCGCGTGCCTGGCGCGTCGCGGGTGATCGACTACGGGGTTCGCACCGGGATCGTGAGGGGTGACCCGGGACGGTGCGCCGGGAGGGAACGTGGTGCCGTGGTGCATGGGGTGAGGGACTTTCCGGTGTCAACGGGGCCGGGGCCCCTTCGGTGGTGTGCTCCCGCCGAGGCTGCGGGCAGGGCAGGGGCGCGTTCGTCACCCCTTCGTGGTCGACCCGTCCCTAGAACATGCCGCCGTCGACCTGCAGAGTGCGGCCGGTCATGTAAGCCGCGTCGTCGGAGGCGAGGAACGCGTATCCGGCGGCGATCTCCGCGGGTTCCGCGAGCCGTCGCAGCGCGACCGCGACGCCGAGCCACTCGGACAGGTCCTGCTTTCCGGCCAGGTCGGGGTGCTGGTAACCGGCCCCGTACTCGGCCGCCATGTCGGTGGCAGTGCCACCCGGAGCGATGGCGTTGATGGTGATGCCCTTCTGCCCGAGCTCGGCGGACAGGTTCAGCACCATCGACTCCACCGCCGCCTTGCTGGCGGCATACAGGGTGTGGCCGAAGAACGCCTTGGAGGCACTGACCGAGGAGGTCAGCACGATCCGGCCGCCCTGGCGCATGTGGGCCACGGCGTGTTGCACGGCGAACAGCTGCCCGCGTGTGTTGACCGCGAAGACGCGATCGAAGTCGGCCGGCGTGATCTTCTCGAGAGCGTCGAAGTGCTCGATACCGGCGCAGGACGCGAGCACGTCCAGTCGGCCGAACTCGGCCACCGCCCGCTCGATCAGCGTCCCGGTCTGCGCCGGAACGGCGGCGTCCGCCTGAACGGCGATCGCCCGGCCGCCGTCGGCACCGAGCTCGGCGACTAGAGCGTCCGCTGCCTCCTTGTTACCTCGGTAGCCGATCGCCACCGCCGCACCTTCGGCGGCCAGCCGCCGCGCGACGGCCGCGCCGATCCCACGGCTGCCGCCGGTGACGACTGCCGCCTTGCCTTCGAAACGTGTCCTCTGCACGGATGACACCACTTCTCTTCTCTCGGGATACGTGGGGGACAGCGGGCGACGCATACGCAGTCCGAACCGAAGGCCGGCCGGGGCATCGGCGTACTCGAGGGGTGTCCTCGGGGCGCGTGCCTCCGGCGGCACATCCACCGACACCGTACACCAAGCGAAGGAAATCCTTCACTTATGCGGCGTGGGGGGTGCTGCTGACGTAATCTCGATGCGGCGGCCGGCAGCGATCAGGGCGGGTCGGCACAGTCGAGAAAGGACGGGCTCACGGTGACTTCCCGCACCGCCGGTGAGGGCAGCAGGCCGCAATTGAGGGCCGACGCGGCCCGCAACCGGGCACAGATCCTCGCCGCCGCCCGCACCGCCTTTCGCGAACTGGGCACCGCCGCACCGCTGGACGAGATCGCCCGCCGCGCCGGAGTGAACATCGCCACGCTCTACCGGCGCTTCCCCGACCGCGAAGCCCTGATCCAGCAGGTCGTGCTCGACGGGTTCGACCTGGTGCTCCAGGCCGCCCGCGACGCACTGGACGCCGCCCCGCAGGACCCCTTGGCCGCCATTGAGGGGTACCTGCTGCGCCTGGTCGAGAAGCGGGACATACTCGTGCTCCCCTTGATCGGCGGCCCTGTCGGCGCCACACCCGAAGCAATCGAGGTCCAGAGCCAGATCGGCCCCGTTCTCGAGGACCTACTGGCTCACGCCCGCACTCAGGGAGCCATCCGGCCCGACGTCACATCCGTGGACCTGATCACCACCGGAGCCCTGGCCTGCCGCCCCCTGCCATACCTCCCCGAGGAACAGGCCACCGCCCTCGCCACCCGCCACGTGCACATCTTCGTCGACGGCCTGCGCCCGGACGGCACCCGGCCGCTTCCAGCGTCCCCGACGCACGAAGAACTCAGCGTCCATCTCCACGCGGGGCCTCCGCAGAGCTGAGGTCCGACCGTCCCGGGCGGCCCCTTCCGCGGTCTGCTGAGCCGCGCGGACGAGGCTGCCCCTACCCTGCGGATCGCCGCCGTTTGGGAGGCGAGCCCCGCCTCGTCAACGGGCTCTCAGGGGCGGACACCCTGCCATTCCAAGGCGATGATCACGGCGGCGGCGTCGTAGGGCCGTTGCACGTCGGGGCCGGTGTACTTCTCGAACGAGTTCAGCCGGTTCAGCACGGTGTTGCGGTGGACCTGCAGCACCCGAGCCGTGTCGCCCAGGCTGTCCAGCATTGCCGTGAACGACTCGATGCTCGCCCGCCGCAAATCCTCCGCCGTGAGTTCGGAATCGGCCTAAGAAGGGTCCGCAGCCATGGTGCGTGCCAGGAACTGTTCCACCATCGTGCCCAAGCGACCGCGTGTCCGCTCGATGAGGTCGTCCCAGAGCTGTTTGTCCTGACCGGACCCGACGGCCTCGGCTCCATCCCGCCCGAACATCACGGCACCGAGGTCGCCGTCGTCGGCGCCGGCATGTCCGGCCTGGTGGCCGCGTACGAGCTGATGAAGCTGGGGCTGAAGCCGGTCGTGTACGAGTCAGCCCAGATCGGCGGCAGACTGCGCGGTGCCCGTCAGCCCGGCACCGACCACCCGGTGGCCGACCTCGGCGGCATGCGGTTCCCCCGGTCCGCCCGCGCGCTCTTCCACTACATCGACCTCCTCGGCCTCGGCACCAAGCCGTTCCCCAACCCCCTCACTTCGGCCTCCGACAGCACCGTGATCGAGATCGCCGGACGCAAGCACTACGCCGAGTCACCCGCCGACCTGCCGCGGATGTTCCACGAGGTGGCTGCGGCCTGGCAGGACTGCCTCGAGGAACGCGCCCACTTCAGTGTCATGCAGCAGGCGATCGCTGACCGCGACTACGCCACGATCAAGAAGCTCTGGAACGAGCTGGTGCCCCTCCTGGACGACATGTCCTTCTCGCACTACCTCGCCACGTCCAAGGCGTTCTCCGCCCTCCCCTTCGAGTACCGCGAGGCGTTCGGGCTCGTCGGCTTCGGCACGGGGGGCTGGGACACCAACTTCCCCGACTCAATGCTCGAGATCCTGCGGGTGGTCTACGTGGGCGCCGAGGACGACCAGCAGCGCATCCTCGGCGGCGCCCAGCGTCTTCCCCAACTCCTCTTGGCAGCACGCCCCCGAGCAGCTCGCGCACTGGCCCGCCGGGACCAGCCTCGCCTCTCTGCACGGCGGCTCGCCCCGCGGCGCGGTGCAGCGGATTCGGCGGGCGGACGGGCCACGGGCGGACGGACCGGGCAACGCGGTGAGGTGCTGGACGACGGCTTCGGGCCGCTCCTCGGCGAGGAAGTGCCCGGAACCGTCCACCTTGACGACCTCGGCGTCCAGCGCCGTGCGGGACAGCATGGTCCGCGCGGGCATCAGGCCCCTAGTTTGGTACCTCGACCAATGAACTCCGGAACACGCGCAGAGAACGGCCCGGACGGCCTTGGGGCGCGTGACGGCCGAGAGTGATCAGTCCCCGGCGAATGCGGCCCGCTCGGGCGCCTGCTCGGGTGCGATCAGAGTGCGGAACGCGGGGACGACGAGGCGCAGGATGTCCTCCACGTCCGCGGCGGCGAGGTCGGGCATACGCAGCAGGTAGCGCTGACTGGCGATCCCCATCAGCATCGCACTGACCAACGCGGCCCGCAGACGGGCATCGCCGGCCGTGACCGTGGCGGCGATCGGTCCGACGGACTCCGCGGTGATGTGCTCCCGCAGCAGCTCCTCGGCGTCCTCGCTGGTCATACTGGCCCGCAGCAGCACAGCCATGGGCGAGTGGGGATCCGCCGCCCAGGCGTCGAGCATGCCCCGAAGGTAGTTCTCCACCGTCTCGCCAGGATCGTCGGTGGTGAATTCGGCGATGGGAATGTGCCAGTGGACCGCCTCACGGAAGAGGGCGTCCTTGCTGCCGAAGTACTGGATGACCGACGACTTGTCGACATCGGCCTCGGCCGCGATGGCCCGGATGGTGGCCCGCTCGTAACCGACCTCGGCGAACTTCCGGCGAGCCGCCTCGAGAATGCGCAGACGGGTGCGCTCACCCTTGCGTACGCAGTTCACCTCACCCTCGGGAGGCTGCTTCCTCGGCCGGCCCCGACCGGAGGGCCTCGACTGCGGCGCTTCTTCCGTCACCTCGGCGGCAGCCACGCTCCGCCTCCTCTCCTCGCTCACCTCGATGCTACAAGCGGCATATCCCGTGGTCCGGGGCGACGCCGCCGCAAAAGTAGACAACTGTTGACTTTTTGTCCAGCCGTACATACACTTCACACCGCCGCTGCGACAACGAAGACTCCGTCCAGGTTCAGAGTGGGGCGGTTCCCATGCGATCGCCTTCGTCGTCGCCATCATGACGATGAAGAACATTCCGCAGGTCAAGGCGGTCGTGAAGCCGATCGTCGACTACCCGGGGATCGCCTTCGTCGCGATCGGTGCGAGCGCCCTGATCCTGGCGACGAGTTGGGGCGGCAGCGAGTACGCGTGGTCCTCCCCCGTCATCATCGGTCTGTTCGCGGGCGGACTGCTGTCGCTGGTGCTGTCGACCCCCACCTGGCTGGAGTCGGTGTTCATGCTGGTCCTCGGTGCCGGTCTCGGCCTGAGCATGCAGATCCTGACGATCGTCGTGCAGAACACCGTCGGGCGACGCGCCCTCGGGTATCCGATCCGGCGACGGACAGCACCGCCCCCACCGCACCAGAGCGATGCGGCGGGGCATCGGACCGTCCAGGCCGCACCGGGCACCCGACGGCGTGAGGAACCCTGCCCGCCTGCCACGGACCGCGCGCCGGGAGGCCGGGAGTGCCGTCGCCGAGCAGGACGCGAAAGCGGGGAACCAGCCGGGCATCCAACACCGTTCGGGATGTCCGCAGTGACCAGGTATGGGTCCAAGACTCACTCCTGCTCACTTAATTGGAACAGTTGCTCATGAGCACCCCCAACGACGGCTGGTGCTCGCCGAGTTCTCTCCTGTAGAACTTAAATGTCAATAACAGAACCGAAATGTATTGCCGACCAAGAATCATCGGGAATCGACGGGCCAAGAAGCGCCAACGGGAGGAACGATAAAGTTCTGCCATGAGGAACTCTGAAGAGACGGAGCAGGCCCCGCAGTACCCCATCGAGACGGTCGACAAGGCCCTGCGCCTGCTGCTGTTGTTCCGCGACCGAAGCCAGTTGCGGCTCACCGACGCATACGAGGAACTCGGCATCGGCAAGTCCCGGGCGCACCGGCTGCTGGCGATGCTCGTATACCACCGCTTCGTCGTGCAGGACCCCGAGACCAGGGTCTATCGCCCGGGCCCGGCCCTGATGGAGATCGGACTGGCCGCCGCGACCCGGATGGACATCCGCGCCCTGGCCCGCCCGGTCCTCGAGGAGCTCGCTTCCGTCACGGGCGAGACCGTCCACCTCGGCACTCTCGAGGGGAGCGAGGTGCGTTTCCTCGACTGCGTGGAGAGCGAACTCGCGCTGCGCGTGGCCGGGCGGGTCGGGCGGGTGCTGCCGGCCTACGCGACCAGCCTGGGCAAGGTGATGCTCGCGCAGCTGCCGACCGATGCCGTGCTGCGCCTGTATCCGAGCGAGTCGCTCGCTCCGGTCACCCCGCACACGATCCGGCGACGCTCGGAGCTGCTCGCGGAACTGGACCGGGTCCGCGAACGGGGATACGCCGTCAACGACGACGAGAGCGAGGAGGGCGTCAGCTCGGTGGGTGTGGCGGTGCCCCAAGGCGGCAACCACCCGCCGGCCGCCCTCAGCGTCGCCGCCCCCACGGCGCGGCTCGGAGAACAGCAGGTCGTGCGGGCGGCCCAGCTGATGCGGGACATGGCCGCCAGAATCCAGTGACCGGGCCCGCTTGGTGGCGTTCTGCATGTCAGAACGGTCTGGCTGTCGGTCGACGCGCCTTCTATCCTCCGTTCAGCAGACCTGAGGTCTGACCAGCAGACCAAGTGAGACCAGGCTTCGCTTCGCGAGCCCTGACCCGCACTGCCGCCACACGGCACAGAAGGAGACCCATGACAGACGACGTGCGAGCTCTCGTCGCCACCGCTTCCCAAGTCCTGGCCGCCGACGGGCACGGCGACCTCGTCTGGGGCCACGCCTCGGCCCGGGACCCGCAGGGCAGGGGTGCATGGATCAAGGCCGCCGGATGGGGGCTGGAGGAGGTGACGCCGGAGCGGGTTCACCTGGTGGACGAGTCCGGCGAGGTCGTGGAGGGTAACGGGCCCCGCCACAGCGAATACCCGATCCACACCGAGATTCTGGCCGCCCGCCCGGACGTCGGCGGAGTGGTCCACGTCCACTCCCCGCACGCCGTCGCCCTTGCCGCCACGGGCCAGCCGTTGCGCCCGGTGAGCCATGCCGCGAACTTCTTCGTGCCGCCGCAGGTCCCGGCGTACACCGGAACGGCCGACCTCATCATGACCCCGGAACTCGGCAAGGAGGTCGCCGCCACCCTCAGGGACGCCAAGGCCGTGTTCCTCGTCAACCACGGCATCGTCACCGTCGGCCCGGACCTGGAGACCGCCACCGTGACGGCCGTCCTGCTGGAACAGGCCTGCCGGCAGCAGTTGCTGACCCACGGCTTCGGCGGCTGGCCGGTGTGGTCCGACCCGGCCGAGTCCCACTCCAAGCGCGGGCACATCTACTCCGAGGGCGCCCTCCGCCAGGTCTGGGACTACCTGGTCCGGGGCCTCGACCGCTGAGCACGCCACAGGTCGTTCCCGGTCGTCCTCACCAGTCAGCCGTGCTGGCCGGGGCGTGGTCTCCCAGGTCGGGAGAAGCGAATCCAACGGTTCGGCAACGCCCCGCGGCACCCTCCGGGACCGGCCGGGCCCACCCGCCGCGGGGGTCGGGCTGCCCATGGGCTGGTGGCGCTGCGCTGCGGGATAATGCCGAGTATGCGTGTACGTGAACACGCAGTATGGGCCTGTCTGTGCGTGCTGACTCCCGCGGACTGCGGCAGTCGGGCGGCGCCTGTCCCAAGCCATGATGATCTCTACGGGGTGAAGTGCTCGAAGATCTCGACGAGAGCGAGCTGAGCGGCCATGGAGCGGCGCGTCCCCGCCCGTCAGGGGAATCCGCCTCCCGATGACAACGACCTGGTCGGCGAGGCACTGACCGCACGCGCCCTCATCGACGAGCACGGCATCGTCACGCAGTGGAACGAAGGCGCCGAGCGTCTTCTGGGGTACTCGTCGGCGCAGATCCTGGGCAGATCAGCGTCCACCCTGCTCGCCGAGGCACCTCCGAAGGAGGAGGTGCCGCCGCTCGACAGAGTGCCGCGGTGGCACGGCGAACTCGCCCTCAGACACCGGGACGGCCACCGTGTGGACAAGAGAGTGGTCGCACATCGCAGAACGACAGAGACGGGCAGCAGTGAGTGGCTTGTGGTCTGCGCGCTGACCGAGCCGCTCCCGCAGGCCGAGGCCGAGGCCCTGGTGAGCTGGAGCTTCGCACAATCCCCCTGTTGCGGCATGGCTCTGTACGACAGCAACTGCCGCTTGCGGGTGGCCAACGAAACCATGCAACAAGCCCACGCCCTCACGGAGGACTACCTCCGCGGGCTGCGCCTGTCAGAGATCATGGACAACGAGACGGGTGAGCTGGGCGAACAGGACATGAAGCGAGTCCTGATGGCGGGTGAGCCGAACTACCGCGAGTACTTCCTGCGCACCGCCGGCATGACACGCGAGAGCGCCCGGGCGGTCTTCCAGGCACCGCTACGAGATGCAGACGGCCGCATCCGCGGTGTCTGTCTCTCCGCGCACGACATCACCGAGCAGCACTGGGCCCGCAAACGACTCCAGCTGATCGCCGAGGCCGGCAAGCGCATCGGCAGCACCCTCGACGTGACACAGACAGCGCAGGAGCTGGCGGACATCGCGGTCCCGGAACTCGCCGACTTCATCAGCGTCGATCTGCTGGCGCCCCTCGACAACATGTACGAGCCGTTCCCGAGAGCGCCTGCGGCGAGCGGCCCGCTCACACTGCGGCGCATTGCCCATCAGTCCGTGCGGCCAGGCATTCCCGAGGCGGTCGTCGCTCCGGGCGGAGTGGACGTGTACCCGGAAGGCTCCCCGCCGGCGAAGACCGTCCGGTCGGGACGGGCCACCCTGTACCGGATGACCGATCCCGGAACCGTCGAGTGGATCGCCCTGGACCCGCTGCGCTCCGCCCGGGTCCGCGACTTCGGCATCCACTCGATGATGACGGTGCCCCTGTCCGCTCGCGGAACGACCCTGGGCGTCGCCGTCTTCGTACGCCACCGGCACCCCGACCCGTTCCAGCAGGACGACCTGGTACTGGCCGAGGAACTCACGGCGAGGGCGGCCGTCTGTATCGACAATGCCCAGCGCTACACGCGTCAGCGCGACACAGCTGTCACCCTGCAGCGCAGCCTGCTGCCGCAGAGGTTGCCCGCGCAGGCCGCTGTGGACGTCGCGTCCCGTTATCTGCCGGCCGGTGGCCATGCCGGGGTGGGCGGGGACTGGTTCGACGCGATCCCGCTGTCCGGGGCGAGGGTGGCGTTGGTCGTCGGCGATGTCGTGGGCCACGGCATCCACGCCTCGGCGACGATGGGGCGCCTGCGCACCGCCGTACGGACCCTGGCCGACATCGACCTGCCGCCCGACGAACTGCTCACTCACCTCGACGATCTGGTGGGCCGCCTGTCCACCGAGGTGGACGAAGCGGGCGCAGAACGGCTTGCAGGTGGTGCGGAAACAACGGGAGACGTCGGAGCGACGTGCCTGTATGCGGTGTACGACCCTGTCTCACGTCATTGCTCGCTCGCCCGCGCCGGGCATCCGCTGCCGATCGTCGCGACTCCCGATGGCAGGGCGGAACTGCTCGACATTCCGGCAGGACCCCCGCTGGGCCTGGGCGGGCTGCCCTTCGAGGCCGCCGAGGTCGCTCTACCGGCAGGCAGTCTCCTCGCCCTCTACACCGACGGCCTGATCGAATCGCGTGACATCGACATCGATGACGGCGTCTCCAGGCTGCGCCAAGTCCTGAGCCGTCCGGCACCCTCACTGGACGCCGCGTGCGACGCGGTTCTCGCAGCCATGCTGCCCGAGCGGCCGACCGACGACGTGGCCCTGCTCATCGCGCGTACCCATGCGCTGGACGCCTCACAGGTCAACACCTGGGAGGTGGAACCCGACCCTGCCGCCGTCGCCGAGCTCCGCAAGGGAGCCGTCCGCCAAGTGGATGCGTGGGGCCTGACCGACGCCGTCTTCGTCACGGAGCTGATCGTCAGTGAGCTGGTCACCAACGCCATCCGGTACGCGCAACCGCCCATCCGACTACGTCTCATCCATGACAGAAGCCTGATCTGTGAGGTCTCGGACGCCAGTAGCACGGCGCCTCACATGCGTCGCTCCCGCACGTACGACGAGGGCGGCCGCGGACTGCTCCTGGTCGCGCAGCTCAGCGAACGCTGGGGGACACGCCAGACCGCAAGGGGCAAAACGATATGGGCGGAACAGAGCCTCCGGTCAGAGCCGGTCGGCGGCCCAGGGCAACTGGCCCCGGCCCCTTCGTAGTCGGCTGGGAAGATGAGCTGGCGCCCTTTGACCAGCGTGGATCACCGGCCTTGCTCCTCCATCTCGGCAGAGATCTTTTCTGCCGCCACGGCCAGAGCCGACACGATCTCCTTCACCCGGCCCGCTGAGTACCGCACGCTGGGCATGGACACCGACACGGCCGCCACCGTGTCCCCGCCGGAGTCGATGACGCCGCGTCCGACGGCCACGACTCCGCGTTCGGAGCGCTCCAGGTTGACAGCCACACCGCTGCGTCGGACGGCGCGCAGATCGTTGCGCAGCTTCGTGAGGTTCGGGCGCTCTTCGGAGGTGTCGGTGGGGGCGGGCGCATAGAGGGCGTCGAGTTCCTCGTCGGTGAGGGCCGCCAGCGTGATCAGGCCGCCGGTCACCTGGTGTGCTGGGAAGACCATGCCTTCGCGGTTTCCGACCCGCAGCGCTTGGGCGCACTCGACCGAGGCGATGAACCGTACGGTCCGGCCGGTGCGGATGCTGAGGTTCGCGGTCTCGCCGAGGGTGTCGACGACGGTGCGCAGCGGGCCGAGGGCGGCGGCGCGGATGGCCGAGATGTTCGAGTGCGCCTTGTCGGCGATCTCCAGGACCGGGCCGACACCGTAGCTGCGGTCATGGTTCTGCACAGCGAAATCGCGGTACACGAGGGTGGAAAGCAGACGGTGGGCGCTCGAGCGGGCGACGCCGATTCGGCGAGCTGCGTCGGAGACCGTGAGAGAGCCCTCTATCTGGAGTATTACCGCCAGTTGCAGCGCGTGATCCACGCTTGTCACGCCGTATGCCGGCGGGCTCTTCATCGACTTGGCCACGGCAATCCCTCTCTCTGGTGTTCTGATGGTCAGAATCTACTATCCCAAATCAGAACTCCCGAGTCACCGTTGTCGTATGAGTGAAGAAGACGATGACGTGGTCTCCCCTGTCTCCCTGACCGCCGAAGACCGGCCGGATCAGCCCCCGGTGACTCCGGAGCTGGAGGACCTTTACCGGGGCTTTGAGAAGGCCCTGCTGGTGCCGCTGTGGACCCGTATCGGCGACCTGATGCCCGAGCAACCGAGGTCCAAGGCACAGCCGCACAGGTGGGAGTGGAAGACGCTGCTCGAGCTGGCCGGCCGCTCCGGTGACCTCGTGCCGGTCGGTCGTGGCGGGGAGCGGCGGGCGATAGCGCTGGCCAATCCGAGCCTGGGTGGCAGGCCGTACGCGACTCCGACCCTGTGGGCCGCCATCCAGTATCTGATGCCCGGTGAGGACGCGCCCGAGCACCGCCACTCCCAGATCGCCTTCCGGTTCGTGGTGGAAGGCGAAGGCGTGTGGACGGTCGTGGAGCGCGACCCGGTGCCCATGCGCCGCGGCGACTTCCTGCCGCAGGCCGGTATGAACTGGCACGCCCACCACAACTCGGCCGACCAGCCCATGGCGTGGATCGACGGGCTCGACATTCCCTTCCAGTACGACGTCGAGGCGCAGTTCTTCGACTTCGGCCGGGACGAGCTGTCCGAGGAGGAGCACGCGACGCCCGACCGGTCGCGCTCGGAGCGGCTGTGGGGCCACCCGGGGCTGGTGCCGGTCTCGCAGTTCGGGCGCAGGGAAAGCACTCCGCTGCTGTGCTACCGCTGGGCGGACACCGACGCCGCCCTGACCGACCAGCTCTTGTTGGAGCGCCAGGGCCACCCCGGCACCGTCGGGCCCGGCCACGCGCTGGTGCGCTACACCAATCCCACCACCGCTGCCGATGTCCTGCCGACCATCCGCGCCCAGTTCCACCGTCTGGTCCGCGGTGCGCAGACCGCGCCGCGCCGGGAGACGGGTTCGTCGGTCTACCAGGTGTTCGACGGCTCCGGCCGGGTGACCGTGGGCGACTTCTCCTGGTCGGTGCAGCGCGGAGACCTCTTCGTCGTCCCGTCCTGGCAGCCCCTGTCGATCCGGTCCGAGGCGTCGCCGTCCGACTCCGACTCCGGCGCGCTCGATCTGTTCCAGTTCAGCGACGCCCCTCTCTTCACCAAGCTCAACCTGTTCCGCACCCACATCGAGGAGAACGCGTGAAGCTCGCCACCATCCGTCTCGGAGACCTCGGTGACCGCACCACCGCGGTCCGCGTCGAGGGCGACACCCTCGTCGATCTGGGACTGCCGGACGTGGGTGCCGTGCTGGCATCGGCTGGCGGTCTCGAAGCCGCGGCGGCGGTCGACGGTCAGCGGTATGCGGGCGCGGACGCCGAGTTGGCCCCGCTCCTGCCCCGCCCCAGCAAGGTGGTCTGCGTCGGCCTGAACTACCAGAAGCACATCAAGGAGATGGGCCGCGACCTGCCGGAATACCCCACTCTCTTCTGCAAGTTCGCGGACACCCTCGTCGGCGCCCTCGACGACGTGCGGCGTCCGGTCGAGACCGAGCAGTTCGACTGGGAGGCCGAGCTCGCCGTGGTCGTCGGCCGCCGGGTCCGGCGCGCCGACGAGGCCGAGGCCGAGGCCGCCATCGCGGGGTTCTCGGTCCTCAACGACGTCACCTGCCGCGACTGGCAGTTCCGCACCCGCGAGTGGCTGCAGGGCAAGAACTGGGACTCCACCACCCCGCTCGGCCCGTTCCTGGTCACCACCGACGAGGTCGGCGGCCCGCGCCCCGCGCTCGACATCCGCTGCGAGGTCAACGGGCAGGTCATGCAGCAGGACAACACCGGCGACCTGCTCTTCGACCCGGTCCACCTGGTCCGCTACGTCTCCACGGTGATCCGGCTCAACCCCGGCGACATCATCGCCACCGGCACCCCCGGCGGTGTCGGCCACGCTCGCAAGCCGCAGGTGTTCCTGCAGGAGGGCGACACGATCGTCACCGAGATCGAGGGCCTGGGCCGCCTCGAGAACCGTGTCGTCTCCGAGGGAGCGCGATGAGGACCCTTCAGACGACGCTGGCCTGGGTTGCCGAGGGCACCGACCTGTGCCGCAAGGCCGTCGCCGACCTCGACGA
This sequence comes from Streptomyces sp. NPDC002577, assembly GCF_053594815.1. Taxonomy (NCBI): domain Bacteria; kingdom Bacillati; phylum Actinomycetota; class Actinomycetes; order Kitasatosporales; family Streptomycetaceae; genus Streptomyces; species Streptomyces sp. NPDC002577. The sequence goes on along the minus strand of NZ_JBSFWK010000035.1, from coordinate 46,203 downwards.
GGCGGCGTACGACGCTCCCTCGTTGCTCCCCGGATGGACCCGCAAGCACGTCGTGGCCCACGTGGCCGCCAACGCCCGGGCCCTCAGGAACCTCATGCACTGGGCACGCACCGGTGAGCCCACCCCGATGTACAGCTCGCCGGAGCAGCGCCTGGCGGACATCGAGTCGGGCACGCTGATGCCCGTCGACTGGCTCAACGCCTGGCTCGAGGACTCGGCGCAGCAACTGGCCACCGCTATGGCCGAGCTGACCGAAGAGCAGTGGCGCGCGGAGGTACTGACCGCCCAGGGGCGGACCGTGCCGGCGAGCGAGGTCCCGTGGATGCGCACCAGGGAGGTCATGGTGCACGCCGTCGACCTCGACACCGGCATCCGATTCGCGGACCTGCCCGAGAGGTTCCTCGCCGAACTCCGCCACGACATCGTCGGCAGGCGCGGCAGCGACACCGCCCCCACCGTCCAGGGCAGCGACGCCGACATCACCGCCTACCTGGCGGGCCGCCCCTACACGGGTGTCACGACCGGGGACGGTTCCCCGGCCGAACCCCTGACTCCGTGGCTGTGACCAGGAGAGAGACATGAACACCACAGACACCCACCGCCCCGACGTCCTCGTCATCGGCGGCGGAATCGGCGGGCTCTCGACCGCGCTGGCTCTCACCCGACAGGGTCTGCGAGTCCGCCTCTACGAGCAGGCCCCCGAGTTCGGCGAGGTCGGGGCAGGTCTGCAGATCGCACCGAACTGCACCCGGATCCTGCACGAGTACGGGCTCCTGGACGAAGCCGTCCAACTCGGTGTGCTGCCCGAGCACATGATCATGAAGGACGCTCTCGACGCGAGCGAGCTGACCCGGGTGGACCTCAAGGACATGGAACGCCGCTACGGCTTCCCGTACATGGTCATCCACCGCAGCGACCTGCACGGCGTCCTGCTGCGCGGCTGCGAGAAGGCGGGCGTGGAACTCGTGACCGGCGCACGCTGCGAGGCCTACGAGAACATCGAGGGCGGTGCACGGGTCACCTTCGGCGACGGCAAGAGCGACGAGGCCGAGGTGGTCATCGCCGCAGACGGGCTCCACTCGGTCGCACGCAAGCTCATCGTCGACGACGAGCCCGTCAACTCGGCATACGTCGCCTACCGCGGAGCGGTCCCCTTCGAGCAGGTGCGCGCCAACGAGGTGCACGAGAAGGACGTCGTGCTGTACGTCGGACCGCGCTGCCACTTCGTCCAGTACCCGCTGCGCGGTGGCCAGATGTTCAACCAGGTAGCGGTGTTCCAGTCGCCGAAGGCACTGGCCGGCCAGGACGACTGGGGCACCCCGGACGAACTCGACCGCGCCTTCGAGGGAACGTGCGACCAGGTCCAGAAGGGCCTGCCGTTGATGTGGCGCGACCGCTGGTGGCGGATGTTCGACCGCGAGCCGATCATGACGTGGGTCACGGGACGCATCGCCCTGCTCGGCGACTCGGCCCACCCTCCGCTGCAGTACATGGCCCAGGGAGCCGTCATGGCCATCGAGGACGGCTGGGTCCTGGCCCAGCACGTGGGCAAGCAACTCGCGAAACGGTCCGAGAACGGGTCCGGTGTCGACTGGGAGGCGGCGCTCGCCGCCTACGAGGCCGTACGTCCCGAGCACTGCCGCCGGGTGGTCCTCACCGCACGCTCATGGGGCGAGCTGTGGCACCACGTCGGGGTCAAGCGGGAGCAGCGCAACGGGGTGATGCGCTCCCGCAACACGTACGACTACTCCTTCATGGACTGGATCTACGGTCCCACGGCGCTGGCCCCCGACCAGGAGCCGGAGATGTATCCGACCATCCCGCTGGACTCCGTCGAGGTCTGAGCAACCTGACTCACATGATTCGTGCGCCGCGGCCGACAGGTGCCGCGGCGCACGAATCTGCTTGAGCTGCAGCAACCGCCCGTCAGCCCAGCTCCGCGACAATGTCGGCCACCTCGCGCGGCATGGACAGAAACGGTGAGTGGGAGGTCTGGAGGGCCACCACAGAGGTCGGGTTGGCGGGAAAGGCGGTGTCCGCGTCGTCTATGAACTTCCGTTGCAGAGCCGGAAGGATCGCGCGGTCCTGTGCGCGGGTGATGTACGTGCGGGGCACCGAGCCCCAACCGTCACGGGTGAGGGTGGTGGCACCGAGCGCGATGCCGACCGGAGCGTCAGTCGCGAGCAGACCGAGGGCCACGTCGGCGACGGCCGTGTCGAAGGCCGGTCCCATCACGGAGCCCGCGTTCTCGGGCAGGCGCAGGTAGGCGGCGGCCGGCATGCCCGAGGCAGGCATGAAAGCGGTCAGGTACACCGCGTGCGCCACAAGTTCCGGCGCGAGTTGGGCCGCCCGCGTCAGTACCGTGCCGCCCATGCTGTGGGCCACCACGGTGACCGGGCCGCCACGGCCGACCTTCTCGATCAGGGACACGAGCAGCTCACCCGCCCGGTCCAGGTCCACGTCGACCGCCGGAGACACCTCGGTGGCCGGCTCCTCAGGAGAGAAGGGGCGCTCGGTGAGACACGTGGGCCGACGGGCCGGTAACCCATGGCCCGCCATGTCCACCGCGACGGCTGGGCGGCCGGCGCCGGTCACATACGTGAGGACCGTGAGGACCTCGCTCCAACGCCAGGAACCGTGCCAGTAACCGTGCAGGAAAAGCAGCGGTGTGGAACCTACGGACATGAGCACCCCTCTTCTGAGCTGATACCGCCGGCTGGTACCGCCACATCGCTCGGCACCGGCCGGGGCAGACGCCGCGGCCGGTGCCGGTGACTGGGCAATGGATCTGTCCCGGTCAGCTGGGACGCTGCTCGTTCAGCTGCTCGTTCAGCTGCGCGGCGACCAGTCGTGCGGTGTCCGTGACGCCGTCGCGTATCTGCTGCACGAGCTGGTCGTCGACGCGCGCCCGCGGAGCGCAGACCGACACTGCGGCCAGAGCACGACCGTCCTCGGTGAGCACCGGCGCGGCGACAGTGATCACGTCTTCGTCCTCCACGGTCACCGCTCCGGAGTCGATGTCGGTCCTCTGGAGGACCTCGACGTCCGGTGCGCCCGCCTGACGGAGATCGCCGGGCCGTCGGACGATGCGCAACGGCCGACGGCTCTCGGCCGCTTCGACCACCTTCGCGGAGCCGCCCTCCTGTGCGGGCTCGGTGAGCCACACGCTCTCGTCCAGGCTGTCGCGCAGCCGCTCGAGGTGGGGGCGGGCCGCTTCTCGCAGGGTCAGCGGCGGACGGACCTTGGCCGTGGGCGCGTCCTGCGCGGGCCGGCTGGTCAGCTGCCGCCGTCGCACCGACAGGGCGACCGCCACGAGCAGGGCGATGCCGTTGAACAGGTCGGGCAGCCAAAAGGGGGCGCCGGCCAGTTGCAGGCCCTTCACTCCGGTGGCCAGCGCGTAGACGGCGATGAGGGTGCCGAGGACGTTGAAGCGGCCCTGCCGGATCTGGGTGGATCCGAGGAACGCGGCCGCGAAGGCCGGGAGCAGGTAGGGCGGTCCGATCGTCGGCGAACCGGTGGCGATGCGCGAGGTCACGCCGATGCCGGCGATCGTGGCGATCAGCGCGGTGCAGACGATCGTGCCGAAGATGACGCGGTTGGTGCGTACGCCCGCCAGTCGCGCGGCTTCGGCGTTGCTGCCGGTGGCGTACATGTACCGGCCGATGGGGCGGTGTTCGAGTACGAACCAGATGACGACGGCGAGGACGAGGGCGATCCAGAACGCCCCCTGGATGCCGAGGACTTCGAACGTCGCCCAACGCTGGAAGGACTGCGGCAGCCCGATGATCAGCTGGTTGTTGGAGACAGCGGAAATGAAGGCGGCGAGTATCGAGCCGATGCCGAGCGTGGCGATGAAGGAGTGGACACGGAAGACGACCACCATCGTGGCGGTGACGCATCCGGCGAACGCGCCGGCCGCGAGCGTCACCAGGGCCGCGGGCACCGGTGCCATCCCCAGGCCGGCCATGAGTTTCGCGACGAGGATCGCGGTGGCTCCGAGTACGGCGCCGACGGACAGGTCGAAGACGCCGGACGAGAGCGCGACGACCACGGCGAGCGCGAGGATCACGGTGACCGCCTGCTCGCCGGCCATGGACTGCCAGGTCGTCGCGGTCAGGAACTTGTCGGGGACCCAGAGGGTGAACAGGGCGAAGATCGCCGCCCACACGTACACGAGGCTGATGTTGGCGAACGACAGCGGCGAGGCGGCCAGCCGGTCGCGCAGACTCGTGCGGCCGGGCGTCGCGGGAGACGCGGGAGGTGTGGGAGGTGCGGCGGTGTCGTCGGCGAGGGCGGTGCTCATACGGACTCCAGCTTGCGGGGTGGGTCGAGGGTTTCGGCGAGGATGCGTTCGGTGGTCAGGCCGCGGCCTGAGAGTTCGGCGACGACGCGGCCGCCGCGCATGACCAGCACCCGGTTGCAGAGACCGGGCAGGTCCTCGGTCTCCGCCGTGCAGACGAGCAGCGCCAGCCCTTGGGCGGCAGCGCTGCGCAGTACGTCGTGGATCCGCTCCTTCGCGCCGACGTCGACGCCCTGAGTGGGCTCGTCCACGATCAGCGCGCGCGGTCCGACGCGCAGCCATCGCGCGAGCACCGCCTTCTGCTGGTTGCCGCCGCTCAGGGTGCCGATGGGCCTCTGCGGGTCGGCGGGCCGCAGTTCGAGCCGTTCGCTCAGCGCCAGGACCTCGTCGTGTTCGCGTCGGCGCTGGATGCGCAGCCTCGCCATGAGGGGCCGCAGCCTTGGCAGGGTGACGTTCTCCGCCACCGTGTGTTCGAGGATGGCTCCGAGGCGGGGGCGGTCGGCGGGTACGAGGACCACGCCGGCGTCGATCGCCGAGCGCGGGGTGCGCCGGCGTAGCGGTTCACCGTCGACGATCACCTCGCCGTCGGTGCCCGGCACGGCGCCCACGATCGCGGCGGCGAGGTCTTCGCGTCCGGACCCCGCCAGGCCGGCGACGCCGACGATCTCACCGGCACGCAGGCCGACCGAGAAGTCCTCGATCGTCCGGCCGCGCATGGAGCGGATTTCGAGCACGGTCCGTGCTTCGGGTGACGGGGCCGGCGTCTGCCGGGTCTCGTGGGACAGGCCGTGGCCGAGCATCAGCTCAATCAGCCCGTCGTGGTCGAGCTCCGCCACTTCGGCAGTCGTCACCAGACGACCGTCACGCAGCACGGTGACCCGGTCGGCGACGCTGAACACCTCGTCGAGGCGGTGTGATACGTACAGCACCGCACCGCCGCGCAGGGTGACGCGCCGGATCGCTTCGAACAGGCGGTCCACCTCGGGCGCCGGAAGCGCGGCCGTCGGTTCGTCGAGTACGAGCACCGCCGAGTCGGCGAGCCCGTCCAGTGCACGGGCGATCGCGATCAGGGATCGCTCGACGGGGCGCAGTTGCTCCAGCGGCCGGTCCAGGGGCACGTCGGCGCCCAGCTGACTGAGGACGCCGGCCGCCCGCTCACGCTCGGCCCGCCGGTCGATCCGCCCGCCACGCATCCGGAAGCCGCGGCCCAGCGCGAGGTTGTCGATCGCATCCAGTGCACCGACGAGCGCGAGATCCTGGTGTACGAAGGCGATCGGACGCTCGCCGCGTTCATGGTCACGGAACTCGACGGTGCCGCCCGGATCCGGCTGGTGGAAGCCGGCGAGGATCTTGATCAGGGTCGACTTGCCCGAGCCGTTCTGGCCCACGAGCGCGTGCACCTCGCCGGGGCGGATGCCGAGGTCCACGCCGGCCAGCGCCACCTGCCCCGGAAACGTCTTGCCCAGGCCCCTGATCGTCAGCAGGGGCGCGACCGCAGCGGCCGTCGCGCTCACTTGAGGCCCCAGATCTTGTGGAACTGCTCCTTGAAGTCGGGGATCGGGTGGAAGAACTCGGTCTTGGGATCGAAGGTGACGTCCTTGCCGGTGATCAGGTAGTGCATCTGCAGGTCGCTGAGGTCGGGTGCCTTCTGACCGGTCACCAGACGGGCCGCCGCGTCGACCGCGTAGTACGCGTTCAGGGCGAGGTCGACGTCGGCCGCCGCCTCCTGGGCACCCGACTTCAGGTCGGCGTAGCTGTTCGCCGAGGGGGCCTGCACGATGATCTTGACGTGGTCGGACAGCCCGGCGGCCTTCAACGCCTCCGGCACACCCAGGGACTGATAACCGGCCATGAACACAACCGTGTTGATCGAGGGGTCCTGCTGCAGCGCGGAGACGACCTTCGTCGGGATCTGAGTACCGACATCGGTCTGCACGGTGTCGATCGTCTTGAACGAGCAGCCCGCACAGTCGTTCTTCACGGTCTCCTGGAGGCCGGCCTTCATGCCCCTGCTCAGGGTGAACAGCGACATGTTGACGAACAGGACGTGGGCCTTCCCGCCACGCTGCTTGATCGCGTAGGCCGCCTCCGCGGCGCCCACGTCGTGCCAGGCCTTGCTGGAGAGGAAGAACGCGTCGAACGTCGACGGCTTGTCCGCCGTCGAGAAGTCGACGGTCACGATGCCCTTGGCCTTCATCTGGGCCAACTGCGGTTTGATCAGCGAGGAATCGAGCCCGGCCATCAGGACGGCTGCCGGCCGCTCGTCGATGGCCTGCTGCGCCGCCGCCTGGAAGCTCTCCGGGGTCGCGCCCGCCTGGATCGGCTCGTAGCGCATACCCAGCGCCTTCGCCGCCTCGCCCATGCTCCGGCCCAGGTTCTTACAGGGATCGGCCGTGCACTCCAGGAAGGTCAGGACCTTTCCTTTCGGCAGCTTCTTCAGCGGCTCGGTGAGCGCGATCGACTTGGGCCGGGTCAGGAACGGCTTCAGCAGGCTGTCCGCCTTGGCCGTCTCCGCCGACGTGGCGCCGCCGGACGTCTGCGCGGAGTCGGTGGAGCTCCCGCCGCAGCCCGCGGTGAGGGCGGCCAGCGCCAGGGCTGCCGCGACCGCGCCCGCGCGGACGAGCCGCCTTCTCGGTCTGACGACCTTCGGTTCTGCCATGTCTGTCTCCTGAGTGAGGTAGGTATTGGGTGATTGCGGGTCCGTCAGCTCGTCGCCACGCGAAGGGCGTCGTAGCGTTCGCTGGAGATGCGGAAGACGTCCTTGCTGCCCGTCTCGTGCCAGACGTTCATGCGCAGTCGGCTCATCGACCAGCCGGACTCCGTGCGGCGCATCGTGATGTCGTACGAGCCGCGCAGTGTGTACATGTGCTCTGTTCCGTCCGGCGCCTCGACCACGTGCCAGGCGTACATGTACGCCGTGACCTCGGCGCTGTCGCCGTCGATCGTGATCACGTGGTTGGGGCTGATGTGCTGTGTGGCGCGGAAACCGCCCATGCGCTGGGGCGCGGCTCCGACGAAGTCGTCGGAGGCGACCGTCTCCCGCGGGTCCCCGAACAGCTCCGAGAAGTCGAGGTCGAGGGTCTCGGCCAAGGTCGCGCGCATCGCTGGCCAGTCCTGCGCGTCGAGTGCGTTGAAGTAGCGGGTGATGGTCTCGGAGATCTCGGTGCGGTCCACGAGCCACTGCAGCTTGTCTTCGGACATGGTGGTGCTCCTGTTTCGTACGCAGGCGTCCTCGCGGGCCCGCGGTGATTGAGGCCGCTCTTTTTGTGCGCACCGAAGTGCTCGCATGGCGGCTTACGCGTTCTCGTCAGCCACGGCTGCTGATCGGGGTGGCGCCCCTGCTGTGCGGCTCTGCGGGGGGGGAGGGGGTCAGAAGAGCACTACGGGCTTGATGGCCACGCCGGTGTGCATGTCGTGCGCCGCGGTGTTGAGGTCTTCCAGCTTGTAGTGCCGGATGAGCCGGTCCAGCGGCAGCCTGCCCTGCTGGTGCAGTGCGGCCAGGCGCGGCAGCAGGGTCTCCGGCTCGCCGTCGCCCAGCGTCACGCCGAGAATGCGCTTGCCCGTCAGCAGGCCGTGGATCTCCAGCGACACCTCGGTTCCCGACGCCGCCACACCGACCACCGCGCACGCGCCGCCCACGGCGAGCGAGTCGACGGCGGTACGGAGGACGGCGGGATGGCCGGTGGTGTCCACGACGTTGTCGACGCCGCGGCCTCCGGTGATCTCCGCCAGCGCGGTCGCGAGGTCGACCTCGTTGGTGTTGACGGTGTGTCGGGCGCCGAGGCTGCGCGCCAGCTCCAGCCGCTCCGGTACCCGGTCGACGGCGATGATGTCGCCGAGCGGGAGCAGGCTCGCGGCCATGATCGAGGACAGGCCGACCGCGCCGGTGCCGAACACCGCCAGGCTCGCGCCGGGCCGGGGGGCGAGTACGTTCCAGACGGCGCCGACTCCGGTCTGCACCCCGCAGCCGAGCGGGGCGAGCATCGAGAGGTCGGCCTCGGCGTCCACCTTCACCACGCTGCGCTCGTCGGCGAGAGCCGTCCGGGAGAAGGAGGACTGGCCGAAGAAGTGACCGCCGATCGGCACGCCTTCGCGCTGGACGGTGGAACTGCCGTCGGCCCGCGTTCCGCTGACCACGTTGCTCGGCACCCAGGTGTCGCACAGCGCCGGATGGCCGTTGCGGCAGCCGGTGCAGTGCCCGCAGGAGGTGAAGCTGAGCAGCACCTTGTCGCCGGGCTTGACCTTGGTGACCGACGATCCGACCTGCTCGACGATTCCGGCGCCCTCGTGGCCGAGGATGCCGGGCAGTTTGAACGGGATCTTGCCGGCCTGTGCGCCCAGGTCGCTGTGGCACAGGCCCGTGGCGACCATCCGGACGAGGACCTCGTCCTCCCGGGGTTCGTCGAGGACGACCTCGGTGAGGGTGAACGGTGCCCCCGGCTCTTCGACCACGGCGGCGGTGGTGACAGTGCTCATGATGTGCCTTCCTTTCCGTGACTCCGTGGCCGATGCTCAGAGGGCGACGACGACCGACTTGGTCTGCAGGTACTCGTCGAGTCCCTCGGGACCGTTCTCGCGGCCGTACCCCGACTGCTTGTAGCCGCCGATCGGCATGGAGAGGTCCATCGCGGCCCAGGTGTTGACCCATACCGTCCCCGCCTGCAGAGCAGCGGCGACCCGGTGCACGCGGGAGACGTCGCGGGTCTGGAGCCCGGCGGCGAGACCGTACGGGGTGCCGTTGGCGAGCCGGACGGCCTCTTCCTCGGTGTCGAACGGCTGGACCGTCAGCACCGGCCCGAAGATCTCCTCCTGTACGTAGGCCGAGTGCTGGTCGACGTCCGCGAGCACCGTCGGAGCGACGTAGAAACCGGGTCCGTCCGGGTGGTCGCCGCCGATGACGCGGACGCCGTCCTGCCGGGCACGGTCCACGTAGGACAGGACCTTCGCCCGGTGGTTCGGCCCGGCCATGGGCCCGATCACGGTGTCTTCAGCGAACGGGTCGCCGATCTTCACGTGCGCGAGTGCGGCGGCCACGCCCTTCAGCACGTCCTCGTACACCGGCCGCTCGACGAGCAGCCGGGTGCCCGCCATGCAGAACTGGCCGGTGTTGAAGGTGAAGGCCTTGACCACCGTGGTGACGGCGGCCGGGAGGTCGGCGTCGGCGAAGACGATGTTCGCGCTCTTGCCGCCCAGTTCGACGGTCACCTTGGTCATGGTGTCGGCGCCGTCGCGGATGACCTGCTTGCCGGCGGCGGTCGAGCCGGTGAACGCCACCTTGCCCACGCGGGGATCGCGCACCAGTGCCCGGCCGGCCGCCACGTCCCCGGTGACGACGTTGAACACGCCGTCCGGCACGCCGGCGTCCTGCAGCACCTCGGCCAGCCGCAGCGCGGTCAGCGGGGTCTCCACGGCCGGCTTGTGCACGACCGTGTTGCCGGCGGCCAGAGCCGGGGCGATCTTCTTGCAGGACAGGACCAGCGGGAAGTTGAACGGCGTGATCGCGGCAACGACGCCGATCGGCTCGCGGCGGGTGTAGGCCAGCGTGGGCGCGGCCGTGGTCCGCGTGGCGCCTTCGATTCCAGCGGCGAGGCTGCCGTAGTACTCGAAGGTGTCGATCGTCATCGGTACGTCGACGCGGCGGGTGAAGGTGAGGGGCTTGCCTACGTCGTACGACTCGAGTTCCGCGAACTCCTCCGCCCGCCGGCGCAGCAGGTCGGCGGTGCGCAGCAGGATCCGGCCGCGCTCGCGCGGGCTCAAGCGGGGCCAGGGCCCTTCCTCGAAGGCCCGGTGGGCCGCGGCGGCCGCGCGCTCGGCGTCGGACTCGTCCGCCTCGGCGACCGTCGTGGCGACCTGGCCGGTCGCCGGGTCCAGCAGTTCCCGGGTGACGCCCGCCGTCGCCGGTACCCACTGACCGTCAATGAACAGGCTGCCCGGTGCTACGTCGACTCGGGGCTGCGCCTGCTGCATCGTCACCATGAAGACCTCCTCGTCCTGGTGTGGCGCAGAGCGTCACCCGGAGAGGCGGTCCAAGGACATGGGCAGACCTACCCGATCCGCAATCCCCGTGGTTCTACCTGGTACCCGAGGAAGCCACCCAGGCGGCCACCTGCGCGCGCGACGCGAACCCGAGCTTGGCCAGGATGCGCTCGACGTGCCCGTCGACGGTGCGGGGCGACAGCACGAGTGACTCGGCGATCTGGCGGTTGCTCAGGCCCTCCGCCACGAGCGCGGCCACCTCGCGCTCGCGCCGGGTCAGCACCTCGTCCGCGGCAGCGGGTGGGACGGCGGGCCGCACGCCGGTGGGGCCGTCGAGCGCGTAGGAGATGGCCTGGTCGTGGTCCATCCGCCCGCCCTCGGCGAGCGCGGCCTCCCATGCCTCGGCGCGCAGCGCGTGCAGCACCTGGCGTTCGCACTGGGCATGGTGGTGGTCCAGGTGCGGTCCGAAGGCGGACAGCGAGGTGCCGATGGCGCGCCAGATCGAGCGGATCGCGCCGAGCAGTCGGGCGGCGTGGCCGAACTCCTTCTTGGACGCGGCGATCCAGGCCAGCAGTTCGATCAGCACAGCGGTGCCGACGTGGTCGTTGAACCCGCGCTGGATCTGCAGCCCGGCGCGGGCCAGGGCGGTCGCCGAGTCCAGCTCACCGTGCGCCCAGGCGCGCAGGCCCAGTGCGTACAGCGCGTACGAACGGGTCCACCGCTCTCCGAGCTGCTCGCTGAGGGCGATCGCGCGCTCGCCTTTCTGCGCCGCCCGTTCGTCCCCCGCGTGGGCGTGCGCGATGGCGGCCTGGAAGTCCGTGAAGAGGGTGCCGCCGGTGTCCCCCATCCTGGTGAGACCGGCCGAGGCGGCCTCGAAGCTGTCGAGCGCCTTGGGCAGGTTGCCACGGAACAGCGCCGCGGTGCCCCGCAGGCTCAACGCTATGTAGGGCGCCACCTCGTCGCCGAGTTCAGCGGCCAGCTTCTCGCATTCCGCCAGCCGGGCCTCGGCTCCGTCGTAGTCACCCTGCTGCAGCATGACCCAGCCGGCCACCCACAGGGCGGTGGCCCGTTCGGGCGAAGGCGGTCCGGGGAGGTCGAGTGCGCGGTCGAGCCAGCGCCTGCCCTCGCTCTGGAAGCCGTCGGCGCACCAGTGGTGGCGCAGCGCCGCCACCAGGGACAGGGCCTGCTTCGCCTTGCCGTTGCTGACGCACCACTCCAGCGCCGCCTCCAGGTTGCGGTGGTCGGCGCGGAGTCTGGCCAGGCCCTCCTCCTGGCCGGGCCCGTACCAAGTGGCCGCTACGTGCACGGCCAGTTGACCGAAGAACTCCTGGTGCCGGGTCCGCAACGCGATGTGCTCGTCGGAAGCCGCCAGCAGGTCCCAGCCGTATTCGCGGATGGTTTCGAGCATCCGGTAGCGCACCTGGCCGTCGCGCTCCACGGCCTGCACGACCGACTGACCGACCAGGTGGTCGACCAGATCCACGATCTTCGTGCGCGGCAGTGCGTCGTCGGCGCACACCCCTTCGGCGGCCGCGAGGTCGAAGCCGCCCGCGAACACCGACAGGCGCGCCCACAGCAGCCTTTCCTCCGCCGAGCACAACTCGTGGCTCCAGTCGATCAGCGCGCGCAGGGTGCGCTGACGGGGAAGCGCGGCGCGGCTGCCGCCGGTCAGCAGCGCGAACCTGTCCTCCAGCCGGTCGACGACCTCGCTCAGCGGCAGCGAGCGCAGCCGGGACGCGGCCAGTTCGACGGCCAGCGGGATGCCGTCGAGGCGGGCGCACAGCCGCGCGACCGCCACACGGTTCGCGTCCGACACCGCGAAGCCGGGCCTGATCGCCGTCGCACGGTCCACCAGCAGACGCACGGACTCGTACTGACCGAGCGCCTCCACCGGGGGCGGGGTGTCCGGGTCTGGGACCGATAGCGGCGGCACCTGGTAGACGTGCTCACCGACGATGCCCAGCACCTGCCTGCTGGTGGCGAGCACCCGCACCCGTGCACAGCCGCGCAGGAGCCGATCGGTGAGGACGGCGCAGGCGTCGACGAGATGCTCGCAGTTGTCCAGCAGTATCAGCGCCTGCCGCCGGGCCAGGTGGTCGATCAGCTGCTCGACGGGCGGTTTCGTGGACTGGTCGGGAATCCCCAGCGCGGTCACCACGGCCTGCGCGACCAGCTCGGGTTGCCGTACGGCCGCGAGGTCGACCAGCCAGACCCCGTCGCCGAACGCCGTGCTCGCCTCGGCGCCGGTCTCGATCGCCAGCCGTGTCTTGCCGACCCCGCCCACGCCGGTCAATGTCACCAGTCGGGCGGCGCCGAGGAGCCCCCGGACCTCGCCGATCTCCTGGCGCCGTCCGACGAAACTGGTGACTGCGGCGGGCAGGTTGCCCGCACCTACGGGTGACGTTCGCTCGGCCATGGGGCCCCGATCCAATCGCTCTGCGGCGGCCGTGGTCGGTCCAGCTGGGACCGTGCCGCCGCGGGCCCATTGCTTGGCCGCCCAAACACCGTCGGCCAGCATGCCCCGCGAGTCAAGTGGTCAGATGACTCCCGGCGCGTGGAACAGCCCCAGGGCCTCACGCACCGCTGCCGGGTCGTAGCGGGGCGCGAGCTCTCCGATCATCGACAGGGCGGTTCGCGCCAGGTGGGCCGCGAGCTCGTTGGCCGCGCCCGTCGCGTCGCGTTCCCGACAGAGTTCCGCAATGCGCTCGTGTTCTCCGAGGTGCCGCAGCGACGCCCGGGGGCCCCGGTACTGGTACTGCAGGCGATAGTGCTCGGCGCGCTGCATGTGGCCCTCGATGCTCCGCAGCAACTGGGGCCCGGCTCCTGCCACCAACGCCAGATGGAAGCGGTGGTGGGTCTCGTTCCACTCCGGGGTCCGCCCCGCGTCACCGGACATGCGGGCCAGCTCGGCGGCCAACTCCCCGACTGCGGCCCTGTCCTGGTCACTCATCGACGGCACCGTGAGGCGGACGGCGAGGCCCTCGAGCATGATCCGCTGTACGTAGACGAACTCGAACTGCGCCGCCTCGAAGCCGATGACCCGCGCCCGTTTGTACGGCTCGGCCTCGACCAGCCCCTCCTCCTGGAGCATGCGCACGGCCTCACGTACAGGGGTGCGGCTGATACCCAACCGCTCGGCGAGCTCCACCTGATTGAGCTCGGCGTGCGGCGGGACGGTCCCGTTCAGCACCAGCGTGCGCAGATAGGCATGGGCGGCGTTGGCGGCATGATCACCCGCCTCACGCGGGATCGGAGCGAGGCTGTCGAGCCACGTATCCACGCCTGCACCACCATTCAGGGTTTCCTCGGTCATCCCGAAGAGTATACAGTAGCCGCACTCTTGCAGGGAGTTCACTGAGAAATCCACGATGGGCAACACCAAGTGTATGCAGCCGTGGATGCGATCCGTACCGATGAAGGTGAGCGGAGCACGATGAAGCTGAGCCTGTTCGACGACTACCGGCTGGGTGTCTGGGGCCGTGACGACACGATCGTGGATGTGACGAGCGTGCTCGACGCCTCGATCCGCCCCACCGACCGCATGAACGCGCTGATCGAGAACTGGGAGGAGCTGGCGTCCGAGTTGCTCGACGCATCGGCCACCACGGGCATCCCGCGGTCCGGCGTCGTCTTCCGCGCGCCTCAACCGCGCCCGACCAAGATCGTGGCGGCACCCGTCAACCACGGCCCCCACCGGGACGAGATGATCAAGGCGGGGGCCTTCACCAGCGGTGTCGCCGGCACGATCGAGACGTACGTCGGCTTCCTCAAGGCACCCTCCTCCATCGTCGGGCCGGACGGCGCGATCGAGCACCCGGCCCCGGGACGCCGCGTCGACTACGAAGGCGAACTGGGTGTCGTCATCGGGCGGCGCGCCCGGCGCGTCTCGCGTTCCGACGCGCTCGACTACGTGTTCGGGTACGTCCCGCTCGTGGACATCACTCTGCGAGGCCAGGAGGACCGCCCGTACCGCAAGAGCTTCGACACGTTCACGCCCTTGGGTCCGGCGATCGTCACCGCGGACGAGATCCCGGACCCGTCGAAGCTGGAGATCGAGCTCAGCCTCAACGGGACCGTCCGGCAGTCGGGCCGCGTCGCCGACCTGATCTACGACGTGCCGCGCCTGATCGAGGTCTACTCCGAAGCCATGACCCTCGAACCCGGCGACATCATCGCCAGCGGCACTCCCGACGGGGTCGGTCCGGTGGCGCCGGGGGACGAACTGTCGCTGACGGTCTCGGACCTTCCCACGCTGACGATTCCGGTCACCGCGGCGGTCGGCTGACCGAGGGGAACAGGCCGCGTGGCCGACCGGGCAGAGCTTTGTCCGGCCGGCCGCGCGAGCCTTCGTCGACCAGGCCGACAGGGCTCCAGTCAGCCCGTGTCGGTGCTCGTGAACGACCTGCATGGCGACGGCCTCCGTCCACGCCGCGCGACTCGAAATCGCACGGTGCGGACGGAGGTCGTCGCCATGTCCGGAGGAGTCCGCGCACGCCACGGCGTCACGGACTCCACCAGCTGCCGTCACGGCGTCACGGACTCCCCCAGCCGTCGTCACTACCCCCGACGTTCGCCTGCCCCGCCTGCCGCGACGCCTGCCGCGGTGAACCCCGCGATCCGCTGATAGTCGGTCGCGATCGCCTCCAGCTCCCCGGGCGCGAACACGTCGCTGACGCTGTCGAATCCCTCGGGGGCGCGCTCCTCGGCGAGGTCGAGAAGTCTGGCCGCTCCCTGGTTGCGGTTGGCGGCGACGACGCCGGCGGTGGCCGGCAGACGCTCCTGCTCGTAGCGCGCCAGCGCGGCGCCGGGATCCTCTTCCTCGACCAGCGCGCGGCTCAGCGCACGGGCGTCGAGGATCGCCTGGGAGGCGCCGTTCGAGCCCACCGGATACATGGCGTGCGCCGCGTCTCCCAGCAGGGTCGTGCGTCCCGACGTCCAGCTCGGCAGCGGGTCCCGGTCGATCATCGGGAACACATAGGTGCCCTCCGCGCCACGCGCCAGCTCCACCACGTCGAGCCAGGGGAACGACCACGAAGCGAACTCGGGGAGGAAGTCCTCCAGGCGCCCGGGGCGGTTCCAGTCCTCGACGCCCGGCAGACTCTGGGCGGTGTTGTCGAGAACGGCGATCCAGTTGATCAGCGCATTGCCGTCGGCGTCGGGCGCCGAGAGCGGATACGCCACGATCTTGCGCCCGCGGGTGCCGATCAGTGCCATCGACTTGCCGGTCAGGAAGGGCGGTGCCAGCGTGGTCCCGCGCCACATGAGTTCACCGCTCCAGCGCGGCGTCCCGTCCCCGGGGTGCAGCTGCGCCCGGACGGCCGAGTGGATGCCGTCGGCCCCGATCAGCACGTCTGCCGTCTCGTCGTACGCATGACCGGTCACGCTGTCGACCAGGTGGAAGGTGACGGGACCACCACTGCTGGGCACGAAGCCGGTGACCTTGCGGCCCGTCTGAACAGCGCCCTCGCCGAGTGTCCGGCGAGTGATCTCCAGCAGGGCCATCTGCAGGTTGCCCCGGTGGATCGAGAGCTGGGGCACCGGATACCCGGCCGCGAGTCCACGGGGTTCGCGCCATACGAACTGGCCGTGGCGGTTGGCGTAGACGAGCTCCTCGGTCGCGACCCCCAGCGGGAGCAGCTCGTCGAGTATCCCGAGTCCTTCGAGCTCGCGGACGGCGTGCGGCAGGAGGTTGATGCCGACGCCGAGGGGCCGCGGTTCGGGCACCGCTTCGTAGACGGTCACGTCGATGCCGGCGCTGTGCAGCATCAACGCCGTGGTCAGTCCGCCGATACCACCACCGGCGATCGCCACTCTCATCGGTTCACTCCTTCCAGGTGAGGCGCGGCGGCCGGAGCGCCGACACGCAGGGGCGGCTCGCCGTCGGTCTGGCCCGCGTCAGGAGCGCCCGCTCCGGTGTTCGACTTGAACACGCCTGTCACCTCCTGACGCTCGTGCAGCTCCTCGTCGCGGTAGAGGTGCAGGGCTTCCAGTACGACTCGATCGCTGCCGATGAACAGGTCCGCCGTTTCGGTGACCTCGTGTTCGACGGGGACCCAGGACGGGACGACGAAGACGTCGCCGGGACCCCACTCGAACTCGGTCCCGCCGATCACCGAGCGCCCGCGACCGCGGAACACCGTGTGGATCTGGCCACCGGTCTGACGGCGCGGCGGAGTGAGTCCCCCGGGGTGGATACGCGTCATCTGACAAGTGATCG
Source organism: Streptomyces sp. NPDC002577 (assembly GCF_053594815.1). Taxonomy (NCBI): domain Bacteria; kingdom Bacillati; phylum Actinomycetota; class Actinomycetes; order Kitasatosporales; family Streptomycetaceae; genus Streptomyces; species Streptomyces sp. NPDC002577. Next base: position 29,710 of record NZ_JBSFWK010000035.1, on the reverse strand, counting down.
TCGGAATGGCGGGGCCGCCGGTGACCGGGTTCTTGTACTCCACCGTCACGCTCTGGCCGCCGTTCTGCTCGTGAAGCGCCTCGAGCGCGGCGTCGACCTGCGCGTACGGGTAGCGCATCAGCGGTGAGTACGGCTTCGTGTCGGCGGGGGCCGAGGCGTCCTGCAGCCCCGGGCCGGCGAACCGCCGCTCCGAGACGCCGTGGCCGATCAGTTCCTGCATGCCGACCGGGTGGTCCTCGAAGAACACCGACTCCAGGGTCGCGACCAGGACCACGTCGATCACGTCCAGCCAGATCGCCGGCTGATCGCTCTTGTTGGTGTGGTCGTGCCAGGCCCAGTTCGGTGTCAGCACGAGGTCGCCGGGCTCCATCCAGCACGCGTCCCCGTCGACCGTGGTGTAGACACTCGAGCCGGTCATCATGAAACGGATCGCCGCCGGCGAGTGGCGGTGGGCCGGCGCCGTCTCGCCCGCCTCCAGGTACTGGTAGGCACCGAACAGCGCCTCGGTGGTGCCGGCTCGCAGGCCGGGGTTGCAGAACTGCAGCGCCCGCCGCTGACCGTCGCCGCTCTGGAGGTCGAGAACCTGGCCCGCCTGTTTGGCCAACGGGGCGATCGTGTCCCAACGCCACAGATGGGCCCGGGTCATCGGCCTCGGCTCTGACTGCAGCGGCGGCCTGCTCCACAGACCCTTCAGGTCTCGAGCGGCCAGCGCCCCGCAGAGCTCGTCGAACGCCACCTCGGCGGTGTCGACGTCGCTCGGACTCAGGGCATCAGGTTCCGGTTCACTTGCCACGGCTGGCTCGCCTCCGTTGGTTGGCCAACTATTTCTTGTGGGCGCGACTGTATGCAGGAGTTGCACCATAGGTCAATCACTGGATGTCCAAAGTCCAGCCAGCACCGAACACCAACCGCCCTCAACAGCGCTTCTACGGGCTAATTCTGGGCTGCTCTGGATTTCGCACCGTTGAGCCAAGCCCACTCACCGAGGCCTGCTGTATACACTTGCTGCTTCACGGCCCTTCCTCGAGGCAGGCCACAGCGCGCAGGACGCCTCCCGGACATTGCGTGCGAACGTGTTCGACACGACGGTCCTCGGCGATCAAGACGATCGAGACGAATCAGGGCGCTCACAGGCGCGGCCATTGAGGCAGGAGAGGCGGAGACCCCGCATGCAACAGCGGACGGCACAGACCATCCAGAACCCGGTACTGGCCGGCTCGCACCCCGATCCATCCGTCCTGCGCGTCGGTGACGACTTCTACCTCGCGACCTCGACGTTCGAGTGGCACCCCGGCGTACGGCTGCACCACTCCCGGGACCTGGTGCACTGGCGACCGCTCGGCGGCGCCCTGGACAGCGCGCGCCTGCTGGACCTCACCGGCTGCCCCGACTCGGGCGGGGTCTGGGCACCCAACCTCACCCACGCGGACGGCCTGTTCCACCTCGTCTACAGCAACGTCTCCACATACGCGGGCGGCTTCACCGACAGCCCCAACTACCTCACGACGGCACCCTCGATCCACGGTCCCTGGTCCGACCCGGTGCCGCTGCACGCGCGGGGCTTCGACGCCTCCCTCTCCCACGACGGCCCCGACAGCTGGCTGCTGAACCTGGTCCACGACTGGCGGCCGGGCCACGGCGGTTCGGCCGGCCTGGAGGCGACCCGCTACGACCGCGCCGCGCGCCGCCTCGTCGGCGACCCGGTACAGATCGCGCTGCCGCCTCAGGCCGGGTGGATCGAGGGCCCCAACCTGTACCGCCAGGGTGACTGGTACTACCTGCTGACCGCAGACGGCGGCACCGGTTACGACCACCACGCGCCGGCCGCACCCCGACCTCGGACAACTCCCCGTCGTCTTCAACGACTTCATGAACAGCCTGATGGGCGAACCCAGCACGAAAGCGTTGCTGCCTCTGGTCGACGCCGCCGCGACGGCGGGCGCCGAGGTCTTCTGCATCGACGCGGGGTGGTTCGACGCCGAGCCGCCCGGCACGGTCGGTCCGGGCGGGGTGCCGGGCTGGTGGGACGCGGTGGGGGTATGGGAGGAGGCGCCGTCACGGTTCCCCGGGGGACTCGGGGAGGTGATCGGCCGGATCCGCGAGGCGGGGATGGTTCCGGGGCCGTGGCTGGAGCCGGAGGCCGTGGGGGTGCGCAGCGGGGTCGCCGCCGCGCTGCCGGACGAGGCGTTCTTCCGGCGGGACGGTGTCCGCGTCGTGGAGTGGGGCCGCAACCAGCTCGATCTGCGGCACCGGGCCGCCCGCGCGTACCTCGACGGGGTCGTGGACCGCTTGGTGCGCGACTACGGCGTCGGGTACCTCAAGCTCGACTACAACATCGACATCGGCGCTTGCACCGACGGTCCCAGTGGCACCGACAGCCCCGGTGACGGCCTGCTCGGCCACAACCGCGCCTACCTCGACTGGCTCGACGGCGTCCTCGACCGCCATCCCGGCCTGGTCCTGGAGAGCTGCGCGGCCGGCGGCAGCCGCACCGACCACGCGATCCTCTCCCGCCTGCCCATCCACTCCGTCACCGACCAGGACTTCCGCCTGATCCCCGCTATCGCCGCCGCCGCGCCCACCGCGGTCACCCCTGAGCAGGGCGCGATCTGGGCGTACCCGCAGGCCGAGCACACCGAGGCCGAACTCGGCATGGTGCTGGTGTCGGCCATGCTCGGCCGTGTCCACCTCAGCGGTCGCCCCGACCTGCTGAGCAGCGATCAGATGGCGCTGGTGCGCGCGGCCCTGGCCACGTACACGACCTACCGCCACCTCCTGCCGGATGCCCGCCCGCACTGGCCGCTGGGCCTGCCGGGCTGGCGTGACGGCTGGCCGGCCCTGGCGCTGGACGCGCGGGACGGTACGACGCTGCTGGCACTGTGGCGCCGTGACGGGGCGCCCGAGACGGTGACGGTGCCGCTCCCCCGGACCGGCACGGCCGTCCGGCCGCGGGTGCTGTTCGAGGCGGGGAAGCACACGAGGCTCGACTGGGACGAGTGCGATCGCACCCTGCGGGTGGGCCTGCCGGCCGAGGGTTCCGCGGTCCTGATCACCGTCGCCCCGGCGGAGCGTGCGTGACCGCCGTACCGATACGGCGGTACGGACCGTACACGCGCGACGGCAACTCGCGGACCTTGCTGAATGTGGTGAGGATGGGGCGTACCCATCGACTCTAGAAGCCCAGCGAGCAGGCGGGCCGGAAGGAGCGGCATGAGACAGCGCAGACTGGTCACTTTGGGCGCGGCGCTGTGCGCAGCTGCGTCGCTGGGTCTGGCGGTGCCACAGGTCACCGTGGCCGTGCCCGGGGAGTGCTCGTACATCTCATCGGCGTTTCGGCCCACGCTTACTTACGGTGACACCGGTACGGCCGTCAAGCAGGCGCAATGCCTGAGCAACATGTGGGGAGGCCAGCCGCCCAAGCTCACCCCCGACGGGGTCTTCGGCTCGGTCATGCTGAAGAAGACCATGTGGATCCAAGGCTGCCATGGCCTGCCGGAGAGCGGCGTCATCGATGCGCGCACCTGGCAGGTGCTCTACCACCCGGTCCTGGACTGCTACGACCCCTATCCGGCCTGACGGCCTGAGCAATCGCACCAGCATGCCCGCACGAGCGAGGACACCGCGGAGCTCGTGAGGCACTGCGCCGGCAGACCGTGCACGAAAGCTGCGGCGAGGCCCAGCTGGACCGGATGCCCGGTGGACCGGATGCCCGGACCGTGCGATGCGGTCCGGACATCCGCCCTCAGGCTGCGACGAGCGCGGCTGCCGGGCGGTGAGGTGTGTGCGGGCGAGAGCAGCGACCGCGGCCGCACACGCCAGCCCGGTGGCGGTCAGGGCACGCCAGGCCAGCCATGGGACAGAGCCGCTGGGCAAGGTCCCGCAGAGCACCGGTCATGAGGTTCCCGCCGGGACCCCTGGCGGCAGGGGGTGACCGCTGCATGACGACGGACTGTCGTAGCGGGGGCGCACGGGCACGCGAGAGATCCAAGTCCGGATCATCACCACATCGGGTGAATCCGGCCCCTGATCAGCCCTTCCTGTGCGCGGTCGGCCGATGCGCGGGGTTTCCTGGCAGGAAAGCAACGAGAGGGCGAGATGCGGCACATGACCACGACGGCCGAGGCGGCGGCTCGCCGCGGCCTTGGTGCCGCCGTGCTCGTCGCCCTGCTGGCACTGCTGCACGCCGCCTTCACCTCCGGCACCTCGCACCTGCCGGCGCTGGACCTGGACGACTGCTTGCGGCAGCACGCCGTGGCACCCTCCGGCCTGCCTTGCGACGCGGCACCCGATGTCGCACTGCTCGACGCGGGCGGCGACGGTCATCACGGTGACGCCTCACAGTCGTGCGACGCGTCTGCGGACGGGCCCCGCCAGGTGTCGGGCCCTGCCGCCGGAGCGGTGGCGCCGGGCAGCGTCCCGCCTTCCTGGGCGACCCCGGCGGGACATGCCGGGGCCCATGGCCCGGCATGCACTCGCCGCGGTCTTTGCCTTCCTGCCGAAACGGTCATGCGCTGCTGACTGGGCCCGGCCGCACCCCACCCGCTTGCCGCGGGTGGGTTCGTCCTGCCATGCCCTGTCTTCCACGACCGCACCGGAGCCCCACCATGCCCATGGATACGTACGCCGCCATCGGCGCCCTCGTCCGCGCCGAGATCGCCCATAGCCGCGCACCACAACCCGAGCCACCCGCCTCCGCCGACGCCGGCCGAGACCGGATCGCACCGCCCCGGGACCACACCCGGGCCGACGCCCTTGCCCACGCGGATCACCTGCCGGCCATGCGCCGGGGTTTCGCGCTGCGCAACCTGGCGGCGCTCTTCCGTTAGCGCCGCGCTCCGCAGCCCCACCCGTGCGTGGCCCGCCGCCCGGCCTCCGGACGGCTGAGGCTGCACGCCTGGTACTACACCGTCGAGACCGGCCAGGTCCTGGCTTGTGAGCCGGGCAGCCGGACCTTCAAGCCCCTGCGACCCGAGCGCCCGGGCCCCGCCCCGTCCACTCCGGTCGCGCTCACCGCGACGTTCGTTCCCCCACCCGAGAGAACGCCATGACCTCACTCACCTCCACTCTCCGGCGCGCCCTGCGCACCGACCTCACCGCCTCCCTGGTCGTCTTCCTCGTCGCCCTGCCGCTGTGCGTGGGCGTCGCCGTCGCCTCCGGTGTCCCGGCGGAACTGGGCCTGATCACCGGCATCGTCGGCGGCCTGGTCACCGGGCTGCTGCCCGGCAGCAGGCTCCAGGTCAGCGGTCCGGCCGCGGGCCTGACCGTGCTCGTGTTCACCGCCGTGAGCGAGTACGGACTGCCCGCGCTCGGCGTGATCGTCCTGGTCACGGGCCTGCTCCAACTCGCCCTGGGCGCCATGCGGTTGGGGCGGCTGTTCCGCGCCATCTCCCTGTCGGTCGTCCACGGCATGCTCGCCGGCATCGGCCTGGTCCTGATCGCCGGACAGCTGTACGCACTCGCCGACCGCAAGGCTCCGGGCAGCGGCAGGTCGAATGCGACCGGTCTGCCGAACCTGGTGGTCGACGTTCTCGGCTCGGACCCGGCCCTGACCGCGGTCGGCGTCGGCGCCGGGACCGTCGTCGTCATGACGCTGTGGAAGAAGCTGCCCAGCAGCGCGCAGTTGCTGCCCGGCCCGCTCGTCGCGGTCGGCTCGGCGATGCTCGCCACCGCCGTCTTCGACCTGCCCGTCAAACGGGTCGAGGTCAAAGGCCTGATGGAGGCGATCCAGCCGCCTGCCATCGGCGACTTCTCGCGCCTGTCCGAGATCGGCCTGCTGACGACGATCGTGGCCTTCACGCTGATCGCCTCGGCCGAGTCGCTGTTCAGCGCGGCGGCCGTGGACCGGCTGCACGACGGCCCCAAGACCGACTACGACAAGGAGTTGTTGGCCCAGGGCGCGGGCAACACCGTATGCGGGCTGCTCGGCGCGCTGCCGATGACCGCGGTGATCGTCCGCAGCGCCGCCAACGTCCAGGCCGGGGCCCGCACCAAGCTCTCCCGCGTCCTGCACGGGGGGTGGCTGCTGCTGTTCGCCGCACTGCTGCCCGGCACGCTCGGCATGATCCCGACCGCCGCACTCGCCGGGGTGCTCGTCCATGCAGGCTTCAAGCTGCTGCCCGTAAAGGAGTTGCGACCGCTGTGGCATGAACACCGGGGCGAGGCCGTGGTGCTGGTGATCACCGCCGGGGCGATCCTGGTCACCAATATGCTCGAAGGCGTCCTGATCGGGCTGCTGCTCGCGGTGGTGAAGGCCGCGTGGGAGACCTCACATGTCCACATCGAGGTCGACGACCCGGGCACCGGCCCGGTAACGGCGCGGATCGTCGGCCACGCGACCTTCCTGCGCCTGCCGCGCATCCTGGACGCCCTGGAGCACCTGCCCACCGACCGGCCCGTCGAGCTCAATCTCGCCGGACTGCGGCACCTCGACCACGCCTGCATGAGCGCACTGCAGACGTGGGCGGACCAGCACAACGCGCACACCGTCCAGCCGGAGCGTGCTCGCACGTCGGCGTGATTGCGGATCCGTGAGGCGGCGCCCCGGCCGCCTCACGGGCTCGCGGGCCCTCGGCGGTTGGGCTGGTGCGGACGACTGGGTCAGCTTGACAGCACGCCGGTGGCCAGCAGGCCGAGAAGCGCCACGCCGACGATGATGCGGTAGACGACGAAGGCGTTGAAGGAGTGGTTGGCGACGAACTTCAGCAGCCAGGCGATGGTCCCGTAGGCGACGACGAAGGACACGGCCGTGCCGACGGCCAGCGGGACCGCGCCCACGCCCGCACCGAGCGCATCCTTCAGCTCGTACAGGCCCGCGCCCGTCAGAGCGGGGAGGCCGAGGAAGAAGGACAGGCGCGTGGCGGCGACGCGGTCCAGGTCGAGGATGAGCGCGGTGGACATGGTGGCGCCGGAGCGGGAGAAGCCGGGAAAGAGCAGCGCGAGGATCTGCGAACAGCCGACCAGCATCGCGTCCTTGAAGGAGGTGTCGTCCTCACCTCGCTTGTGCCGGCCCATCTGATCGGCGGCCCACATGAGCCCGCTGCCGACGATCAGGGAACCGGCGACCACCCACAGCGAGGCCAGCGGGCCGTCGATGAGCGGCTTGGCGGCCAGCCCGACGGCGACGATCGGGATGGTGGCGTAGATGACCCACCAGGCGAACTTGTAGTCGTGGTGGTACCGCTCCTGCTTGTGGACGAGGCCGCGGCAGAGGGCGGTGACGAAGCGCCGGATGTCCGTGAAGAAGTACACCAGCAGCGCGGCGATGGCGCCGACCTGGATGACAGCCGAGAAGCCGACGACGGCTTTGTCCTCGACCGGGATGCCCATGAGCCCTTCGGTGATCTTGAGGTGGCCGGTGGAGGAGACGGGCAGGAACTCCGTCAGCCCCTCGACGACTCCGAGGACGACGGACTGGCCAAGGCTGATGGCACTCACGGTGATTCCTGTCTGTGGTGTTGGGGACGTGGGCGACGAACGTGGGAGCGGAGCGCCGCGAGGAGCAGGTGTACGGGCGCAGAAGTAACGGTCAGCGGGGCCGTCGGCGCAGGATGCGTGCGGCCAGGGCTCGCCAGGTGGATGTGCGGCGTGCCCATGCGCGGGAGCGGCGTGAGGCGGCCAGGTTTGCGAAGAGGTCTTCGTAGGTGTGAACGATGTGCGCGGGGTCGTAACGGTGGGCGGCCCGGCGAGCGGCTTGACCCATACGGCGGCGAGCGGACTCGTCGGCGACCAGGTCGAGCAGCGCGTCGGCCAGCGCCTGTCGGTCACCCTTGGGCACCAGACGGCCGTCGACACCGTCGTGGATGATCTCCGCGGGGCCGAGCGGGCAGTCGGTGGAGACCACCGGGACTCCGCAGCGCATGGCCTCGACCAGAGTCATGCCGAAAGACTCGGCATCGGAGGCGGAGGCGACGACGGACGCCTTGGCGAACTCGGCCTCGATCGGAGAGACCACCCCCATCAGCACCGCCCGACCGCCCAAATCGTGATCGTCGATCAGCTGGTGCAGGCGGTCCTTCTCCTTGCCCGCGCCGTAGATCCGCAGCGTCCAGTCGGGATACTTGGCGGCGACCTCGGCGAACGCCGTGATGAGCAGGTCGAACCGCTTGCCGGGGGTCAGGCGCCCGGCCGCGGCGATGACCTTGGCGCTCGTGTCGGCGGGCGGCAGGCCGAGGTCGGGCACACCGTTGGGAATGGCCGAGATCCTGACCCCTGGCAGGTGCATCCTCGCCCGGTAGACGGTGGCGTCCGCCTCCGTGGTGGTCACCAGGGCATCCAGATCCCGGTAGTGGCGGGCGAGTTGGGCGCGCAGCCGCTTCGTGTGGGTGTCGTGGGTGAGGTGCTCCTGGGCGATGCGCAGGGCCTGGGGCGGGGCGAATCGGGCCAGGTACACGTTGACGCCCGGGCGGGTGCCGATGATCACGTCTGCGTCGCAGGCCCGCAGGTACTGCTCGGCTCGCTGGTCGGTCAGGCTGCTGTACTGCCGATACCGCTTCTCGGCGGCGGGGAAGACCTCGGCCGGCTGGTGCAGCAGCGGGTCGACCGCGTCGGTGCTGTTCTCGCGCATGTCGACAAGTGGCACCACCGTCAACCGCGGATCGACGGCGAACCGCGGACGGGTGCGGTGGCGCAACATCGACACGATGGTCACCTCGTGCCGATCGGCGAGCGCGGCGGCGAGGTTGAGCGTGGTGCGGATGGTGCCGCCGATCCCGTACACGTTGTGGATCAGAAAGGTGATCTTCACTCGGAGCTCCCCGGGATCAGCTCCGCGACGGTGCGGGCGCGACGGCGGGACCTGAGCACTTCCAGGGCCAACGGCAGCAGAGAGACGGCCACGATCACCCCGACCAGGGGCAGCAGATAGCGGTCGACATGCGTCACGCTCGGCCCGAGGGCGTAGCCGCCCAGGACCAGCCCCGCCGTCCACACCAGCCCGCCGATGACCTGCCACAGCGCGAAGGTGCGGGTGGGCACGCCCGCGATCCCGGCGAGCGGGTTGAGCACAGTGCGCACCACCGGGATGAACCTGGCCAGCACGATCGCCTTGCCGTGGCCGTACCGGGACAACAGCTCCTCGGCCCGCGTCACGCCGTTCACCAGGTGGCGGTTACGGGTGTGCGCCACGAACACCCGGCCGGCGCGGCGGCCGGGCAGGTGACCGACCTGGTCGGTGCCGAGCGTCGTCAGCAGCGAGGTGGCATCCAGCGGGTCGAGGGCCTGGAGCACCCAGGTTCCTTTCTGCCACGCGCCACCGCGGCGTACGGGGGGCTGTCTCCGGCGCAGGAGCGCATGGCACACTCAAGAGACGGCAGCATTTACACCGCCGTAGAAGTTCTACACGACTGTAGAAGATGAGCGGGAGAACGACAAACCCCATGGGCGGGACTACGCACGACCGGGGCCCCAAGCGCCCCAACGGCGCACGCGAGGCGGAGATCCTCGCCCTGCTGCAGCAGGCGGATGGCGCCCTGACTCCGGGAGAGGTCGCCGAGCGCCTCGGCGACGAGCTGACCTACAGCAGCGTGGTGACGATCCTCACCCGGATGCACACCAAAGAGCTCCTCACCCGCACCCCGCGCGGGAGGGCGTACGCGTATGCGCCGGTGATGGACGAGGTCGGGTTCGCGGCCCGCCGTATGCGCTCCGTCCTGGAGGAGCGGCCCGACCGTGAGGCGGTGCTCGCCCGCTTCGCCGACGCACTGTCCGACACCGACGCCGACCTGCTGCGCCAGCTGCTCGGCCCCGAACCCGGCCCTGACCAGTAAGAAGAGGCCGCCCGGATGCGCATCGCCGTCTACCTGCCGCTGCTGCTCTGTCTCCTCGCACCGCTCGGCGCCCGCCCGCTGTCCGAGCGGTGCGAACCCCGCCTGGCCACCTGGCTGCTCACCGCCTCATCCCTGGTCCTGGGTACGGCAAGCACCATCTCCCTGGGGCTGCTGGCCATCACCGGCCTCATCCGGATCCCCCAGCTCGCCGCCCTCGGCCACTGGTCGGCCCACACCGCCCAGCACGACGACCCCACCGAGCTCTCCACCGCCCTCCTCGCCGGCCTGCTGCTCGGCGCCGCCGTACTCATGGCCGCCCGCATGCTGTGGCGCCGCGCTCGCAGCCTCGCCGCCGCCGTACTGGAGGCCGCCTGCATGCCCGCAGACGACGGCCTGGTCATCGTCGACGACGAGGCGCCGGACGCCTTCGCACTGCCAGGACTGCCCGGCCGGGTCGTCGTCTCGACCGGCATGCTGCACACCCTCGACGAGACCGAGCACGACATCCTGCTCGCCCACGAGCGCTCCCACCTCACCGCCCACCACTACGTCTTCGTCGCCCTCGCCCAGCTCGGCGCCGCCGCCAATCCGCTGCTGCGCCCTTTCGCCACCGCTGTCACCTACACCATCGAACGCTGGGCCGACGAGAACGCCGCCACTGCCACCGGCGATCGCACGCGCGTCGCCCGCACCGTCGGCAAGGCCGCCCTCGCCTCCCGCCGCACGCCGACGCTCGCCCGCGCGACCGCGGCCGCCCTCGGCATCCTCGGCCGCCCGAGCCGCCGCAACCCGCTCGCCTCGGCCGGCCCGGTGCCCCGCCGTGTCGCCGCCCTCCTCGCCCCACCCCTGCGCCGCCCACCAGCCCTTGCCGCCGCGACCGCGGCCATCCTCGCCGCCGCGACGCTCGCCACGGCCGACGCCGCCGACGATCTCCACCTCCTGCTGAAGACCGTCGGTGTGTCGTAGGGACCCGCTCAGGCAAGAGCCACCGGAGCACTGATACCCGGTTGTTCGAAGCCCTGGCAGGTCTAAGCTCGGCGAATGACCTTGGAATGGGAACAGGTAATTGTTCACTCGGAAGATCCGGTGGCCTTGGGGCAGTGGTGGGCTACAGCTCTTGGCTGGGTTGTGGTCCATTCCTCTGATGAGGAGTTCGAGATCCGCCCGGAGCCGGATCGCCTGCCGGGGTTGGACTTCGTCCGGCTTGATGAGAGCAAGAAGGCCAAGAGCCGACTGCATCTCGACTTCAGGCCCGATGACCAGGACGCCGAGGTGGCTCGTCTGGTGGCTCTTGGCGCCCAGCGTGTCGATATCGGCCAGGGTGATCAATCGTGGGTTGTATTGGCAGACCCCGAAGGCAACGAGTTCTGCGTCCTCGGCCAGCGGCGCCAGTAAGGCCCACACCTGGATCGGGTCGATGGGGAAGCGCTCGGGGTGGGCGCCGCGGACGTAGCGGATCGCGGTGTGCGAGGTGATTCCGAACAAGCGCATTTAGGCGGACCGGGTCCTCGACCTCTCGTGCCTCGTCGAGGAACCGGTCCTGCCCAGGGCTCCGGCGCTCGCGCCGCAAGGCCCTACCCAAGGTCCCGAGCGGCTGTCCCCACACCCTAGGATTGAAGAGTTCTTCAATTCGCTAGTTGCCATGGCGGCAGATCGCAGAGGAGGTGTCCGGGTGGGTGGGTTCGCCGAGGCGCTGCGGGAGCGTGTGCGGGAGGCGCGGGCCCGTCTGAAGGCCGCACTCGAGGCCGAGGACGCCTACGAGGTGGCGGCCGCGCAGGACGAGCTGGACGACGCGGTGCGGCTGGCCCGGGCGAACGGGATCGACGTCGAGGCGGACATCGTCGACGAGGGGGACGAGGGGTGATCGGAATGCCGGTTCCGCTGTACGAGGCGAAGGCCGAGTTCTTCCGGATGCTGGGACATCCCGTGCGGATCCGGGTGCTGGAGCTGCTACAGGATGGGCCGATGCCGGTGCGCGAGCTGCTGGCCGCGATCGAGATCGAGCCGTCCAGCCTGTCCCAGCAGCTGGCCGTGCTGCGCCGCTCCGGGATCGTCACCGCCACCCGCACCGGCTCGACGGTGGTGTACGAGCTGGCCGGCGGCGACGTGGCGGAGCTGCTCGCGGCGGCCCGGCGGGTCCTCACCGTTCTCCTGGCCGGACGGCAGGACCTGCTCGAGGAACTGCGCCAGGCGGAAGTGAGTCCGTAGTGGACGGGCACCGGTTCCAGCCGTGGCGGGAGGGAAGGCCCGCGGCGGCCGTCGAACATGTGCTTCCGAAGGTGCAGCGGCACATCACGTCGGTGCCGGTGGGACCGGAGGCAGTGACCCGGGCCCGGGAGACGGTGGCCGGACACTTCGCCGAGACAGGCATCGCCGCCGACTCCGCTTTCGCCGACGCAGTGTTGATCGTGGTCAGTGAGCTGGTCACCAACGTGCTGCGGCACGCCTCGCGCTCGCCGGTGGCGGACGTATGCATGACGGTCGCCGCCGGGCAGCTGGTCATCGGCGTCTCGGACGCCGAGCCGCATCTGCCCGATCTCGCTCCCGACGGCATGGGCGCCGGGCTGCGGATGGTGGCCGAGCTGGCCGCCGACTACGACGGCGACGTCAGCGCCGAGGCGGCCGTCGACCACGGCGGCAAGGTCGTCCTCGTACGGTTCCGGATTCCTTCGTAGAGAGCACCTGACAAACAGGGAGTTGATGCAATGAGTGAGGCCAAGAAGGAGCGGGACGGGGAGAGCTGGAAGGAGCGTGGCATGGCGTTGCGCGCCTTCTTCTACATTGCCGGCACCCATCTGATCGCCGGGTTCGTGATGCTGCTGTTCTACCTGGGTAACCACGCCCAGAAGTAAGAGGTGGGCATGCCCACCCCGAGGATCATCTGAAGGGTGACGTGGGCGGGACGGCGACGTCTTGAGGGAAGGCGGCCGCCTCCCGGTGTCACAGAGCGCTGTCCAACTCTCAGCAGGCGGCCGCCGTTCGAGGACCGCCGCTACGACGGCGGTTTCGCCTCCCCCTGCGCGGCCCGCAGGTCGGCGAGCAGCTCCGCCTGCCCGGCCAGGACCCCGGACAGAATCGTCCGCGCGACGCGAAGCAGTTCCGCCACGTGCGGACTGGTCAGCGAGTAGTACACGGTCGAGCCCTCCTTGCGGGTCACGACCAGGTTCGCCCGGCGCAGCACCGCCAGCTGCTGCGAGAGGTGCGCGGGCTCTATGCCCACCTCGGGCAGCATCTCCGCGACCGCGTGCTCACGCTCGCTCAGCAGCTCCAGCACCCGGATGCGCGCCGGATGGCCGAGCGTCTTGAAGAACTCGGCCTTCAGCTGGTACAGCGGCGTACTCACGGAGCCGTCACCTGCCCGGCACAACAGTGCGGCCGTACTGGCCGGCGCTCGGCGCATCGCTTCCACCCACTCGTCAAAGACATGCGCCCCATCCTCACCCGCAGCACCGGCTCTGCCGAATCCGCGCGTGAGAACTGAGCCGCCCGAATCCAGAGGTGAGGGCCTCAAGAATTGCCGAGATTAGCAACTGCATACGTGATGTGAGGGAGGCTTGGTGAGGACCACCCCGCTGCGCGGCCAGGGCGTCACCTGGTTCAAGTGCCCCGCCTGCCGCCTCAAGTGCCGCCCCACCGCCGTCGGCCCGGACGGCAACTGCCCGCGCTGCGACGACGCCCGCATACTGAAGCTGTCCTTCGGTGGACGCTCGGTCGGCGCACCACGGTCAGAGCGCCGACAGCCACTGACCCGCCCACGCGTCCGCACCTGAAAAGGGTCGGTGGTGGATGACTGGACGACTGGCCGCCACGGGGTTCGCCGAGTACGCGGGCGATCAATCGAGGACGCCTGCCTCGCCATACCCGTACGGGACGTCGAGGGTGCCTTCGCGTCCGGGTGGGCCGGCGTGGTCACTCCTTGTGCCATGCCCCCTTCCGACGCGTTCGCTATGACTCGTCGGTGCGTCCAGCCCGACGCATCGTCGTGCACTTGCCCGCACCATTGGGCCCCAGGAAGCCGGTCACCGTGCCGGGCTTCACGGTGAAGTCCAGCCCGTCGACGGCTGTCTTCTCCTCGTACCTCTTGGTGAGCTGCTGTGCCTCGATCATCCGGTTCTCTCTCTGACTCCGGCGCCCGAAAAACGCGTGACGCCTCCTCCGTCACGCTAAGCCCGCGAACTGCCGGATCCGGTGGTACCCGGGCGTGATCAGTGACGGCCGGGTAGTACCTGGGTACTAGACCTACCGGCGAAGTGCAGCTCGTCAGGTCACGGGATGCCGGTCCTGTCGGCGGCGGCTGAGCCAAGCGACGCCGAGAGGTCCCGGCTCAGCGGTCCAGGCGGCCGACACCGCCCACCGGCGGTGCGCTCCTGGATGCGGCGTGGGCCGCACACTGTGCCTGCTGCGCGCCGTCCAGCATGTGATCGCTGTCGGATGTGGCATGGGCGAGACTTGCACAGCACGCTGCCAGAAGGAGCCCACCCGCCACAAAGGGCAGGCTTCGGCGTGCCGGAGGCGGAGCCAGCAGGGCCCGTACCCGCTGGGGCACCGCTCCGCCGGTCACGGCCAGCGCGGCGGGACGGGACGCGCCGGCGGACGCGAGGGCGGCACGCCCGACGGCATGGGCGACAACTGTGCGGTCGCCGACACGCTCGGCGGCCTCCTCGTCGGCCCAGCGTTCCAGGACGAAGTCGCCCGCGGCAGCCAGGGGGCGCAGCAGCGGGTTCAGGGCTGCCGTGAGCCGCCAGAGGCTGTGGAAGAGGTGGTGACGGCCGCGCAAGTGGGCTCGTTCATGCGCGAGAAGCGCCATGCGCTCCTCGTCGCCGAGACAGCGCAGCATCCCCCGGGAGACCACGATGCGTCCGGGCGCTCCGGGCAGCGCGAAGGCTAGCGGGACATCGTCATCGACCACGGCCAACTCCGTCTCCCCAGACAGAAGGGCGCACTCCCGCCGCGCCCGGATGAGGTGGCGGACCTGTCGTACGGTCGCTACACCCAGCGAGATGACGCCTCCGGCCAACAGCAGGGCGCTGACAGCCGCGACGACGAGGTAGACGGGGTCCTCGGCGCGCAGCGCGGCAACAGACCAGCGGCCTTCCTCCGCGATCTGGGGAACCTGTGCCACGCCGGTGAAGGCCAGCAGGGCGAGTGCTCCGGTCCAGCCGACCGCCGTTACGAGTGCGGCGCAGGCCAGCGCCCAGGCGGCAGGGCGTGGGGGCAGCCTGCGCGCCATGCGGGGCCCGAGCATGGTGAGTGCGAAGGTGACGACGAAGGGGATGTAGACGCTGATCAACATCGGCTCACCGCTTTCTGCGGGAGCGTTCGCCCTCGCTGTGGCCGCTGTGTTCGGACAGCAGCCGGTGCAGCAGGTGTTCGTCGCGCACGGAAAGTTCCGAGACGAAGCGGGCCAGCACCGCTTCGCGGTCGGAACCGTCCTCCAGCAGGGCTCGCATGCGCTGGGCGGTGTGGGCCGCCTCGTCATGGGCCGGCTTGTAGGCGTATCCACGGCCTTCGCGGTGCCGGACGAGCAAGCCCTTGTCGTACAGCCGGGAAAGGATGGTCAGCACGGTCGTGTATGCCAGGTCGCCCGGCAGTCGTTCCCGGACTTGGCGGGCGGTCAGCGGGCCGTCGGCGGCCCACAGGGCGGCGAGCACATCGCTCTCCAGTTCGCCGCGCGCCCGCCTGCCCGTCGCCTCGCGGGAGTCCCCGCCCTTTCGCTCCTCCACCGTCCGCCTTCCATCTCCAATCGTGCGTAGAGACTACCCGGCCATCTACTACTAGATGTAGAAGGTATGCTCCGGACCTCGGACCGCGAACTACTACATGTCGTAGAGTCCCGCTTCCCTCATGTCCGGAGGAAAACCTATGCCCCACGCCGAAGTCACGGCACCCAGCTCCGTGCTGGCGGGCGCCTTTCCGCGGCAGCGCGCCGCAGCACTTGGCGCAGGCCGGGTCGCAATCGTCTCTGCGAGTGTCGGAGCCGGTCACGACGGTGCCGCCGCGGAGCTCGCCCGCCGTCTGACTGCGGACGGTTTCGCGGTCGACCGGTTCGACCTGCTGGACCTGCTGCCCGGCCGGCTCGGCCGTGCCGTCCAAGGGGGCTACCATCGGATGCTCGTCCGAGCACCGTGGGCCTACCAGCGGATCTACTCCAGCACCGAGCGCGCCGGGGGCGGCGGCCCGGCGGCTCGGGCGCTACTGCGCAGTGCCGAGGACCGGGTGCTGCAGGCCCTTCCTCCGCGCACCGGAGCGGTCGTCTCCACCTACCCAGGGGCCAGCCGGGTCCTGGGCAGCCTACGGCTGAAGGGGCGTCTGGAGGTTCCCGTCCTCACCTACCTGACCGACTTCTCGGTGCATCCGCTGTGGGTGGCGGACGGTGTCGATGTTCACCTGGCGGCCCACGCCGTGCCCGCTGCCCAGGCGCGGGCCGCCGGGGCGAGGGACGTGCGGGTGTGCGGGCCGGTCACCGCCCCCCGGTTCCGCCCGTGCGACGCACAGCAACGCGCCTGTGCACGCGCCGCGTTCGGGCTGCCAGAAGACGCGCCGCTCGCCCTTCTGGTCGCAGGGTCCTGGGGTGTCGGACCGGTCCGCAAGGTGGCCTTGGAGCTGCGCGACTGCGGCGTCGCCGTACCGGTCGTCGTGTGCGGCCGGAACGAGGCCCTGGCCGAGCAGTTGCGCGCGGACGGCATCGAGTACGCCTACGGCTGGGTCGACGACATGCCTGGCCTGATGCACGCCGCGGACGTTCTCGTCCAGAACGCCGGCGGACTCACCTCACTGGAGGCGTGCGCCTCGGGCCTGCCCGTCGCCAGCTACCGCTGCATACCGGGGCACGGGCTGACCAACGCGGCCGCCCTGGACGAGGCGGGTGTGGCCGTGTGGATCCGTGCCCCGGCCGACCTCAAGGCAGTGCTGTGCGACCTGATCGACGGTCCGCTCGGACCGCGGCAGCGGGCGGCGGGCCTCGCCCTGTTCGCCAGGGCCGAGGATGGCGGCCCGGCGGCCGAGATCGGGCGCGTTCACCGATCGGGTCTGGCGGACCGGAGCCGGAACTCCGTCGCGCGACGGCGCCCTGCGCACCGTCACCTCGCCGCCACCGCTGCGATCGCGTCCGCCGTGTGGGCCTGCGCCGTCGGCACGGGGATGGCGACGACTCACGACGTTCCGGACCTCATGCGCTCCATCGGCCGCAGCCTCGACCTGGACAGCCTCACCCCAGACCACCCCCCACGTCCAGGAGATCACCACTCGTGAACGCCTCGCGAACGCTCCGCTCGGCCGCCATCGCAGCACTGCCCGTGCTCGCCGCCGCCCACGCCGCGCCGGTCGTCTCCACCTTCGGGCCGCTGCGCAACCGCGTCATGCCCCGCCTCTCGGGCCGGGGCCGCTCGGACCACGTCGCCCTCACCTTCGACGACGGACCCAATCCCCGCTCCACCCCACACTTCCTGCAACTGCTTGCCGAACGCCAGGTTCACGCCACCTTCTTCCTGCTGGGCAGCGAGGCGCACCGCTCCCCGGACCTGGTCCGCGAGATCGCCGAGGCCGGCCACGAGATCGGCATCCACGGCTGGCTGCACCGCCCCCTGCTCCTGCGCGGCCCGCACGCCACCTACGACGACTTGACCCGCGCCCGCGACACCGTCGCCGCACTCACCGGACAGCGGCCCGTGCTCTTCCGGCCCCCATACGGCGTCATGTCGACCGCCGCCCACCTCGCCGCACGCCGCCTCGGCCTGACTCCGGTGCTGTGGACCTGCTGGGGCGAGGACTGGACCGCACGCGCCACCCCCCAGTCCGTACACCGCACCGTCACCGCCGACCTGGACGGCGGCGGCACGATCCTCCTCCACGACTCCGACTGCACCTCCGCCCCAGGATCCTGGCGCTCGACCCTGGGCGCGCTCCCCAGGATCCTGGACACCTGCGAGGAACGGGGCTACAGGGTCGGCCGACTGCTCGACCACGGATGGCCTCCGCGAAAGACGGTCCCTCGCGAAACGCCTTTCGCCCGCCGATCGTCCAGCTAGCTGGCCGTACCAGGCTCGCGACATCTCCGGGAGGACATGTGAAGCCCGCGCACAATGTGTCCGCACCGTCGGACGGACCTGCCCCGCGTCTGTCGCCGTGGCGGTTCGTGATGGTGTTCGGGGGCGTCAGCCTGCTCATGGACTATGTCTACGAGGGCGCCCGCTCGATCACCGGCCCGCTGCTCGCCCACCTGGGAGCCTCGGCGGCCGTGGTCGGCGTGGTCACGGGGGCCGGGGAGGCCGCCGCGCTCGGACTGCGGCTGGTCTCCGGTCCGCTTGCCGACCGCAGCCGCCGTTTCTGGGCCTGGACGATCGCCGGATACGTACTGACCGCGGTCACCGTCCCGGTGCTCGGTCTGACCGGCGTCCTGTGGGTGGCCTGCACCCTTGTGGTCGCCGAACGGGTCGGCAAGGCGGTGCGCTCTCCGGCCAAGGACACGCTGCTCTCGCACGCCACCGCCGCGACCGGGCGGGGCCGCGGATTTGCCGTGCACGAGGCGATGGACCAGGTCGGCGCGTTGCTCGGTCCGCTCACGGTGGCCGGCGTCCTCGCCCTCACCGGTGACGACTACGCGCCCGCACTCGGGGTGCTCGCCCTGCCCGGCGTGGCCGCCGTCGCCCTGCTGGTGTGGTTGCGGGCCAGGGTCCCCGACCCGATCGCCTACGAGAAGGACGCCGGCACACCGGTGCCCCAACTCCCTTCCCCCGTCGAACCCCAGGACTCGGGGCTGCCGCGATCCTTCTGGGCCTACGCGGCCTTCACCGCCGCGACCCTGACCGGTTTCGCCACCTTCGGTGTGCTCTCCTATCACCTGGTGACCCGCCATCTCATGGCCACCGCGACGGTGCCCCTGCTGTACGCGGCGGCCATGGCCGCGGACGCGCTGGCGGCGTTGGCCACGGGCTGGCTGTACGACCGGTTCGGCGCCCGGGTCCTGGTCGTTCTGCCGCTGCTGTCCGCCGCCGTTCCAGCGCTCGCCTTCACCGACACGGTGGGGATCGCGGTGGTGGGTGCCCTGGCGTGGGGCGCCGCTGTCGGTGTCCAGGAGTCCACTCTGCGCGCCACCGTCGCCGATCTGGTGCCGACCGGTCGCCGGGCCACCGCTTACGGCGTCTTCGCCGGGATCATGGGCGTCGCCGCACTGGCCGGTGGGGCGCTGACCGGGGCGCTGTACGACGTATCCGTCCCCGTTCTGGTCATCGTTGTCGCCGGCATCCAGGCCGCGGCGCTCGTCCTGCTGTGGACCACCCGGGCTGCGCGGTCAGATACGCGGATCTCTCCCCGTGGGTGAGCCTGCGACTGAAAGGGGCAGCACGTCCACGCCGTCCGGGGTTGCTTGTGGTGGGCCCATCCCCTGCGAGGCGGGTGGGCGCCGCCGGCATCACGGCGGTGCATCGTCACTGCGGCGGCGGCCGTGGAATCGGCCGGCCAAGGGCTGCGCCGTCCAGGAACGGCAACGCAGCGTTACGCAGCGAGCCCGGACATCTGGGTGTGCGACAGGCCCAGTCGCGAGAGTCGGCGAACGGCGCACGGAGGCCATCCGCAAAGGAATCCCGCGCCGCACTGCCCGTAATGGTTTCGCCAAATCTCCCAGCAGTAGACCCCCACGGCTTGTTAGGTGAGCCTTACCTGACTTAACTTCGGTGTACTTCCTGTGCACGAAAGACCGGAGTCCCTCATGTCCAGCGCGAACATCGCCCTGCTCGGCGCCATCGCGGGTTTCACCATCTACCTCGGCCTTCCCGTCGGTCGCCTGCGCACGCCCACACCGCGGCTCAAGGCGGGCCTGAACGCCGTGGCCATCGGCATCCTGACCTTCCTCGTCTGGGACGTCCTGACCCACGCCTGGGAACCGGTCGACGAGGCGCTGAGCAAGCACACATGGGCGAACGTCGCGTCCGGGAGTGTCACCCTGGCCGTAGGACTCACGATCGGGCTGGCCGGGCTCGTCCACTACGACGCCTGGGTCAGCCGCCGCCGGGCCGCCACCGCACGCCCGACCGGGCCCGGCGCCGCCGCCACCGCCGAGCTGGCCCCGACGACCCGCAGCCAGGCGGGCTCACTTGCCCTGATGATCGCCACCGGCATCGGCCTGCACAACTTCGCCGAGGGGCTGGCCATCGGCAACTCCGCCGCCCAGGGCGAACTGTCCCTCGCCCTCCTGCTGATCATCGGGTTCGGCCTCCACAACGCCACCGAGGGCTTCGGCATCGTCGCCCCCCTGGCCGCCGAGGGCGAACGCCCGTCCTGGGCGACCCTGCTGTGGCTCGGCCTGATCGGCGGCGGCCCCACCTTCCTCGGCACGCTCATCGGCCAGCACCTGGTCGACGACACCCTGTCGATCGCGTTCCTCGGTCTCGCCGCCGGGTCGATCCTCTACGTGGTCATCGAACTGCTCGCCGTCGCCCGCAAAACCGGGCTGAAGGCCCTCACGACCTGGTGCATCCTGCTCGGCCTCCTGCTCGGTTTCGCCACCGACGCCGTGGTCACGGCAGCCGGCGCCTGAAAGACGGCGACACTCCGCGCCGGCGACCACTGAACCTCTGTGTCCCCGGCGCCCAACCAGCGTCACGGGCCGCGTGCCGAGCCCGGACCGCCCCATCGCCTGCCCGCCGGTGCGGGACCGCCCCGGCGGGGGCGATCGCCTCCGGCCCCGCTGTCCGGGCCCGGTTGCCCTCGCCGTAGCCCAGGAGTCGGGCCTGCCCGTGTTCGCCGTCGGCCGACCCGGCACGGGCGAGGTGTGGTGACCCCGCGCGGCCGACGGGATGTCTTCGTGTGCGGGTGACGCGCGCAGGCCGGAGCCGGATGCGGGCGTCGAGGCCGCCGTGGAGTGCGGCGCGACGTCGCACCGTCGGCCTGGGTGAGCCGCTGGACCCTGGAAGCCGTTACGGATCTCGCAGCCTACCAGGGCTCTGACCAGGGAGAATGGAGAACTCTCGCTTGAGTACCTAGGGTCAGCCCGTGGCTTTTATTATGGTGTGCGAAGATGACGCGGCGGTCCGCGACATCCTCAAGCGCGCACTCGAGCACGACGGCCATACGGTCGCCGTCGCTTCTACGGCGGACAGCATGCTGCGGCAACTTGAGCCGGTCCCTCACCTGGTCGTCCTGGATCTGGGGCTCCCGGACGCTGATGGCCGCGATGTCTGCTTGGCGCTGCGGGCACGTGGCGTTGATGCCCCGGTGCTGATGCTCACCGCTCTGGATGGCATGCATCACAAGGTGGGCGGCTTCGAGGCGGGAGCCGACGACTACATGACGAAACCGTTCGACATCCCGGAGTTGCTGGTGAGGGTCCGCGCCCTGCTGCGCAGAACAACAAGCGCGACGACCCCGCCGAGGGGCGTCGTTCTCGATCCGGCGAAACATGTCGTGATCTACGGTTCGACGAGCGAGAGCCTGACGCCGACCGAGTTTCGGTTGTTGGGCAGGCTTATCGCTTCGCAGGGCGATGCTGTACGCCGCCACGCCCTTGTTGCTGCCGGTTGGCCGCATGGCGCGCAGGTCAGCGACAACACCCTTGACTCCTTCGTTCGCCGGCTGCGGACCAAACTCGGTGCGCTGGGCGTGGCCGATCGCCTGGCGACGGTCCGTGGGGTGGGCTATCGATGGCAGTGACGGGCTTCCGTGGGAGGGTCGTCGCGCTTGCGGTTCTGATCGCGACAGCGGTGGTCGCAGTGCTGGTGGTGGTCTCACACGTCTTGCTGAGCCGGGTGACCGACGCCGACGCGAACGCTTTGGCGCATACGCGTGCAGAGGCGGTGGCGGCGAACGTAGCCGTACGCGGTGGCCACGTCGTGCTGATCGAGGGCGGCAACGAAGCGCTGGACACGGTCTCGTGGGTGTATGCCGATGGGCACCTCATTGACGGAATCGTGCCGGGCAGCGTCCTTGACCGCGTCGAGGCGCTTGCCGGCTCCGGGCAGTCCCAGACCACCACAGTCGGCAGTTACCTTCTGTATGCTCAGCCAATCCGGCTCGAAGGCCACCGCGTCGTGGCGGTCGTGAGGGTGGATCTGACACCGTACGAGACGTCGGAGCAGCGCAGCCTGGCGATGGCGCTCATGTTGGGTGGCATCTCGATCCTGCTCGCAGGCGTCGTCGCATACCTCATGGTGGGTCGTGCGTTGCGGGTGGTTCACGACATGGCCGCTCTTGCCGACGACTGGGGCGCTCACGAGCCCGGGCGCCGATTCGACCTGGGCGTTCCTCGCGATGAATTCGGGGAGCTCGGGCGAACTCTCGATCGCCTGCTTGACCGCGTGGACAACGCGCTCGCGGACGAGCGCCGGCTCACCGATGAGGTCGCCCACGAGTTGCGGACGCCCTTGACGGCCCTGCGGGGCGAGGCGCAGTTGGCGCAGCTCTCCGGTCGCCATGTGGCACCGGAGTCTGTTCTGACCGAGGTCGACCGCCTGAACACGGCGATCACGACGATTCTTGGTGCCGCCCGGACGCGGATCGATGGCGGTACCCGCTGCGATCTCAGGGCGGCGGCGCGACAGGCGATCGCTGGTCGCTCCATCGAACTCGCCATCCCGGCCAACGTCGATGTCGCCGTGGCAACCGAACTGGTCGTGGCTGTGTTGTCGCCCCTGCTGGAGAACGGCCTGCGGCATGCGAGGTCGCGCGTTTGGGTCACGGCGTGCATCCAGCCCCAGGGGGTCGTGATCGATGTCCTCGACGATGGCCCGGGGTTCGATCCGGCGGAGGTTGACCGGGTCTTCGAAGCGGGCGTGACCAGCGGCAACGGGCACGGGTTGGGGCTGGCCGTGGTAAGGCGTCTCGCCGCGTCCGCGGGAGTGGCGGTCCGTGCGATCGCGGATGGTCACGGTCGCGTCGAAGTGACCTTCCCAACGCCAGAGGCGATTGCGTAGTCAGGTTGTGTGCAGGTTGGCCGAGCCAACCTCGTTGCATGACAACGACAAGCGAAGCCCGCACGCGCCGCAGCGGGCGGCTGATGCTGAACAAGGTTCCCGAGGTCACCATCTGGTTCTGGGTGATCAAGATCCTGTGCACGACCGTCGGTGAGAGTTTTGCCGACTGGATCAACATGAAGCTGGGCGTCGGCCTGGTGAACACGGCCTGGATCTTCACCGCGGTGTTCGTGGTGGTTCTGGGCGTCCAGTTGCGGCTGAAGCGGTACGTCCCCTTCCCGTACTGGCTGACCGTGGTCGTTGTCAGTGTCACGGGCACGCTGTACACCGACATCCTGACCGACCAGCTCAACGTGCCGCTGTGGATCAGCTCCGCAGTGTTCTCGGTCCTGCTCGCCGTGGTCTTCGGCGTGTGGTGGCTGCGCGAGCGCACCCTCTCGATCCACTCGGTCACGACGCTGCCGCGTGAGTCGTTCTACTGGCTCGCCGTTCTCGTCACCTTCGCGCTCGGCACCGCGACCGGCGACTGGACCCTCGAGCTCACCGGCTGGAGCCCGGGAGTCTCGGTGCTGTTGCCGCTCGGCCTCATCGCGGCGGTCACGCTGTTGTGGAAGTTCGGCGCGAACCCGGTGCTGTCCTTCTGGCTCGCCTACATCCTGACCCGCCCGCTGGGCGCCAACATCGGCGACTGGCTCGCCTCCCCGAAGGTCGCTCAGCCGGGCGAACCGACCGGCCTTGCACTGGGCACCTTCACCACCAGTCTGATCTTCCTTGGCCTGATCCTCGTGACTGTCATCTACCTGACGGTGACGCGCTCCGACGTGACCGAGACCTACGAGGCCACGCACACCCCGCAGATCACCGCCAACCCGCGCAGGGAGCGCATCGCGCTGGCGGGCTTCGGCCTCCTCGCCGTCGCCACCGGGGTCCTGCTGTTCTGGGCGCACAGCCAGCCGCACGTCGGCCCGGCGCCGGAGACCTACGCCACCTCCACCGTTCACCTCGCCCCCGGCCAGGCCGTGAAGCACTTCCCGTCCACGAAGGTCGACGCACTGAAGGCACTCGCATCGACCTCACTCAGGGACGCACAGTCGGGGAACGCAACTGGGGCCCACGCAGCTGCCCAGTCACTGCGAGACCTCTGGGATGCCGACCAGGCATCGTTGCAGCCGCTGGACAACACCGGCTGGACGTTCATCGACGCCCAGATGGACCAGGTCCTGAAGACCTTCGGCATCGACCACCCGAACCCGCCGATGTCGCCGGCCCAGCAGGAGGCTGAACTCCGCACCCTCCTCACAGACATGCGCTGACGGACCTGATCGGCGGCGACTCCCCTGGGGCCGCCGCCGATCACGCTCTCGCGGTGCGCGGGATCAGACGCTAATGATCGCCGACGCGCCCACCTTCGGCCAGGTGCGGCCCGAGCTGCTGCGCGTCACCGATGGCCGCACCCTGCTGGCGTACAACTAGGAACACGACCGCCACATCATCACCACGACTGCCGACCTGGGCCGGAGTAGGACATGGGACTGCCTCATGACAGGTTCTCGACCGGTCTGTCTGCGACCTGCCGGCCTTCCTCAGCGCCCATGGCGGAACCCGGGAGGACGTCGATAGAGCTTGGTGCCGAACATTGAGCCCGTTTGGTAGTCGGACGCGGGGGCCGAGCGCAGGAGTCCAGTGGTGTTGCCGCGAGCACGCAAGAGAGCTTCTTTGAATCCTGTGGTCCCTGATGGGCGGGCACCGCTACTGGTACACGCGAGGAAGGGTGGGGCGGGACATGGATGTGATCGAGGAGCGGTGCGGGGGCGCCGACTTGAGCAAGACAGATGTCAAGGTGTGCATCCGAGGGCCGGGCACCGGCAAACGCGCCCGTTATGAGATCCGTACGTTCTCCACGATGAACGACGGTCTGCTGGAGTTGCGGGACCGGCTGGTGGAGAACAGGATCGCCCGGATCGGAACAAGGCGACGGCGTCATACTGGAAGCCGCTGTTCTACCTGCTCGAGGCCACTGAGGGGATCGAGTCGTGGCTGCTGAACGCCCGGCACATCAACCAGGCGAACGGGACCCGCAGGTGCCGGCATCGCTCGCCCTGGGCAGTTTGCAGGGCAAGGTCCCCTTGCTGACCCGCGCCCTGACCGGTGACTTCAACGAGCACCACGCCTTCATGATCGTTTCGATGCTGCGACGATGACGTCGTGCCCTTAGGGAGCAGGACGACCGATGCTTTCGCCTTGGAGAAGACGAGGGCTGCGGGAACAGCCATGGACGGACAGCAAAGGCTGTCGTCGCTCGCTCAGTGGCCAGGAGTTCCGCCAACTCAGCTGCACAGAGCGGCATCGGCCACTGGAGATGACGTCCGGCCCCCTGGCTCGAACCAAAACTCGATGATCCTGGCCCCGCCATTGATCCGCATCGCCTCCCGCCACGACGGCGACCGCACCCCCACCTGCTTGAACCCGTCCGGCAGCGGCGACGACCTCGCCGGGTGCTCGGTTCCCACTCCATGGTGCTCGGACCGATCTCGGCGAGGTGCCGTGCCGGGCGGCGTGGGGGGGCGTGCCTCACTTCCCCGAGGCCGATCAGGGACCTCCTCGAGGCCGATCAGCGACTGCGGCCGGGGGTCTCCCGTCCGCCGCCCGTCTGGAGCGCCACCGCCACGGTGCAGGCGGCCACGCCGAGCCCCCACAGGGTGAGGTAGGCAGTGAGCGAAGGGGTGTCCGAGGCGCCGACGACCAGGGCGCCGAGGATGACGGAGGCGCCCGCGCCCGCCATGCCGCCGCCCAGCGTCTTGAGGGTGCTGAGGGCGGCGGTGGCGCTCGCGGCGCGGTCGTGGGCGCTGCCCTCGGCGATCACCGTGGGCAGTCCGCCCTGGGACAAGCCGATCCCGAAACCGGCCACGGAGTAGGCCACGACGAACAGGGCCAGGTTGGCGTGAGCGAGAATGAGGCCCGCGTGGCCGATCGCCATGAGCGCAAAGGCCGACACCAGCATCCGGCGGTAGCCGATGCGAGCGCCGATCGCCGGGGCGAGCGCGGAGGCGACCAGGCCGAGCACACTGGGGATCAGGCTCCACAGGCCGATCTGCCAGACGGCCAGGCCGAAGCCGTAGCCGCCCTCGGTCGGCTCCGCGGCCAGGAACATCACGGCGACGGACTGCCCGGCCAGCAGGACCGCGCCCAGCACGAACCCGGCGGCGTAGTGCGGGGCGAGCGCGCGCCGGGCCATCGCGCGGACATCGACCAGGGCGTCGGGGCGGGCGAGCTGCACGCGCAGCCAGGCCCAGCCGAGCACGGCCGCCAGCAGCAGGGCGCCCGCCAGACGCGGCGACGCAACCCCCCAGGCATCGGCGCGGGACACGGCCCCGAGCAGCACCACGAGGGCGAGTCCCAGCAGGACCGCGCCCGCCCAGTCCATGCGCCCCGCGCCGCGGGGTCCGGACTCCGGTACGCACCACCAGGCCAGGGCTGTGCAGACCAGACCCAGCACCGCGAGAGCGGCGAACGCGACCCGTACGCCACCGAAGATCCCCAGCAGCGCGCCCGAGAGGGCGCTCCCGAGCAGAGCGCCCAGGGTGAGGGCCGCAACCAGCAGGCCGATCGCGCGGCGGGCACCGGAAGCATCCAGCCGACCGCGCACCAGGCCGATCTCCAGCGGGAGCAGGGAGGCGATCGCTCCCATCAGGGCGCGCCCGACGAGCGCCACCGCGTACGTGGGGGCGAGGAAGACCAGGAGCGTACCCGCCGTGACGCACCCCAGTGCGATGCGCAGCAGACGGCGGTGCCCGTACAGGTCGCCGAGCCGCCCCAGGACCGGCACACTGACCGCCGCCGCGAGGAGGTGCACCGTCATGAACCACTGGGCGTCGGCCGCACTCACGCCCCACTCGTCCTGCACCGCGGGGAGCAGCGGCGCGTCCGCGCCCTGCACGAAACCGCTGAACAGCTCGAAGGCGACCAGGACCCCCACGACGGCGCGGACGCGGGCGGAGGGAGCCACCTCCGCGTCGTCCCGCACCGCCGTCACGCGACCTCTCCGGCGGACGCGGAGGCCGATTCGGTCGACGCATCCGTGGCGGCCAGGCGGCGCTCGGCCAGCTCGGCGAGCAGCGCCGCCTGCTTGTACAGCACCCGGTCGTCGAAGACGGCGCGTGGTGAGTGGTTCATCGGCGCGTTCTGCCAGTCGGCGCCCTCGGGGGCGGCGCCCACCATCAGCATCGCGCCGGAGACGCGCTGGAGGACGTACGAGAAGTCCTCGGAGCCGTTGCTCGGCTGCGGGGACTCCCACACCTCGTGCGCCTCGAACAGCTCACGGGCGGTGACCAGGGCGAAGTCGGTCTCGTCGGTGTCGTTGACGGTGACCGGATAGCTCTTGGTGAACTCCGCCTCCGCCTCCAGGCCGTGGGCAGCGGCGATCGACCGTACCAGCCGGGGCAGGCCCTCGTAGAGCCGCTGCTGGGCGTGGACCGAGTAACTGCGCACCGTCGCCTCGAACTCGGCCGTATCGGGGATGACGTTGGCCTGGGTACCGGCGTGGAAACAGCCGACGGTGACGACGACCGGGTCGAAGATGTCGAAGGCGCGGGTCACCCAGGTCTGCAGCGCGGTGACGATCTCGCAGGCCACCGCGATCGGGTCCTTGGCGGTGGCCGGGTTGGAGCCGTGGCCGCCCTCGCCCCGCACCGTCACGGTCAGCTGGTCGGAGGCGGAGGTGACGGTGCCGGAGCGGGTGACGACGACGCCGCCGGGCACCCGGTTGGCTGCCACGTGCAGTGCGTACGCCGCGTCGAGCGGCTTGCCCGCCGCCTCCAGCACGCCCTCCTCGATCATCGCGACGGCGCCGTTGTGGCCCTCCTCGCCGGGCTGGAACATGAACACCACATCGCCGTGCAAGTGCTCGCGGCGCTCGGCGAGCAGGGTGGCGGCGCCGACCAGGCCGGCGGTGTGCAGGTCGTGCCCGCAGGCGTGCATCCGGCCGGGGACGACGGAGGCGTACTCCACCCCGCTCTCCTCGGTGACGGGCAGGGCGTCCATGTCGCCGCGCAGCAGGACCGCGCCGCCGGGCTGCCCGCCGCGCAGCACGGCCGTCACCGAGGTGAGGCTCTTGCCCGTGGTGATCTCCAGTGGCAGCCCCTCGAGTGCTGCGAGCACCTTCTCCTGGGTGCGGGGCAGCTGGAGACCCAGTTCCGGCTGCCTGTGCAGCTCCCGGCGCAGGCGCGCCATCTCGGGCTGAAGTTCCTTCGCGCGTTCCACTGCCGACATGCTCCGCCGACCTCCTCTTCCTCGCGGCCGCTGCTGGTACGGTTCCGGCCGTGCTGGGGCCAGGCTGAGGCTCCCGCTGATCAGCGGCCCGAATCCGCCGGAAAAACGCAAGGAGGCAGTCCGTGACACAGGATTCCGCGCGCTTCGGAGGGCTGGACGATGTGGACCAGGCCCTGGTGCACGCCCTGCAGATCGCTCCGCGCGCGAGCTGGACGACGATCGGCGCCACGCTCGGGCTGGACGCGGTGACGGTGGCGAGGCGCTGGCACCGCCTGGCCGAGAGCGGTGCCGCCTGGATCAGCTGCCACCCCGCGCCGGCGCTGGCCGAGTCCGGGCAGGGCTGCATGGCCTTCGTCGAGGTCGACTGCGCTCCGGGGCGGTTCCATCAGGTCGCCCGCGCCCTGGCCGCCGTACCGCGCGTCACGGCGCTCTCCCACGTCAGCGGAGACCGCGACCTGTACCTGAACGTCATGGCCCGCAACCTGGCGGACCTGTCCCGGTGGGTGACCCGCGACCTAGCGGCCCTCGACGGCGTCGTGTCCACCCGCACCCATCCGGCGGGCCCCGTCCACACCGAGGGCAGCCGGTGGCGGCTGAGGGCACTGGACCACCGGCAGACCGCCCAGCTCGCCGCCGCCGCGCCCCGCCGTACGGACCTGCCCGCCTTCGACCTCACCGACCTCGACCAGCGCCTGATCACGGCCCTGTCGGTGGACGGCCGGGCCACCTACCGGGCGCTGGCCGAACAGTGCGGCGCGAGCCCCGACACCGTGCGCCGCCGCGTACGTCGCCTCTTCGATGCGAACATGCTGCACGCCCGTTGCGAAGTGGCGCGCGCCCTGTCGGAATGGCCGGTCTCGGTGATCCTCTGGGGCCGGGTCCCGGCCGCCCGGCTGCGCGAGGCCACCCGCCGGATCACCGGTATGCGCGAGGTCCGCCTGTGCGCCAGTGTCCTCAGCCGCCACAACCTGCACCTCACCGCCTGGGTGCGCTCCGTCGACGACGCCCAGCGCTTCGAGATCCGCCTCGCCGAAAGCACCCCCGACCTCACCGTCACCGACCGCGCGATCACCCTCCTGCCCATGAAGCACAGCGGCCACCTCCTCGACGAGGCCGGCTACCGGGTGGGCACGATACCGCTGGCGCTGTGGGCGGAGGCGGGCGCGTCGGACGACGAGTGACCTGGCCCGCAGCCCGGCCCCCAGGCGGGACTGAAACGGCGCGGGTACTCCACCCGGCGCGCACTCCGGCTCGCACTGGTGCACAGCACTCAGTCGTGTCCCTCCGAGGGCACGCCATGACTGGGGAGGACACCGGCCGGACGACCGGCGTCCCGCCTCGTCCGTGGTGGCTCGGGCTCCGCCCGGGCAGGCCTTCCGCGAGCAGCTGCCCGGGGGCTGGAACGCCACCGGCGATGCACGCCCCGCCTGGCCCCGGATCGGCGCGGTGGTCCGCGAGTCAGCCGACCGCGCCGACACGCGAGCCCCCGGAAGCATGACAGTTCCTCGAACGGGTCCTGCCGGACAGCATGGCCGCCGACTTCCTCCGCCTCGAGGACGGCATCCTGGCGGAGTACCTGGGACATGATCGAGGAGGAAGCCTCCCGGGAGCAGTCCCTGAGCGGCCTGCCGACGTACGGCGAGGACTTCTCCGAGGACCGCTGACAATGAGCACCTGTCTAGGGCGCGTATCGAGTCGTGATCAATCTGCGCGATCCGCCCTCGCGGAGGGGCCTGGGCCGGTAGATCTTCTTGCGTGACGCGAGTGCAACTG
>NZ_JBSFWK010000034.1:0-101065 GCF_053594815.1 Streptomyces sp. NPDC002577 | reverse complement strand
GACCACCCGGCTCGCCCCGGATTGCCAGTAAATGTCAATCGTCATGAACCGATGCAAGCCGGGCGCGATTCCAAGATCTTCAGGACACTCCTAGCTAGGGTGAGATGTGGTCAGTCAGGGTACGAGCCGTCAGCAGGGCGCCGTCCGGCCCGGATACGTGGCCGCCGCGGGCGTGTTCGCGGTCGGCATGATGGGTACGACCCTGCCCACTCCCCTGTACGGGCTCTACCGTGAGCAGATCGGTTTCTCCGAACTCATCGTCACCGTGGTCTTCGCCGTCTACGCCGTCGGCGTGATCGCCGCCCTCCTCGTCGCCGGTGACTTCTCCGACATTCTCGGCCGCCGCCCGATCCTGCTGTGCGCCCTGGGCCTGGCCGCGCTGAGCGCGGTGTGCTTTCTGCTGGAGAGCGGACTGCCGCTGCTCTTCGCCGGTCGCGTCCTGTCGGGGTTCTCCGCGGGCCTGCTGAGCGGTGCCGCCACGGCGGCCGTACTGGAACTCGCACCGCCCGGGCGCCGCACCCGCGCAGGATTCGCGGCGACCGCGGCCAACATGGGGGGCCTGGGACTCGGCTCCCTGACCGCGGGGGTCCTCGCCGAATACGCCCCGTGGCCGCTGCACCTGCCCTTCCTGACCCATCTGGCGCTCCTGGTGATCGCGGCGGCGGTCACCTGGCTGCTGCCCGAAACCGTGCACCGCGGCAAGCCCAGGCCGCCGCTGCGGCCGCAGGGCATGGTCGTCCCCGCCCAGGTGCGCGGTGTGTTCGCGCCCTCCGCGCTCGCCGCCTTCGCCGGGTTCTCGCTGCTGGGCCTGTTCACGGCGGTCGCGCCCGCCTTCCTCGCCGGGACGCTGGGCGAGCACAACCTCGCCGTGTCCGGCGCCGTGGCCTTCTCCGCCTTCTGTGCCTCGACCTGCGGCCAGTTGCTGATGAGCCGCGTCGGGACGCGCAGCGCCCTGCCCGTCGGCTGCCTGGTGCTGGTGGCAGGCCTGCTGCTCGTGGGGGTCTCCCTGTTGCTGGAGTCGTTGCCGGTCCTGCTGGTCGGTGCCGTGACGGGCGGCATCGGACAGGGCCTGGCCTTCCGGGCGGGTCTGACCGTGGTGAGCGCGGCAGCTCCCGACACCCGAAGGGGCGCCACCATCTCCGCGTTCTTCGTCGTCGCGTACGGGGGGATCTCGGTGCCCGTCATCGGGGTCGGAGCCCTGACGTTGGCGCTGGGGCTGCGCAACGCGGGCCTGGTGTTCGCGGGATGCGTCACGTTGCTGGCCGCCTCAGCGGGCGGCTATCTGTGGCGACGGCCGCCCGCGGAGGCCTGACGACCCACGGCCTCGGCCCTGTGCGGCGCCCGCCGTCGTGGTCGGGGTGACCGGCGAAGCTCGTGCGGCGGTTCGGGTCGGATGTGATCCTGGGAGGACGACGAGCGGGCAGGGATGCTGACCATGGGCCCTGAGGCCGACAGCGGCGGTGCCACCGTCCGGGCACGTGTGCGGCCCGCCCGAGCGCTGCGCAGGGCCGCCACCGCACTGCGGCACGGCACGGGCACATCGGCCTGCGCGGCCCGGCGGGCCGTCCGGCTGACGATCGCGGCCGTCGCCGCCTTCTACGTCTGCCTCTACGGTCTGCACCAGCCGGTCACCGCCACGTACGCCCTGTTCGCGGCGGTGGCGATGGCCGGCCTCTCCCGTATCCCCGGCACCGGCCGCCAGCGTGCGGTTGTGGTGCTCCGGGTGCTCCCGGTCGGCTGGCTCCTCGTGACGGCCGGGACGCTGCTCGCGGTGAACACCTGGGCGGCTGTGGCGGGGATGCTGGTGATCGGCTTCCTGCTGGCGTTCGCGGCGGCGGCCGGTCCCCGGCTGGCCGGGGCGGCTCCGGGCCTGCAACTGCTGTACATCCTGCCGTGCTTCCCTCCCTACGCGCCGGAGACACTGGGGGAACGGCTGAGCGGGATGACGCTGGGCATCCTGCTGCTCGTGCTCGCCGAGAGCCTGCTGCTGCCCGACCCGCCTCCCACGTCCTACCGGGCTCTGTCGGGGCACGCGGCCATGACCGCGGCGCGCTGCGCGACCGAGCTGTCCCGCCCGCCGTGGACCCTGTCGGACGAGTCGCGCAGCGCAGCGCGGTCAGCCGGTGAAGCGCTGCGCCCCTTCTACGTACCCGAGTCGGAGCGCCCGGCCGGACCGGGACCGCGCGAACGGGCGCTCGCCCACACCGGCATGGCAGCCCGTGTCCTCCTCGCGCGTCTGCAAGAGGTGCCGGCGCCGGGACCTCAGGGTTTTCATCCCCATTCCCTCGAACTTCTGCACGAGATCACGGTGTCGGCCCGGCGGACCGCCGCCGCGCTGCGCACCGGCCGCCCGGCCGGCCCGGGACGGCTGCCGGACGCCCTCGCCCTGTACCGGCGCCGCCGCACGCTGCCCACGGACGGGGCGACACACGCGACGACCAGCACGGTGATGCACCGTCAGGCGATGCTCATCGAGGCTGCCCATGCCGGGGTGACGCTGGCGACGGCCGCCGATCTCGCCCTGGGACGGCGCCGGAGACCCGCCCGGACACAGGACGCGAGTTTCTGGTACGCGGGCCACAGCACGGTCCAGCTGTGGGCGCACCGGATGATGGCGCACCTGAGCCCCCGCTCGGTGTACTTCCAGAACGCGGTGCGCGTCAGCCTGGCCCTGGCCACCGCGCGTACCGTGGCCGGGGTCGACTCCCTCCCGCACGGATTCTGGGCCATGCTGGCCGCTCTGACCCTGATTCGCACCACGGCCGCGCAGACGGGTGCGGTTGTACGCCAGGCCCTCATCGGAGCCCTGCTGGGCGCGCTGGCCGCCGCCGTCCTTCTGGTGTACGTCGGAGGGAACACCACGGCCTACACCGTGGCACTCCCGGTGGTCATGCTCGCCGCGTTCTGGATCGGCCCGACACGCGGTGCGGGATGGGCGCAGGGCTTGTTCACCCTGGTCGTGTCCTTCGTCTTCGCTCAGCTCGCGCCGGCCACCTGGCAATTGGCCGAGGTCCGCTTCCTCGACGTTCTCACCGGCAGCGTGATCGGGCTGGTGATCGGGCTGCTCGCCTGGCCACGGGGCGCCCATGAGGAGCTGCGCCGAGACGTGGCCCAGGTGCTCCGCGCCATCGGCTCGACCATCAGCTCCACCACGTCGGTCCTCGCCACGAGTCATACGGAGGTTCAGGGGAGCGGGCCTTCGCTGCAGCACGCCCTGCTCCTGGCGGAGTCGTCCTACGCGCAGTACCAGAGCGAACCGCGGCGGTCCGACACAGCGGTGGCGGACTGGCAGGCGGCGCTGATGGCCGGGCACCACGCCCTGAGCGGGTCCCGGCGCCTGCTGGATCCGGGGAGTACGGACAGTGTCCGGCCGCTCGGGCCTGTCCACGGTGCGGGGCTGGCCCGGGACGGTGACGCCCTGGCCGTGCAGTACGAGCTGGTCGGCGCCCTCCTCGCAGGCGCACGTCCGCCGACGTCGCGGTCCGGCCGTCCGAGGCCCGGCGAGGCGGACACCCGCCCGCAAGGCGCCCCGGCTCCGCCGCTCTACTACGACGCCGAGGCATGGCTGCAGGGACTGGCCGTCGACCTGGACCGCATCACCGAGGCCACGGCCGCGGCCGTGGCGGGGGCATCCCTCAAGGGCGAAGGCTGATCCGGGACTTGGCTGCGTGAGACGCGCAACTGCCCCCGATCTCTTCCCGTGTTGGCCGATCTTTCATCGATCTGACACCTCCTGACGCTCAAGTAGTCAATGACGCCCGCAAGTGTGAGCTGGGCATGCCAATCTGGCTGCTGCCTACCCCCCCACATGCGGTCAACCAGGAGGACGCAGTGAAGAGGCGATCGCTCACGCGCAAGGTCCCGCTCATACTCGGCAGCGCCGTCGCGCTGGTCGTCGCCTTTCCGGGCAGCGCTCTCGCCGACCCTCCCAAAGCCCTGCCCGCCAACGCGGACAGCCTGGAGCAGACGTTCCAACCGGCCTACGACTACGACACGGACGGCTGCTACCCCACCCCGGCCATCGGCCCCGACGGCACCCTGAACGGCGGCCTCAACCCGACCGGAGCCCTCAACGGCCAGTGTCGCGACTCGTCGGACCTCGACAACACCAACGGATACGCGCGCTACAAGTGCAACAACGGCTGGTGCGCCATCATGTACGGCCTCTACTTCGAGAAGGACCAGGCCGTGGCGGGCAGCAGCATCGGCGGGCACCGCCACGACTGGGAGCATGTCGTGGTGTGGGTCCAGAACAACCAGGCCCAGTACGTCTCCACCTCCAACCATGGCAGCTTCACCGTCCACAGCCGTGACCAGATCCGGTGGGACGGGACGCACCCCAAGATCGTGTACCACAAGGACGGTGCGAGCACCCACTGCTTCCGCGCCGCGAACGCAGGCGACGAGCCGCCGGAGAACCACTACAAGACGTGGCAGTTCCCCACGCTGGTCGGCTGGAACGGCTACCCCGCGGGTCTCCGCGACAAGTTGAGCCAGGCCGATTTCGGTAGTGCCAACTTCGGCCTCAAGGACGGCAATTTCAACGCCCACCTCGCGAGCGCGAAGCCGGCCGGCATCTCGTTCGACCCCTACGCCTGAGGCCGGGCGACCGCTGCAAGCGAAGGTCGGGGCGTACAGTCGAGCCGTCTACGCTGTCTCCCTATGTAGACATAGTTTTTCATTTTGGACGAGAGGTAGGAGGATGGGCCGTCCACGTTCAGAAAGGATGGTCGTGTGGCGGCCGACTCCGTACTCCTGCTCGCCGCGGCGGGCGTCGCATCCGGCCTGGCCGGCTCGATCGCCGGCCTGGCCTCGCTGTTCAGCTATCCGGCCCTGCTGGCCGCAGGCCTCCCACCGGTGGCCGCCAATGTGACCAACACCGTGGCTCTGTTCTCCAACACGGTGGGTACCGCGGCCGGCTCGCGGGAGGAGCTTCGCGGCCAACGCCGCCGTCTCGTGCGGCTAGCGCTCCTCGCTGCCGCGGGCGGCTCGGTCGGCGCGGCGCTGCTGCTCGGCACGCCGTCCTCGGCGTTCGAACGCGTCGTGCCCTGGCTGATCGCCCTGGGATCGGTGCTCATCCTGGTCCGAGAGCCGCTCCGCCGACTGGCGGCGACCCGCCTGCAGCGGAGCGACGGCGGACTGCGCGTGAAGTCGCCGCTGACCTGCGCAGTTCTCCTGGTGGGCCTCTACGGCGGCTACTTCGGGGCCGCGGCGGGTGTTCTGATGCTGGCAGTGCTGTCGCTGTCGGCGAACGAACCACTGCGGGTGACCAATGCCGTGAAGAACATAGCCACCGGAGCGGCAAACATCACCGCGGCCATCGCCTACGCCTTCCTCGCGCCGGTCCACTGGGGAGCCGCTGCGGCGCTCAGCCTCGGATGTCTGGTCGGCAGCCGGGTGGGGCCGGTCGTCGTCCGGCGAATTCCCGAGAATCCGCTGCGGATCGCCATCGCCCTGGCGGGCTTGGGCCTGGCCGTCTCCCTGTGGCACGAGGCGGGCTGACGTCCGCGCTGCCCACGAAGGTGAAGCCGTGGCGCGCATGCCTCGGCGAGCCGTCCGTGCCCCGAACCTCACGCGGTGGACATCGACGACCGCAAGCTCGCCACAGCGCAGCGGCTCGGCGCCACACGCACCGTCAACTCCCGCCAGGCCGACGCGGTGGAGGCGATCCGCGAGCTGACCGACGGCTTCGGCGCGGACGTGGTCATCGACGCGGTGGGCCGACCGGAGATGCATCAACAGGCCTTCTACGCCCAGGACTTGGCCGGGACCGTGGTGCTGGCCGGGGTGCCGACGCCGGAGAAGAAGCTGGAACTGCCGCTGCTGGACGTCTTCGGGTGCGCCGCGCGCTGAAGGCCTTGTGGTACGGCGACTGCCTGCCATCCCGGGACTTCCCGATGCTGATCGGCCTGCACCGCCAAGGGCGCCTGGACCTGGAGGCCTTCGTCACCGAGACCATCGCCCTCGACCAGGTGGAGCAGGCCTTCGAGCGGATGCACCACGGCGATGCGCTGCGCTCGGTGGTGGTCTTCTGATGGCGGTCGGCCGCACCGAGCACCTGGTCACCTCCGGCACCTTCAGTCTGGGCGCCGGCACCTGAGACGTGGACAACAACGTCTGGATCGTGGGCGACGACCACGAGGTCATCGTCGTCGACGCCGCGCACGACACCGAGGCCATCGCCGCGGCGGTCGGGGACCGGCGCGTGGCGGCCATCGTGTGCAGCCACGGCCACAACGACCACATCGACGCCGCGCCCGCGCTCGCCGACGCGACCGGCGCCTCCGTCCTGATCCACCTCGACGACGGCTGCTGTGGAAGCACACCCCCCCGACCGGAACCCGGACCGCTACCTCTCCGACGGGCAGCAGATCACCGTGGCCGGCACCGAACTGACGATGCTGCACACGCCCGGTCACACCCCCGGAGCGATCTCGCTCCACGCGCCCGGGCTTGGAACGGTCTTCACGGGCGACACCCCCTTCGCGGGCGGCCCCGGCGCAACCGGGCGCTCGTACTCGGGCTTCCCGACCATCATCCGGTCCATCCGGGACCGGCTGCTCACCTGACCCTCCCGCCGGACACCGTGGTCCGCACCGGTCACGGGGAGTCCAGGACCATCGGCGCCGAGGCGCCCCACCTTCAGGCGTGGATCGCCAGGGGCCAGTGAGTCACTGATCGCTGTTCCACAGCGGGGCGACCGCCTGTGCTGCCGCCCGCCCCTGGGCGAAGCCGGCGTGGCCCGCAGGGGTCCTGCTGGCGGGGGACAGCGGGTCGGTGCCGAAGGCGCGCGCTGATCAGGCCGGGCAGCTCGCTGCCGATGTCACGGGAGGCGCCCGTGCCGACGGACACATGGTTGACTACGGCGGATATCCGTCGGCAGGTTCACAGTACTGCGCGCACCGACGTGCACGGCTTGTCCGCGGCGCCGCGGCAGATCGCGGCGCTGCCGGGAACGCGCTGACGCGCACGTTCGCCAGTCGGGGAGCGGAGTAGGGTGAAGGCACCGGGAGTACTTCGCACACCGGCTCCCACGCTGGTGTCGTTCCCGGTGATCGACGACACCGGGTCGTCGCAGACGGGCCGGAGACAGGTCCGCGTCGTGAACGTGACCATCGACCGTACTTTGCGTGAGCGCGCACCCTCACCGCCGGCCCGGTTGTCCCTGACACCCTCGAGCACGGTTCTGGGCCGGTTGGACGGCGCGTGGTGGCCCCGCTCCCGGAACCTCTTCCGCGAACTCCCGGCCCTGGCGGACGCTCTCGTCGGCCCCAGCGACCTGGTTACCCGTGTCACGGTGAACCCGGTCTGCTGGCCCGTCATCCCCCGTACGGTCCCTGTCAGTGGGCACATCGTGCACGTGGGATGGTTCACGGACGAACAACACCCGCACACAGTGGTTCTGCTCTCCCACACCGTCGGCCGCTGGAACCTCCTGGTGGTCCCGCCGGAGACGGGTGCGGCCGCCGCCGCCCGGCTGATGTCCGCCGCGGCGACTGTGGGTAACCGGCGTGCGGCCGACCGGCTGATGGCCGATGAGGAGGCGACCGACCACGTCACCGACGCCCGAAGCGGGGAAGAGGCGTGGGAGACGGACGGCGGGGCCTGGGCACGACCGCCGCTTTCCCGCCGCTGAGCCCGGCGGGGCGGGGCTCTTGGCCTCCGGCCGAGGAAGTCGGACCACGGAGACCGCTCGCAGGGGCGGTGCCATGGTCGCGGTCCGGTCGTCCTGAGCCGGAATCGCCCTGACCCGCCGTCTCAGAAACTCGCCATGACGCACGGTCGCAGACTCCGCCACGACGCCGCCATGCCGGGGATCGGCCGTGGAACCGCAGGCGGCGCCGAACGGCCGGCGGTCGGACATGCCGGGAACAAGGGCTTGGCAAGCCGTGGCCGGGATGTGCATCGCGCTGTATGTGCGTCCACACCGGCGCCGCGAGGTCGCCGTCGGTGCGCGCGAGTAAGCCCCCGGTCGCGGAGCGATCATGCCCCGACAGCACTCGCGCCAGGGTGATGCCCGAAAGCACCGGCGCCAGGGTGATGCCCGAAAGGGAAAGAGCAACCCGGCTTGCCGGTCCTCCACGGCTGCGTGAGCGTAGGTGATCGGAGAGTGTCGAGGAACGGGGAGGCGGAATGGGCGGCGTGCTCCGGCACCTGGCACGGCCCGTCTGGCACGGCGCCGGGCGGCTGACCACCCCATTGCTGCCTGACGACTTTCTGGCCGTCGTCGATCCCCTGTGGTCGGCCAGGTGTCCGTCGGGCCGGGTGGAGCTGGTCCGGGCGGAGACGGCGGACGCGACGACGCTCGTGGTGCGGGCGGGGCGCGGCTGGTCGGGGCATCGCGCGGCCGGGCAGTACGTGCCGGTCGGAGTGGGCATCGACGGCACAGTGCACTGGCGGACGTACTCGATCACGACCCCGCCGGGCTCCGGGCGTTTCGCGATCACAGTGCGGGCGGTCCGGGACGGGCGGGTGTCCCCGCACCTGGCCCACCAGGTCCGGCCCGGCGAAACCCTGCGCCTCGGTCCTGTCCAGGGGGACTTCGTGCTGTCCGGCCCGCCGCCCGCGCGCGTCCTGTTCCTGACCGGCGGTATCGGCATCACTCCCGTGGTGGCCATGCTGCGCGCGCTCGCCGGACGCACGGGCCGCCGCCCGGACACCGTGCTGGTGCACAGCGCGCCGGACGCCGACCGGGTGGTCTTCGGTGGTGAGCTCCGTGCCATGGCCGCCCGCGAGAGCTGGTTCACGCTGTACGAGCACCACACCCGCCGCGCAGGGCGGTTGGATCGGGTGCACCTGGGCGCTCTGTGCCCTGACTGGGAAGAGCGCGAGTCCTGGGCCTGCGGCCCGGAAGGGCTGCTCGCGTTCGCCGAGCGGGTCTGGCGCGGCGCGGGTGCCCGGCGCCGGCTGCATCTGGAGCGGTTCCGGCTGCCGTCACCGGCCGCGCCCGGCAGTGGATCGGGCGGGCACGGTGGGCGGGTGCGCTTCACCCGGAGCGGTGTCGAGACGGACGCAGGCTCCGACACGCCCCTGCTGGACGTCGGCGAGGCTGCGGGTGTCGTCATGCCCAGCGGCTGCCGTATGGGCATCTGCCACAGCTGCGTCAGCCCGCTGTCCGCCGGACGGGTCCGCGACCTGCGGACCGGCGACGTACACGGCGAGCCAGGCGATCTGATCCAGACCTGCGTGTCGGCAGCCTGTGGATCCGTGCACATCGACCTGTAGAGCCGATCTGTCGAGCCTCGAGCCTTCGTCGAGCCTCGAGCCTTCAAGGAAAGGGAGAAACCGTGGCCGCTGTGCTTGCTCTTGCGCCGCCCGAAGCCGACGCCTTCGGGCAGGAACTGGACCACATCCGCGCCGAGGTGCTGGCCGAGCGCGGCGCCGAGGACGCCCATTACATCCGCACACTCATCACCGTGCACCGCGCCCTGGAAGCCGGCGGCCGGGCCGCACTGGCCGTTTCCCTACTACCGCCCGCCTGGCTGGCCGGGACGGCGATGCTCACCACCGCCAAGATCCTCGAGAACATGGAGTTGGGCCACAACATCCTGCACGGCCAGTGGGACTGGATGCGCGACCCGGCCATCCACTCCACCACATGGGAATGGGACTTCCCCACCCCGGCCGCCGCCTGGAAGCACACCCACAACGACCTGCACCACACCTGGACCAACGTGGTGGGCCGGGACCGGGACCTGGGCTACGTGGCCATCCGGATCAGCGCAGACCAGCCCTGGCGCTCCGTCCATCTCCTGCAGCCCCTCTACGGCGGGCCGCTGCTGGCACCGCTCTTCGAGTGGGCCATCGCGCTGTACGACCTGGAGCCCGACGCAGTCGTCCAGGGCCGCAAGTCCGTGCGCGCGTTCCTGGGCGACCTTGCAGGTATGGCCCGCAAGACGGCACGGCAGTTCACCAAGGACTACGTCCTCTTCCCGCTGCTGGCCGGCCCGTCC
Source organism: Streptomyces sp. NPDC002577 (assembly GCF_053594815.1). Lineage (NCBI taxonomy): Bacteria > Bacillati > Actinomycetota > Actinomycetes > Kitasatosporales > Streptomycetaceae > Streptomyces > Streptomyces sp. NPDC002577. The sequence continues at coordinate 91,112 of NZ_JBSFWK010000034.1, read as the reverse complement.
GCCCTGCCGTGCCTTCTCGGCAACCTCACCGCCAACGTCACCCGCAACATCTGGGCGCACACCGTCATCTTCTGCGGCCACTTCCCCGTCGGCGCGGAATCCTTCACCGAGGACCAGATCGAGGGCGAGTCGCGCGGCGAGTGGTACGTGCGGCAGGCACTCGGCTCGGCGAACATCGACGGCGGCGCCCTCCTTCACATCCTCACCGGCAACCTCAGCCACCAGATCGAGCACCACCTCTTCCCCGACCTGCCCAGCAACCGCTATGCCGAGATCGCCCCCCGGGTGCGCAAGCTTTGCGAGAAGTACGGCATCCCGTACACCACCGGCCCGCTGCTGCGTCAGTACGCCTCCACCTGGGGCCGCATCTGGCGCATGGCGATCCCGTAGACCTCCGTCGGCCTTAAGCTGTTGCCGAGAGACTCCATGGGCTGTTGATCACGGTCGTGTCAGGAGCCCGAGGGTGTACAGATCGCGTGAGCGGCTTGATGAGCAGATCCGCCGGGATCGCCAGTCGGAACCGGCACCGACCGCCCGCTGCGAGCCTGCCGATGCGGAAGACCACGCTGGGGCGGGTCATGGAGGACAGTGAACGGCAGCCCGACCTCGGACGGGTGGACCTGTCCGAAGGGTTCCGGGAGCGGCTGCTGGAGGTGTTGCTGGACCGGTCACGCGACCTTCCGGCACATCTGATCGGCAATCTGGTCGCTGACGAGGTACGCAAGATCGGCGGCCGAGACGTGTCGATCTTCCTGCAGGACTACGACCAGCTGTTCCTGATGCCGCTGACGGGAAGAGGACTGACCCCCGGGGAGCCCCAGCTGATCGCCGACTCGGATGTCGGCCTCGCCTTCCAGCTCCGGACACCCGCCGAGGTGCCGCAGCCCGACGGCATCCGGATCTATCTGCCGATGCCTGACGACAGCGACGACGTGGGCGTCCTCGCTCTCACCCTGGACACCATCAGCGATGACGACCGACGGCTGCTGCGCAGCCTCGCCGGCCTGGTCGCCGGTATCCTCGCGACCAAACGCCACGCCACCGACCTGTTCTTCCAGACCCGGCGCCGTCAACCGATGACCCTCGCCGCGGAAATCCAGTGGTCTCTCCTGCCGCCACTGACCATGGCCGTTCCACAAGTCGAGGTGGCCGGGATCCTCGAACCCGCCTACGCCATCGCTGGGGACAGCTTCGATTACTGCCTCAACGAGGACATCCTGCACGTGGCCGTCATCGATGCCATGGGTCACGGACTCGACGCCGCCACCATGGCCACCGTCGCCATCGGCGCCTACCGGCATGCCAGACGCGCCTACATCGGGCTGTCCGAGATCTACACGTTCATGGACGAGGCCATCGCCGAGCAGTTCGGACCCGACCACTTCGTCACCGCGCAGATGATGCTCCTGAACATCGCCACGGGCCGTCTGCAATGGGTCAACGCCGGCCACCCCGTACCACTGCTGATTTGCGGCCACCGGGTCATCCAGCGGCTGAACAGCCCCACCACGCTGCCCGTCGGCTTCGGCGGGCACGAACCCGAGGTCAGCGAGCAAGAACTCCAACGCGGCGACCGCATTCTGTGCTTCACCGACGGCCTGGTCGAAGAGCGCAACGCCGGCGGCGAAGAATTCGGAGAAGAACAGCTCATCGACTCGGTCAACCGCCACCAACCGGCTGCGGGAGGCGCCCGGGCGGCGGTACGTTCCCTGTCTCACGCACTCAGGAAGGCCCGCGGAAGGACCACGGACGACGCGACCCTCGTTCTGATCGAATGGCGCGGGGGTACCGCCGACCACCTCTCCAACGGCGCCGACGGGCCGAGCAGGCCCTGATCCGGTGGTCGCTGGGCGACCGCATCATTGGTCGGCGCGGTCCCCCCGGCCCCGGCCGCCATTTCGATGGATATTTTCAAGGAAATTCCGCATGGTTGCAGAATCCGTGCTAGATTGGGTGAAGTTTTAGTTCTGGTATCCATAAAATCGATGTGCACCTGACGGTACGTGACCTTCAGGTGTATTTCGTTTTCCGGCGCTCCCTGGATGGGGCATCTCGGCGACGGGATTTCGCACGGTGCCTGTTTTCGGTTCTCCCGTCTCGCTTCCATCTGCGCACCTCATCTGCGGAAAGGCTGTCCCTCGCCCTTCTCCACGGCCTGGAGTACGGTAGCCATACCGAGGGCATTTCGCGCAGCGCGACCACGGCGGTGCCGTTCCCGGCGAATGACGACACGGGCAGCCGAAAAACGCCCGGGACGGATTGCTCAGATGGACGGGACAAAAAATCCCCCCGAATGCACGCCATCGGCGAAAGCGCGAACGTACCGGATGCCCTTGCCCCGGCTGGCCCTCACGCCGGGCGTCGGCCACGGCTCGCTGGACGGAGCCTGGTGGCCGCGCTGCGATGTGCTCGAACTGGAGCTGCCCTCGCTCGTCGGCTCGCTGGCCCCGGGCTGCGGTGCTGTCATCCATGTCACCGTGGGCGCCGCTGCCTGGCCTCACGCCCCGCGCACGGTCATGGCACCTGGTCACGTGATCGAGGTGACACGCGCGGACACCGAGGCCGAGACACACGTCGTAAGCCTGGACTGCGGCACCATGGGCCACTGGGAGCTGCTGGTCATCCCGTCCGACGAGCCCGCCGGAGCGGCCACCCGGCTGCTGGCCGCCGTCGCCGATCCCTCGAACCCGCTGACAGCCCAGCGGATGCCGGCGTTCGCCGTGGCCGACCTTCTTGAGGAGAGGCCGCATGGGACTTGAGGAGTGCACCACGCGGTCGTCGACGACCAGGTGCTGGAAGTGCCTCCCAGGCCTCAATCGTCAAGGCGAGGCCCACGCGGGGTGACCAGGCCGAGGTACCCGGTGAGAGCTCTCACGAGAGCAGGCCACTCGGCGCCGATCTCGCGACTGCGGCCCACCAGGCTGCCGGGGCACCACGTGCCGACGGGCGTCGGTCTCCGGGTGTCACCGTGACGCCGGTGCCCTGCTCGATGGGCAGGGACCACAGGGCCGGGCATACGCTGCAGAGGGGGCGTACGTGAAAGCGCGGCGCTGCGCTCCTACCCCCAGACGTGGGAAGCGGCGACCTCGTTCGTCCTCAGCGCCGCCGCCCTGCAGGAGGTACGCCATGGATCACGACCCGTTGCCCTCCGCGGGCCGCGCCGAGGTCCGAATCGTCGCAGCGACGCCGGAGGTCGCTCGTCGCGTCGCCGAAGTGCTCCGTCGCTGCTTCTCCTCGACCGAGCAGCGCAGCTACCCCGCTGGCTACGAGGGAGCAACCCGTCTCCATTTCACCGTCGACACGACGCAAGCCGCGGAGCCCGCACGATCCTGGCTGGCAGCCAGCCAGTCGTCCTCCGAGAAGCACCAATATTCGGATGATGTGTGAACAGGACACGTGGAGGCCGTGGAAACCCAGCCCCGCATCCGCGTCCGCACCGTCAGCCACCACCCGGAGAGCAACAGCCATGGCGACTCTGCGTGAACGAAAGACCTACCGGAAGTCGGTCATGAATTCTCTGTACGAGGCCGTCGAACGCAATCGCCCGGAGGTCAGCGGAGCCACACTCCGTGACGAGCTCCGTATGCCCGACGAGGACCTGTCCGCAGCCTGCACCTACCTGGCCGGCGAGGGCCTGATCACCGTCGACTGGACATCGCACAAGACACCGGCGACCATCTCTCTGACCCATGAGGGCATCCGGTTCATGGAAGAGCAGGAAGAACACAGCTGAAACACCGGGAAAGCATCCTGCCGTCACGGCAGGATCGTCGTCCGAACAAGACGTCCTCTAGGACGCCTGCTTGGACGCCCGCCACTCCGGTGCGAGGACCGACCAGACCTCCATGTCATGCCGCTTGCCCCGGTACGGGTAACTCTCCCGCAGTACGCCTTCCTTCGTCATCCCGAGCCGCCGGGCCACCGCGATGCTGGGCTCGTTCGCCGCCGAGACCTGCCACTCCACGCGGTGGACGCCCCGCTCCTCGACGGCCCAGTCGATGATCACGCGCGCGGCCCTGGTCACCAGGCCCCTGCCCGCTGCGGACGGCTCGAGCCAGCAGCCGGCCTCGGCGGTGCCGTGCTCGACGTCCATCGTGCGGAAGAGGACCCCGCCGACCAGTTTGCCGTCCGCCCAGATGCCGTAGATCCGCCCCGTGTCGGCTGCGGCCTTCTCCGCGTACGACTGGAGGAACGAGCGGCTCGAGGCGAGGTCCGTGACGAAGTCCGGGAGCGCGATGTGCTGCCCGACGAACTCCCGGCCCCGGTCCATGTGGGTCAGGAACTCCTGGGCCTGCCAGGGCTCGAGCGGGCGCAGCTCCGCGCCGTCGTCGCCCAGGGATATCGCGTACATCGTCACCTTCCATGGTCGATACCGGCGCGCACTGCGAGGGATCTTCTCACGGGGACTGCGGGCTGCCATCTGTTTTCGGTGCCACCGGCGTCTCGGCGTACGAAGTGCTGCTCGTCCCCGGCGTCATCCGCCGTGAGTCGCCAGGAGGTCTTCCGGTGAGATGAGGGCGGTGGAGCCGGGGGCCGTGCAGGCGTAGGCGCCCGCCATTGCGCCGAGGCGGGCGCACTCCAGTACCTCGCGGCCGGTGAGCCTGCCGTACAGGAAGCCGCACACATACGCGTCGCCCGCACCGTTGGAGTCCACCACCGGTGCGGGCGGAACGGCCGCCGCGATGTGGTGCGGGGTGGAGCCGCCGTCCCGGGTGAGGAGGTAGGCGCCGTCTGCGCCCGCTGTGGCGACCACGGTCTGCGCGCGGCCCGCGCGGAGGATCTCCCGCATCAGAGCAGGGGTGTTTTCGCCCGCGCCCGCCGCGCTGAGGAAGACGAGGTCGGAGCGGAGGGCGAACTCCCTGTGGTGGTCGGCCAGTCCGTCCCAGTCGTGCAGGTCGGTGGAGACGGGGACGCCGAGGTCTTCGATGTCGTCGTAGAGGAAGCGAGCGAAGTCCATGATCGAGACGTGGACGTGCCGGGTACGTCGCAGGCGGGGCAGGTAGTGATCTCGGGGCATGCGCAGACCGGCCGGGTCGCGGGCGTCGTAGAAGGACATCCTGCGGCCCGTCGCGTCCACCAGGTTCACCGCGCGGCGGGTGCCCGCGGGGGAGATCACCGGGGCGAACTCCACGTCCCCCTCGGCCAGTCGCTCGCGTACCTGCGCGCCGATCCAGTCGTCGCCGATGAAGTCGAGCAGCGCGACCCGGAGGCCGAGTGTCCTGGCGCCGAGCGCGACGTTCCCCCCGGTGTGGCCGGGCCACTCCTCGATCGGGCCGACGTGGACGGAGTCGGCGAGCGGGACCGGCAGGGAGTCGACGCGGACGATGGTGTCCACCCCGCTGCCGCCGACGATCACGACGTCGTACTCCGCGTGCTGACTGCTCACACGTCCGCCTCTCTGGCCCCGGTTCTGTTCCCGATCGCGTCCCAGTATGGCGACTTCGGGTCGTCAGGGGCTGCGTTGTTCCGCGGCAGCTGCTCAACGGCCGCCGGGAGGCCCGCCGGTCAGCGGCGGCCGCTGAGGAGGTCCTGGAGTGCGGGGGAGTAGCGGTCGGCGAGGTCGTCGATGTCGGTCGCGCGTACGGCGTCGCCCCTGGCGATGCCGTACATGATGCCCAGGCCCAGCAGCATGCTCATGGCGAGTTCGGCGCGCACGGCTGCGTCCGGCCCGGTGAGGCGCTCCGTGAGCCGGGTGACGACCTGCTTTCTGAAGTTGGCGCGGAGCACCTCGCCGTACTCCCCGTGACCGCTGTGCAGTGGCGCGAAAGCGATGCGCAGCACGGGAGCGGTGCTGCGCTCGGCCTGGCTGGTGAGCAACTGGACGACCATGTGCCGGCCCAGCTCCTCCAGCGGAGCGTCCAGCAGCGCGTCGGCGTCCTCCTCGAAGGACAGAACGTGGGCGAACAGCCGTTCCTTGTTGCCGAAGTACTTCACGATCAGCGGGGCGCTGACTCCGGCCTGCTCCGCCACGGCCTTGAGCGTGATGTCGGTGTACGGATGGCGGGCGAACATCATCCGGGCCGCGCGCAGGATGGCGTCCCGCGACGCCTGCGCGTCCCGGCGCCGGGCGCCCTGCCCGGCGGTGCGGCTCGGCCCGCTCACGCTTCCTCCACTGCCTCCACCGTGGCCGGGGCCGCCGACCGTATACGCTGCCGGGCCTCGCCGGCGGGGTCGCGGTGGCGCGGGATGAGAAGTGCCAGGGCGAAGGCCAGCACAGCGACCGTACCAGCCATACAGAACGCCAGCAGATAACCGTGGAGCGTGGGCACCGCGATGCCGCCCAGGGACATCGTGTGATGCGTGAGCACAGCGGCGACCGCGGCGCTGCACGTGGCCTGGCCGATGGTGCGCAGCAGCACGTTCACGCCGTTCACGGAGGCGGTCTGGTGGGCCGGCACCGACTCGATGATGAGCGTGGGCAGGGCCGAATACGCCAGGGCCGTGCCCGCCGAGAGGACGGCCGAACCGGCGATGATCAGCCAGAGTTGCTCGCTGTCCGCGATGCGTACCGCGTACCCCGCGGCGATGACGGCGGCCCCTGCGGCAAGGGCGGTCTTCGCACCCCGGGCGGCCGAGATCCGGGCGGATATGGGGGAGACGCACAGCATGATCAGGCCGCCCGGCAGCATGCACAGGCCGGTCTGCAGGATGGACAGGTCGAGGCCGTACCCGGTCTCCGCCGGGGCCTGGAGCAGTTGGGCGGTCACCAGCGAGTTGGCGTAGAAGGCGAACCCGGTGAACAGGGCCGCCAGGTGCGGCAGCGCCACCCGGGGCCGGGCCGCCAGCCGCAGGTCGACCAGCGGACTGCGGGCCCGCATCTGATAGAGGCACCAGGCGGTCAGCACGATCACCGTCGCACCGGCAAGTCCCAGCACCGCCGGGCTGGTCCAGCCCCAGTCGCCGCCCTGTGAGATGGCCAGCAGCAGGCAGATCAGGCCTGCGCTCAGCCCGACCGCGCCGACGGCGTCGAAGCGGCCCGGAGTGCGTACAGGCGACTCCCGGACCGCCCACCGGGCCAGGGCCAGTCCGATGGCGCCGAGCGCGGTCGTGACCCAGAACATGACGTGCCAGTTCGCGTACTGCACGATCGCCGCCGCGAGCGGCAGCCCGAGGGCCGCGCCGATACCGACCGTGGAACTCATGAGCGCGACCGCCGAACCGCTCCGGGCCGGCGGCAACTCGTCCCGAAGGAGGCTGATTGACAGCGGTACGACCGAGGCGGCCGACCCCTGCAGGGCGCGGGCCGCGATCAGCAGCCGGATGTCGGATGTCACCGCGCACACCAGCGAGCCGGCCGTCATCAGCGCGAGGGAGAGCAGCAGCACCCGCCGTTTGCCGTACATGTCGCCCGCCCTGCCGAGGACCGGGGTGAGCACCGCCCCTGCCAGCAGCGTCGCGGTGACCATCCATGACACTGCGGCGGCAGAGGAACCCGTCAACCGCGGGAGATCGGGCAGCAGGGGTACGACGGCTGTCTGCATGACCGCCATGAGCGACCCGCCGAGGGCCAACACCGGCACGGTGAGCCGCTCCCTGAGGGGTGGCGCCGGAGCACCCGGGAGACGAGACATCGGCATGCTCCGAGCGGAGTCGCGGAAGACATGGGTAATTGAATAGCAATTCACCACTCTAGGTGAATTGTTGTTCACCAGCCAGAGTTTGCCGGCCGGAGTACGCCGGACAGGGTTGTTTCCGCTTGCCGTCCGTCGACCGAAGACGCCTCAGGGCGTGCCGACGCGGGCGATGAGGATCGCGATGTCGTCTTCCGCGGGGGTCGCGGCGAGATGCGTGACCAGGGTGTCGCAGAGGCCCGGCGGCGGCTGACCGGAGTTGCCGAGCAGATCGGTGAGTTCCGTCAGGCGTTCGTCGAGGTCGCGTCCGCGGGCTTCGATGAGGCCGTCGGTGTAGAGGACGAGCAGGCTTCCCGGCGGGAGGGCGACTTCGGTGGTCGTGAAGGTGATGCCGCCGATGCCCAGCGGTGCGCCGGAAGGCAGGTCGAGCAGGCGGGCGGTGCCGTCCGGTGTGATCACGGCGGGCGGGGGATGTCCGGCGCGGGCGAACCGGCAGCGGTTGGTCGAGGTGTCGCACACGACGTACAGACAGGTGGCCAGCAGCGGGTCGTCGAGTTCCTGCATCGCATGGTCGAGGTGGTCAAGGAGCTGGTCGGGCGGCAGGTCGAGACGGGACAGCGCCCGCACCGTGGTGCGCATCTGGCCCATCACGGCGGCGGCGGTGATGCCGTGGCCCATGACGTCACCGATGACGAGTGCGGCTCTGTCCGGGGTGATCTCGGTGACGTCGTACCAGTCGCCGCCGATCTCGTTGACGTCGGACGCCGGGCGGTAGCAGTGGGCGATCTCCATGCCCGCCGGGGCCTGGGGGCGGCGCGGCAGCATGCTGCGCTGCAGGGTGAGTGCGGTGTCGTGCTCCCGGTGGTACAGCCGCGCGTTGTCGATGCAGATGGCGGCGTGTGCGGCCAGGTCGCCCGCGAGCGTGAGGTCGGCGGCGTCGAAGGCGGTGGGTTCGTCCGCCCGCAGGAAGGTGGCCACGCCCAGGACGAGGCCACGCGCGATGAGCGGCACCATCATCAGGGAGTGGACACCCAGGCGGCGGATCCGTTCGGGTGTGGGGGTGTATCGGGCGGCCGGCGCGACGGCGCGGGCGTCGACGCGCGGGAGCAGATAGGGGCGGCGGTCGACGAGTGCCTGCACGTAGGGCGCGGCGGCGGGAAAGTGCAGGATACGGCCGACGGGAGCGAGGACGTCGGCGACCACTGATCCGTACACGGGCGCCTTCCCCAGGCGGCGCAGGGCGGCACCCGCGGCCAGGCCGCTCAGCGGTTCGGCGGCCTCGCTGACGGTCCGCAGGACGTCGACGGTGGCGATGTCGGCGAGCCGGGGAACGGTGAGGTCGGCGAGTTCCTGCCCGGTGCGGGCTACGTCGAGTGTGGAACCGACCCGCAGTGTCGCCTCGTTGAGCATGGCCACGCGCCGGCGGGCGGCGGCGCTGTCCAGGTCGTCCTGCTCGTCGCCGGTGATGTCGATGAGCGAGCCGCTGATGCCGAGCGGCCGCCCGTCGGGGCCGTCGAGGCGGAAGTACGAGCACGACCAGACGCGCTCGCGGTGCGGATCGGCGGGCGTACGGCCGATGCGGCGGAAGTTCACCACCGGCTCGCCGGTGTCCAGCACCCGGCGCATCGCCGCCTCCATCTGCTCGGAGTTGACGCCCGGCAGCACCTCGGACAGACGCCGGCCCAGATGCGCTGCCGCGGGCAGACCGTTCATGGCTTCCATTGCGGGATTGATCTGCCGGAACCGCAGCTCGGTGTCGAAGAAGGCCAGGCCGAGGGGCGAGCCCGTGAACCACTCCTCCGGCAGTGCCTGCCCACTGCGCGTCCGCTGAACATCACGGGCGTCCGCCGCCAGGCACAGCAAGTCCCGGTCCTGACGGCCGGGGCCGGTGACCGGGCACACCCACACCTCCAGCCGGACGGTGCGGCCGGTCTTGTGGCGCACGGGAATGGACCCGGTCGCGCTGCGCCCGGCGGCGACGGCCTCCCGCAGGGCTCGGAGCGCGGCCTGGCCCTGCGGGTGCACGAACTCGGCGCTGTCATGGCCGAGGACCTCCTCGGCCGCGTATCCGAGCAGCTCGGGGGTGGCCTGGGCCCACTGCAGTACGTGTCCGCCGCGGTCGAGGACGAGAAGGGCGACCGGCAGCACGTCCCACCAGGCCTCGGCCTGCTCGTCGACCAGGGCTCTCCCGTCCCCCGCCGGACTGGGATCCGGCATAGCAGATCCTCCACGAAGCGGCTGGTCCTGCCTCCCTTTCAGTATGAACCGGTACGCACATCCGCGGCGCCCGTATGCGCATCGGCAGGGCGACGGTGGCGGGCACCGTGGGCACGGACGTCACTCGTGTGCGGACGTCATGCGAAGGCGAGGACCAGGGCGGCGCCGATGGCACCGAGGCCCAGGGCCACGCCCGCTGGTAGCCATCCGCCGTTGCGCCAGCGGAACGGGCGGTCCAGCGAGAGCATGCCGGGGCCCACAGCGGCGATGGCGATCGCCGCGGCCGTGATGACCAGCGGATACTCCAGGCCACCGGCATGCGCCCACAGACCCTTCGGCGCCGTCGTGGCCATGGCGTTGATCATGACGCCGACCACGGCCGCCGCGGCCAGCGGGGTGAGCAGGCCGACAGCCAGACCGAGCCCGCCGAGGAACTCCGAGGCACCGGCGAGGCCGGCGAAGAAGTCACCGGGTTTGTAGCCGAGATCGGCGAAGCCTTTGCCGGTCGCGGTCAGCCCGGGGCCGCCGAAGATGCCGAACAATTTCTGCGCGCCGTGCCCCGCCAGCAGCAGACCCACGGCGAGGCGGAGCAGAAGGATTCCGGCGTCGGCGGCGGACGGGGACAGCGGTTGCGAAGTGGCGGCCTCCGGACGGGACGCGGCCCGGAGCCGCTGAGCGGTCACTCTCATCGATGGTTCGCTTTCTGTACCGACTGCCCCCGGGCGGCGACGCAGGGCTTCCATGGCCGGGGGCGGGGTGCCGACGGGTGCGCTTGCCTCATTCACCAGCCCGGCCCGGCATAGCGACGAATTACTGACTTCTACGGAAGGTCGGCCGGCGCCGTCGGGTGCGAGGTCGGACCAAGCCGAGCACACAGGAGATACGAGACGGAAGCGCCGGATGGATTGCCCCGGTCGGCCCAAGCACTGGATCATGCGGCGGTATCCGGGAGTACCGAAGGATGATCTTCCCTGGTGGCCGGAATCCCCTGGTCGATACGCACCGTATATACGGGTATGCAGAGGTTCAGGTTCCCGGTGGGCCGTCTCTCGGACGAGGCCCTGCTGTCCGGCCTGGCCACGGGCGATCCGGAGCTCGCCGTCACCTTCGTACGGCGGTTCCAGCACACCGTCTTCGGCGTCGCCATCGCCGTGACCGGCGACCCGCAGCTCGCCGAGGACATCGCCCAGCAGACGTTCGAGCGCGCGTGGCGGCACGCGCAGATCTACGACTCCCGCCGCGGATCGGTGACGACCTGGCTGACGACGATCGCACACAACCTCGCCATCGACGCAATCCGTTCACGCAGGCCCGAGCCGGTGGCGCCGGAGGACCTCGACGCGCTCCTCGGCGTCGTGACCGAGACCCCCGAGCAGCGTGCGCTGGCCGACGACGCGTCGGCCAGGCTGCGCGCCGCCGTGGCACAGCTGCCGCGCGAACAGGGCCGCGCCCTGGTGATGGCAGGCATCTACGGCATGACGGCCCAGCAGATCGCCGACCGGGAGCACATCCCCCTCGGAACGGCCAAGACCCGCATCAGGACAGCGATGGGCAAGCTGCGGACCACGCTCACGTCCCCGAAGCGAGGCGACCATGTCCAATGACGTGACCTGCGAAACGCTGCAGGAGAACGGCGCCGAGCTGGCTCTGGGCGTGCTGCCGGGCCGGGAGCGGGCCGAGGCTGTCGCGCATCTGGACCGCTGCGCGGACTGCCGGGAGTACGTCGAGCAGCTGACTCTCGTCGGCGACGGCCTCATCGGCCTGCTGCCGGGCAGCGAGCCGCCGGTGGGGTTCGAGTCGAGGGTGGCGCGGGCGTTGACCCGGGCATCGGCCGGGCGCGATGGACCCCTGGCCGCGCACGGCCTCGCCCGCGTGCGCAGGGGATTCCGCTGGCGTGGATACGGATCTCGACGGGTACGGCTCCGGGTCGCCGCCGCAGCGGCCGCCCTGGCGCTCGCCTGCGGCTTCGGCGGCTGGGCCGTCGGTACGGCCGTCGAGACCTGGACGGCAGCCCCCTCGCACCCGGCTGAGTCCACGTCCGGCCTGTTGTGGGCGAACGTGACCGGAGTCGGTCCCGGCCGGCCCCACGCCGGTGAGATCTTCGCCTATGCCGGGTCGCCGGGCTGGGTGTACATGTCCGTGGACTTCGCCGACGCCGGGATCTCGTACAACGGGAAGGTCACCTGCCTGCTGGCGAGCAAGGACGGCACCAATGTAAAAGTAGGCACGTTCGACGTCCGGGACGGATACGGCTACTGGGGCGCCCCGGCCCCCGTGGACCCGTCCACGCTCTCCCACGTCCGTCTGATCTCCGCCGACGGCACCGTCCTGGCCGAGGCGCACTTCAAGGCGGCCTAGGCGGGCAGGGCTGGGGCTTCGGCGGCTCCTTCGACGTCGAGGCCGTCGATCCCTGGAACGTGCAGGGACGCTACGGCTGGATCGGCGGCACCGGCAAGACGGCACACCTCACCCCGTCCACGGGCGCGGTCACCGTCCTGCTGACCCAGGTTGAGATGTCCGGACCGACCCCGCTGCCTCTGATGCGGGACTTCTGGCGGTACGCGGCCGGCCTTTGACCCGGATCAGCTGTGACGGGCAGCGGTGACGGTCAGTGGCTCTCGAGTGGCGTGCGCCTGTGGCTCAGAAGGCGTACGGACCGAAGCGGCCCCATGCGACGACGGCTGCCAGGACGAGCAGCACGAGGGGCGCCGCGATGGCCTGGTTCTCCTTGCGGCGCACGTGCACGACGACCGCGCCCACCATGGTGACGGCCAGTCCCACGGCCGCCCAGGCCACCAGCGCCGGGGCGATGTCCAGTGCGGCCGGGAGTATGAGGCCGAGGGCGCCGAGCGCCTCGGCGGCGCCGATCGCCTTGACGGCGCCGGGGGAGAAGTCCCCGGCCCACGCCATGCCGGAGGCGGCGAGCTTCTCGCGGGGCTGGGAGACCTTCATCAGACCGGCGGCGAGGAAGCCGGCGGCGAGGATGCTCGCAATGATCCACAGGGTGATGTTCATCAGGGACTTCTCTGCTCGTGGGTTGAAGGTTCAATATTGAACGCAGGAGCCGAAGGTAGTCAGCGGAGATTGAAGCGTCAAGTGATGTGACGACATTTTCGGCTTGACCCTTCAATCGCGAGGTGCCCGTCTCGGACTTGAGACATCAAGCTATGGTGAGCGGTATGGACACTTCGGAACCCCGCTGGCTGACCGATGAGGAGCACGAGGTCTGGATGGCGCTCGGCAGCATGCTGATCCGGCTGCCGTTCGCCCTGGACCAGCAGCTCCAGCGGGACGCGGGCATCAGCCACTTCGAGTACCAGGTGCTGGCCGGACTGTCCATGGCGCCGGAGCGCACACTGCGGATGAGCGATCTGGCCTTCTTCGCGGACGGCTCGCTGTCGCGTCTGTCGCATGTGGTGAAGCGGCTGGAGAAGCAGGGCTGGGTGCGCCGAACCGCTGACCCGGTCAACGGCCGCTACACGCTGGCCATCCTCACCGACACCGGCTGGGACAAGGTCGTGGCCACCGCCCCCGGCCATGTCGAAGAGGCGCGGCGCCTGGTGTTCGACCCGCTGACCAAGGCCCAGCAGAAGCAGCTCCGGGAGATCGGCCACAGGATCGGCAAGGCGATCGGCCCGGACGCCTGCGACGCTCATCAGCCTTGACGCTCATCAGCCTGGACGCGCCGCCCGACGTTCAGCGTCAAGCGCCGACGAACGCTCGGCGTTGACGTGCTGCCGATCGTCCAGCTCTGACGCGGTGCCCGTCCGTCGACCGGCCGGCACCCCCGCGTACCGCAAGAGGCCGAACACCCCCGCCTCCCGACCAGAACCCACCGCCCAGGACCGGGACGCCGTCACCCGAGGGCGGCCCGACCCCATACTGCTGGAGCACCCCGTGAACTCCCTGCTCAACCCGGACATACCGGCCGGCGCCTACGACGCCTTCCTGCCCGGCGCCCTGCCCCGGGCCCGCGCCCAGCGCGAGTGGAGCCCCGCCGACGGACCCCTGCCCGCCCTTTACCTCAGCCACGGCGCGCCTCCGCTGTTCGACGACGGACCCTGGATCCGGGAGTTGTTCGACTGGGCCCAGTCCCTGCCCAAGCCCAGAGCCATACTGATCGTCTCCGCCCACTGGGAGAACGCACCGCTCTCGCTCTCCGCACCGGCCGCGCACACACCGTTGGTCTACGACTTCGGCGGCTTCCACCCGCGCTACTACCAGCTGCGCTACGACACCCCCGACGCCCACGGCCTCACCCGGCGGGTCGCGGCGATGATGCCCGACGGCGAACCGCTCCACCAGCACACGCATCGCGGCCTCGACCACGGCGCCTGGGTCCCGCTGATGGCCATGTATCCGCTGGCGGACATCCCGGTCCTCCAGCTGTCCATGCCCACCCACGATCCCGCCCGCCTCCTCGACATCGGCCGCCGCCTCGCCCCGCTGCGCGAGGAAGGCGTCCTCGTCATCGGCTCCGGCTTCATGACCCACGGTCTGCCGTTCATCACCCGCGACATGCTCAGCGGTGCGGTCCCCGCCTGGTCCTCCGACTTCGACACGTGGGCCGCCGAAGCCCTGGCCCGCGGCGACGTCGACGAACTCGCCGCCTATGCCACCCGCGCCCCCGGCATGCCGTACGCCCACCCCACCCCGGACCACTTCCTGCCCGTCTTCATCGCCTTGGGCGCCGCCGAGAACCCCGAGCAGCCTGCCCGCAGCGTCATCGACGGCTTCATGATGGGCTTCGCCAAGCGGTCCTTCCAGATCATGTGAGTCCGGCCCGCCGACCGCTCGCCGCTGCCGGCGCGTCAGAGGCCGCTCGCCGGGTTCCTCGGCCCGCGCAGCATCGTGTCGAAGATGGCGGCGAGTTCCAGAACAGTCGGCCGGGCGGCCGGTTCCGGGCTCAGACAGCTGTCGATGGCCAGCGCGAGATCATGCGGCAGGCGTCGACGGGAGGTTATCGGCGGCGCAGTGCCTTCCAGTTGCGGATACCAGTCGTCGCCGCCACTCGTGTCACCGCCCTGAGTGACCGAGCCGGCGGCGTCGCTCCCGGACACGGTCTCTCCGGTGTCGAACGGCGTGTCGCCCGTTGCGACTTCGTACAACGTGACGCCGATGCCCCACACGTCGGCGGCTGCCGACAGCGGTCCGCCGCGCGCCTGTTCGGGGGCGAGACAGCAGAACGTGCCGATGCCCGGCGGCGCGATGCCGGGCGGCCGCGCGACGCTGAGGTCCAGCACCTTGGCGTGTCCGCAGTCGACCACGACGTTGGACGGCTTGAGATCCAGGTGGAGCAGGTCCTGGCCATGGAGATAGTGGATCGCGGAACACAGCTGCACGCCGAGGAGCGCCACGTCCCGCGCGGCGGGCCGGCGCCGCAGCCGGTGGATGAGGTGGGACAGCGTCTCGCCGGTCAGCGTCTCCAGTACGACGAGCGGTTCCGGCGACTCGACGATCTCGTAGGCGCGGACCAGGTGCGGATGCGTGAACGCCCGGAGCCAGCGGCCCTCACGCAGCAGCCGTCGCTTTAGGGGCGCCTCGTGGCGGCGGTCGGGCCGCACCGTCTTGGCCACGCACCGGCAGTGCCGTTCCTCGCTCCAGGTGTCGTAGAGATCGAGCCAGCCGGTGCGGGCCAGATGCGCCAGGATCTCGTAGCCGGGCGCGGGGCTGGTCCCGGGCGCCAGAGTGGCCGCGGGAGCAGCGGCGCCGCCGTGCGTCATGGGAGCGCCTTCCCCGTGCTCAGAGAATCGGAGGGACCGGCCCGCATGGGGCCGGCGATCTCGTGCAGCCGGTGCAGCCGGGCGTAGGACCCGTCGCGCAGCACCAGTTCGTCGTGAGTGCCGGACTCGACGACCCGGCCGCGGTCGAGGACGACGATCCACGTGGCGTCGCGGACGGTGAGCAGATTGTGCGAGATGACGACGGTGGTGCGCCCGGTCATCAGCCGGCGCAGCGGTTCCATGATCCGTCGGCCCGACTGGGCGTCCAGGCCCGTGGTCGGCTCGTCGAGCAGCAGGACCGGCGCGTCCCTGATCATCGCGCGGGCGATCGCCAGGCGCTGGCGCTGCCCGCCCGAGAGCGTGCGGCCCCGCTGCCCCACCACGGTGTCGTAGCCGTCGGGCAGCAGCTGGATGAAGCCGTGCGCATCGGCGGTGCGGGCCGCCGCCACGATGTCCGCCTCCGTCGCGTCCGGGCGTCCGTAGGCGATGTTCTCCCGCACGGTGCCGTGGAACACGAGCGTCTCCTGCAGCACCACCGCGACGTTCTCCCGCAGCTCGGACAGGCGCAGGTCCCGCAGATCGACACCGTCGAGGCGGACCACCCCCTGGTCGGGGTCGTAGAAGCGCAACTGCAGCTTCGCGACGGTGGACTTGCCGGCGCCGCTCGCGCCGACCAGCGCCAGCGTCCCGCCGGGCGCCACGTGGAACGACACGCCGGACAGCGCCCACCGGGACGTATCCGGATAACGGAACGACACACCGTCGAACTCGACGTCGCCCCGCGCACGCCCGATCCGCCGGGCATGCGCGGGCTCGGTGACCTGGGGGCGCTGGTCGAGCAGCTCGATGATCCGTTCGGCGGAGGCGGAGGCCGCGTAGAACGTGTTGGTGAGCTGGGAGAGATCGCGAATCGGGCTGTAGAGCCTGCTGAGCAGCGCGATGAACACCAGCAGCCCGCCGAGCGTGAGTTCCCCTTGCGCCAGCTTCCAGGTGCCGAGGCCCATGACCGCCAGCGCGCCGGCCAGTTCGATGACGTTGACGATCGGCTCGTAGACGGCGTGGATCCGCGCCGAGGCCATCGCCGCCCGGAACTTGCCGGCGCTCTCCCGGTCGAACCTGCTCTCCTCCCACCCCTGGCGGTTGTACGCCTGTACCAGGGCGACGTTGCCGAGCGACTCCTCGGCGATCGCGCTGAGCGAACCGCTGCGCCGCCTGCGCTCGCGCGACGCGGCCTTGATGAGCCGGGAGAAGTGCCGGGCCGCGCGCCAGAACAGCGGCGCGATGACGAGGGCGAGCAGCGTGAGATCCCACTGCAGATAGAACAGCAGGCCGAGATAGACACCCAGTTGGATCACGTAATACAGGGCGTTCGCCACGCCCGACAGCAGGAATGTCTCCACCGCGTCGACATCGCCCGTAACACGCGCCAGTACGTCCCCCAGCCGCCGCCGCTCGAAGAACCCGAGCGACAGGCTCTGGACGTGCCGGAACACATCCGACCGCAGCGCGAGCAGGAAGCGCTCGCTGACCCAGGTGGACAGCACGTCGTCGGCGAAGTCCAGGACCCCGGAGCAGACGATGAGTCCAAGGTAGGCCAGGGCGATCCAGAGGAAAGGACGCAGGTCACGCGGGACCAGGACATCGTCCACCACGATCTTGAAGAGCCAGACCTCGGCCCCGTCGATGACCGGCCCGACCACGCTGAAGGCGAGTATGGGCACAAGCCAGCGCCGACCGCCGCGCGTATAGGGCCAGAACCGCCGGAACACCTCGCGCGGGGGGACGGGCGGGGCGGCGGCGACAACGGCATCGGGGTCCTCGGCCACCGACAGCAGGCGCCGCACAAGAGGCCGCCAGGTAGGCCGGCGGGCTGACCGCCGCCAGGCAGACCGCAGAGCCGACCGCAAGGCAGGCGCAGAGAGACGCGCCATGGCAGGCGTTCCTCAGGAGACGAGACCACGGAGAGAGGGGACCACGGGCCGAGCGGACCGAGAGCTCCCGCCTCGGGGCTCCGGTCCGCTCATCCCTCAATTGCCGGTCACTATCAGTAACCGTGGTTGTGGTTGTGGTTGTGACGACCGTGGCCGTGGCCGTGGCCGTGGCCGTGGTCGTGGCCGTGCCCGTGGCCGTGCCCGTGCCCGTGGCCGTGGTCGTCTCCGTGCGACGACCTGTCATTCCTGTCGTGGTCCCCGTGATCCCGCATTGCGGGACATAGACCACTGAAGATCAGCATGAGCTTCCCTCTTCCAACGTGCCCCCGCCTCCAACCTGCCCCCGAACGAGATACGTCCGAGAGCCGCAGTTGGATGGCATTTGCGGGAAATTGGGGGGAACCTGCATGTCACATGTCACAACGGCCGCAGCCGACACCACCGCCCGCCACCTCTGCGCCCCTTCGGCCCCGTTTCAGGAGGCGACGTCTGCCTTCGCCTCCACGGGCCTGCCGGGGGCGGGGGACCGGTCCAGCAAGGCGCTCCTTGTCGCCGATGGTCCGGAGGCATCATGAAAGAGGGGCTCACAATTGTCCGCCATGTGGGGGTTTCGTCTGTTGGGAGGCCGTCATGAAGACCGTCGACCGTTACCGGCTGAAGTTCACCGATCGGTCAACGGGGGCCGGCGTCGTGACGGACGAGGTGATCGTCGAGCGTACGGACGCTGTGGGGCCGGGCGGGCATCCGGTGTACAGCGATCCCACGGGCATACTCCGTGCCGAGATCAGCCCGGCGGGCGAGGTGCGCATGCTGGCCACCGGGGTCTATCAGTCGCCCCAGGCACCCACCGTAGAACCGCTGCCCTGACAGGCCCGCACCCCTGGGAGTGCCGGCCGTGTGCGGCGGCGTGATGCGGGGCTGGGCAGCTGTCGAAGGCCGATCCGGCCATGCTTGCCCTGCCCCGGTGCGGCTGCTCTGATGGGTGGCCGTGACGGCAGCAAGCCCGGCCGAGACGGTCGAAGCGGTGTTCAGGATCGAGTCGGCGCGGATTATCGCAGGTGTCACCCGCATCGTGCGAGACGTGGGGATCGCCGAGGAACTCGCGCAGGACGCCCTGGTCGCCGCGCTGGAGCAGTGGCCGGAGTCAGGCGTGCCGGACAGGCCGGGCGCCTGGCTCATGGCCACCGCCAAGCACCGCGCGATCGATCTCATACGCCGCAAGGAGACGTACGCGCGCAAACTCGCCGAGGTGGGGCGGGCGCTGGAGGACGTGCCGCCGCCCGAGCCGCCGGAGGCCGACGACATCGACGACGATCTGCTTCGGTTGATCTTCACCGCGTGTCACCCCGTGCTCTCGCCCGAGGCGCGCATCGCGCTCACCCTGCGCCTGCTGGGCGGGCTGACGACGGACGAGATCGCCCGTGCGTTCCTCGCCTCGGAACCGACGGTCGCCCAGAGGATCGTCCGCGCGAAACGGACGCTCGCCAAGGCGCGGGTCCCCTTCGAGGTTCCCTGCGGCGCCGAGCGAGCCGTTCGCCTCGCGTCGGTTCTCGAGGTCATCTACCTCATCTTCAACGAGGGGTACTCCGCCACGGCAGGCGACAACCTCGTACGACCGGCCCTGTGCGAGGACGGGCTCCGCCTGGCGCGTGTCCTGGCGGGCCTGATGCCCCAGGAGCCCGAAGTCCATGGCCTGGCCGCACTGCTGGAGTTCCAGGCCTCCCGTATCGCGGCCCGCACGGGACCCGACGGCGAGCCGGTGCTGCTGGCCGACCAGAACCGCTCCAAGTGGAATCGCCTGCTCATCCGCCGCGGCATCGAGGCCCTGCAGCGCGCGGGCCGCGGCCCGTACTCCGTGCAGGCCGCGATCGCCGCATGCCACGCACAGGCGGTTCGCTACGAGGACACGGACTGGACGACGATCGCCGCCCTGTACGGCCGGCTGGCGGCCCTGACCCCCTCCCCGGTCGTGGAGCTGAACCGGGCGGTCGCCGTCGCGATGTCGGAGGGCCCCGCGGCCGGCCTGCAGCTGGTCGACGCCTTGGCGGACGAACCGGCCCTCAAGGATTACCACCTGCTGCCGAGCGTCCGCGGGGATCTCCTGGAACGCCTCGGGAGAAGCGAGGAGGCGCGCGCGGAGTTCACGAGGGCGGCGTCCCTGACCCGGAACGCCCGCGAGAGGGAGCTGCTCATGGAACGTGCGGCAGGCCGGGACAGGGGAGCGGGAGGCGGCTGACCAGCGGACCGCTCCGCGTGTCTCGTACGCCGCTGGTTCGGTCGCATTATTCCGGGTATGCGGAGATTGTTCCGTTCCGCCCGAACTGCTCATCCTTGGGAGAGATGTAATGGCCAGGAAAGACAAGGCCTCGAACGCCGCCCAGAAGATGAAAGGCAAGGCGAAAGAAACAGCCGGCAAGCTGACCGACGACGAGAGCCTGGAGGCCAAGGGCAAGGCCGAGCAGGTCAAAGGCGACGTCAAGCAGGCCGGAGAGAACGTGAAGGACGCGTTCAAGCATGGGCGGTGATCCGCGAAACGCCGCGTTCCTTCAAGCCTGGACGCTTCACCGGCGTCCAGGCTTCCGCGCACCCGGGATTTCCGCCCGGTTGCGCGGTCCGGCGACTCGTGGCCTGAAGAGCGGGCCGCGGACAAGGGGGGAGACGGAGCAGGGAGGCCGACGTGACACTTGAGGCCGAAGCGACCGCGGGCAGGTCCGGCTCTCCGGGCGGAACCCCGGACGCCGCGATCGCCGGTACGAACCCCGGCTCCAGCCGCTATCTGCCGGTCGCCGAACACGGCCTGATCGGCGATCTGCGGAGCGCGGCGCTGGTCGGCACGAACGGGACCATCGACTGGTACTGCTGCCCGCGCTTCGACGCGCCCAGCATCTTCGCCTCGATCCTCGACGCCGACAAGGGAGGGTCCTTCGAACTCGCAGCGGACGTCCCGGCGCGCACGAAGCAGTTCTACTTCCCCGACACGAACGTGCTGATCACCCGCTTCTTCGCGGACGACGGAGTCGGCGAGATCCAGGACTTCATGCCGGTCGTCGACGACTCACGCGAGGCCGACCGGCACCGGCTGATCCGCCGCGTGATGTGCGTACGAGGGTCGCTGCCGTTCCGCGCCCGTGTGGCCCCCCGCTTCGAGTACGGGGCACAGCCGCACACCGTGCACGTGCAGGACGGCCAGGCGATCTTCGAGGCGCCGTCGCTGGCCCTCGCGCTGACGTCCACGGTGCCGATCGAGGTCAGCGGCCAGGACGTGTGGTCGCTGTTCAAGCTGCACGAGGGTGAGTCCGCGGTGTTCGCCCTCGACCGGGTCGGCGGGGGTGTGGCACCGCGTTTCTGCGCTCTGTCCGAGGCGGAACAGCAATTCAACGCCACCGTGTGCTACTGGCGGCGCTGGGTGTCGCGGTCCCGCTACCGGGGCCGCTGGCGGGAGATGGTGCACCGCTCCGCCCTGACCCTGAAGCTGCTCACCTACGCCCCGACGGGCGCCATCATCGCCGCGCCGACCACCAGCCTGCCCGAACAGGTAGGCGGCCAGCGCAACTGGGACTACCGCTACGTATGGATCCGTGACGCCGCGTTCTGCGTCTACGCGCTGCTCAGGCTGGGCTTCACCGATGAGGCCGAGGCGTTCATGGGCTTTCTGTCCGAGAATGCCCACCTGGAAGTGACCGACGCGCACTGCTCCACAGGTCCCCTGCAGATCATGTACGGCATCGACGGGAGCCATGAGCTGCCCGAGCAGGAGCTGTCCCATCTCGAGGGATACCGGGGTTCAGCGCCGGTGCGCGTCGGCAACGACGCCGTCAGCCAGCTGCAGCTGGACATCTACGGGGCGCTGATCGACTCCCTCTACCTCTACGACAAGTGGGGGCACCCCATCTCCAGTGGGCACTGGGACAGGATCTGCGAGCTGGTCGACTGGGTGTGCGGCCACTGGGACCAGCCCGACGAAGGGGTCTGGGAGACCCGCGGCGGACGAAAGTCCTTCCTCTACTCGCGTCTGATGTGCTGGGTGGCGATCGAACGGGCCATGCGCCTCGCCCGGCACCGCGGCCTGCCCGCCGACATGGTCCGCTGGGGACAGGCCCGGGACGCGATCTACCACCGCATCATGCGCGACTTCTGGTCCGACGAGCGGAACGCCTTCGTCCAGTACGAGGGAGGCCACGTCCTCGACGCGTCCGTGCTGATGATGCCCATGGCGAAGTTCATCTCGCCCACCGACCCGAAGTGGCTCGCCACGCTGGACGCACTGGGTGACGACCTCGTCTCCGACTCGCTGGTCTACCGCTACGACCCGCAGGCCAGCCCCGATGGACTGCGCGGCGAGGAGGGCACCTTCTCCATCTGCTCGTTCTGGTACGTCGAGGCACTGGCCCGCGCCGGGCGCCTGGACGACGCCCGGCTCGCGTTCGAGAAGATGCTCACGTACGCCAACCACGTCGGCCTGTACGCCGAGGAGGTCGGCCACACCGGCGAGCAGATCGGCAACTTCCCCCAGGCCTTCACTCACCTGTCCCTGATCAGCGCGGCCTTCAACCTCGACCGCGCCCTCGGGTAGCCGAGCGGTCAGTCGGCGCCGGAACGCGCGTCGCCGGAGCGACGGCATGGACGTGATGGTGATCGTCACCGTGCTCACTCTGGAGGTCGTCACGTCGCGTCGGTGAACACCGAAAGGTATCCGCGGGCCTGCCCGGTCGCCGTGGGGTGGTACGACTCCGTGATCGCCAGCCAGTTGACGCTGCGCATCCACGGCCTCGCGGAGCAGATCTCGTGTCCGGAGAAGGCGGCCCTGACGTCGCCGAAGGTGAACCCGTGGTCGGCGGCACGCTTCGCGGTCACGGCGTTCAGATGGTCCACGCCCCGGTTGATGGCGGCCCGCGAGGTCTCCGAGAGGCCCCCCACACAGTTGCCGTCCAGCTCGTACAGGTGCGGGTAGCCGAGCACCACGACGTGAGCGGCCGGGGCCTTCGTCCTGATGGCCCTGTAGAGACGGTCGAGATTGCCGGGCAGTGTGTCGTCCATGTAGGTGCGCGCCCGGGAGACGGCGGTGAGGCATGCGTGGGAGCCCTGCAGCACACACGTCTTCATGACGTCCGCGAAGCCCGCGTCGCTTCCGCCGACGGTGATGCTGACGAGGCCGGTTCGCCTGTTGAGCGGGCCGAGTTGGCTGCGCAGGACATCGGTCGTATGAGCGCCGTTGCAGGCCCTGAAGCTGAACGACGACGGGGAATGGTCGCCGGCCCACAGGACGGGATACGCCCGGCGGCTGCGCAGGCACTCCACGCTGGAGCCGATGTAGCTGCCGGCCCCTACACCGGCGGAGTAGGAGTCACCGAGGGCGACATAGCCGGTCGCCGCCTCCTCTGAGGACGACTGCGCCGTCGCGGCGCCGGTGACGGCGCAGGCGACGGCGAGGACGAGCGAGGACACGTATGCCGCGATTCGGGGCTTTCTCATAACCCTCGATTAGCATGATCCGTCCGCCCCGACTGTCATGGCCTGCAACCCGTTTGCTGTTCCGTCGAGGAGTGTCGGGCGCGCCGCGACTCATCAACGTCCCCACATCTGCGGGGACTTCGGCTGTCCTCGGCGAGCCGGCCGTCGTGACGGACTTCGAGCCGACGTCGCCCGGAGAGCCGTCACTCTTTCGTGGCACGCGCTGCTGCGCCGTTTTACGGGCCGAGCGGCACCGGCATCACGGAGCTTCCACGTCGGCCCATCGAGTAACCCCCTCGCTGTGGGTACGGATTCCGTGCCGGGCGGACAGGGCGGCGACGATCGGGATCCCGCGGCCGTGCTCGTCCGGCTGCAGGTCGGCAGGCCGTTCGGTGAGCGAGGCGGGACCGCCGTCGGTCACCTCGATACGCAGGGCGCGGCGCCCGTCGACCCGGGTCCAGCCCAGGCGCAGCACTGCCGGAGGGCGGGCATGGGTGACCGCGTTGGTGACCAGTTCCGAGATCACCAGGAGCGCGTCCTCAGCCGTGTCCGGAGGCAGGTCCCAGGCCGCCAAGGCGGTGCGGGCGCGTCGGCGCACGGCTGCCACGGCCTCGGGTATGTGCGGTACCGGACAGACATGCTCGATGGGGTGTCCCCTGCCGGCGTCCGCCTCCGGCGTCATCTGGGGACCAGGGAACCCGCCCAGGGCTGTGGCGCTCATCGCGCGCCTGCCACAGTCTCTCGCGGGGCACCGGGACGCGCATTCGAGCGGGGAAGCAGGCATGCCGGGTCACCGGTGCCGGTGCCGGTGACGGCGAAGGCGACCTCGCAACGGATCGCCGTCGTGCTGCTGCCCTGCGAGACCGCCGACGAGCCCGCCCCTGGGGTGTTCAACCGTGCTACCACGTGTCCTCCTGCGGAACGCCCTTCGGTGGTGACGAACATGTCGAGCGCCACCGGCGCGGTGTCGACGAGGGAACGTCGCGCGCCGCGCAATGGTAGAAATTGCGCCAATAGGGCACGCTAGGGAGCGAGGCACGGCGGGTCAATGAATGGCGGTCGGCATTACCGAACGGAGATGTCGACCATCGAACAGCAATCGAAAGATTGTGTTAAATCCGGTCAAGCCGCTCTGTGTGACGAGAGCCGTGTGCCAGGCGGCTCGACAGTGCCGAACAGCGAAGCGGAGTTACGATCGCACCATGCCCGGCGCGGTCCAGTCGATCGAGCGAGCGGCGGCGATCCTGCGTCTGCTCGCCAGCGGCCACCGCCGACTCGGGCTCGGAGAGGTGGCGGCCTCACTGGGGCTGGCGAAGGGCACCGCCCACGGCATCCTGCGCACCCTGCAGCACGTCGACTTCGTCGAGCAGGACCAGGCGACCGGAAAGTACCAGCTCGGGGCGGCCCTGCTGCACCTCGGCACCAGCTATCTCGACGTCAACGAACTGCGGTCCCGCTCCATCAACTGGGCCGACGCCCTCGCGGCCCGCAGCGGTGAAGCCGTCCGCATCGGCACACCCCTCGAGGGCCAGGTACTCATCGTCCACCACGTCTTCCGGCCCGACGACACGCTCCAGACCCTGGATGTCGGCGCTCTGCTGCCGCTGCACGCCTCCGCGCTCGGCAAGGTCCTGCTGGCCTTCGGGGCCACACCCGTGGCGCCGCTCGTGGAAGCCGGCCTGGAGGCGTACAACCGCCACACCTTGGCGACCCCCGAGGAGCTCGAGCGTGCGCTCGCCGGGATCCGGGAGGTCGGATGGGCCGCCGAGGTCCAGGAAATGATCATCGGTGAGGCCGGTATCGCCGCGCCGATCCGGGGGCAGGGCGGTTTGGTGGTGGGTGCCATCGGCGTGTCCGGCGCGGTCGAGCGCATCTGCGACACGCGGGGCCGGCCCCACCCCAATCTCGTCGCCCTGGTACGCGACGCCGCTCGCGCGGTTTCCCGGGATCTCGGGGCCGCCCGCTGGTGACGTCGTCCACGCCCTCCTCGCCCGCATCCGAAGGAAGGCCCGCTCATGGTTGAACGCTATGTGATGTCCATCGACCAGGGCACCACTTCCACGCGATGCATCCTGTTCGATCACCGCGGGCGCCTGGTGTCGGTCGCCCAGCGGGAGCACCGGCACCACTTTCCCCGGCCGGGCTGGGTCGAGCACGACGCGGTGGAGATCTGGCGCAACCTCCAGCGGATCGTGCCGCAGGCCCTCGACGGAGTCGAAAGCGACCAGGTGGCCGCCATCGGCATCGCCAACCAGCGCGAGACGACGGTGCTGTGGGACCGTACGACGGGCGCTCCCGTGGGGAAGGCGATCTCCTGGCAGGACACCCGGACCGGTTCGCTGGTCGAGGACCTGCGGCGCACGACCGGGGACGACTTCTTCCTCGACCGCTGCAGCCTCCCGCTCGCCACCTACTTCTCCGCACCGCGGATCCGCTGGCTGTTCGACCACGTGACGGGGCTGCGCGAGCGCGCCGAATGCGGCGAGGTGCTGTTCGGCACCATCGAGACCTGGCTGATCTGGAATCTCACCGGCGGACCCGCCGGAGGACTGCACATCACCGACGTCACCAACGCCAGCCGCACCATGCTCATGAACACCCGCTCACTCGCGTGGGACGAGGACCTGCTCGCGTACTTCGACGTGCCCCGCGCGATGCTGCCGGAGATACGGCCGTCAGCGGAGACCTACGCCGTCGCCGACTCTCTCCTGCCCGGCGTCCGGATCGGCGCCGCCCTCGGCGACCAGCAGGCGGCGCTGTTCGGACAGACGTGCTTCGCCCCCGGCGAGGCGAAATGCACCTACGGGACGGGCAGCTTCCTGCTGATCAACACCGGCACCCAGGTGATCCGGTCGCGGCACGGTCTGCTCACCACGGTCGGCTACAAGATCAAGGACGAGCCCGCGGTCTACGCCCTGGAAGGCCCCATCGCCGTCACCGGCTCGCTCGTCCAGTGGTTCCGGGACCGGCTCGGACTGATCAACAGCGCACCCGAGATCGAGACCCTCGCCCGCACCGTCGACGACAACGGGGGCTGCTACATCGTCCCCGCGTTCTCCGGCCTGTACGCCCCCCACTGGCGAAGCGACGCGCGCGGCGTCATCGTCGGCCTCACCTCGTACATCACCAAAGGACACCTCGCCCGCGCCGTGCTCGAGGCCACCGGCTGGCAGACACGGGAGGTCGTGGACGCCGTGAACGCCGACTCGCCGCACCCCCTCAAGGAGCTCAAGGTCGACGGCGGCATGACCGCGAACAACCTGCTCATGCAGTTCGTCGCCGACGTGCTCGACGTACCCGTCGTACGCCCCATGATCGCCGAAACGGTCTCGCTCGGCGCCGCGTACGCCGCCGGGCTTGCGGTCGGCTACTGGCCGGACCTCGAAGGACTCCGCCGCAACTGGCACCGGGCCGCGCAATGGCTGCCGGACATGGACCCCGAGCGGCGGGCAGCGGAGTACGACAACTGGCAGCGCGCGGTCGAGCGGGCGCTCGGGTGGATCAAGCCGGCCGCGTCCGACCGGCACTGACCATGTGCCCTCACTCCGCCGGCGACGGCGCGCCCGATGGCTTCCACCGCCGTGCGCGGGCGATGAGCAGGGCGACGTCGTCGTGGTTGTCGGGGTGGCGCAGTGCCCGCAGAAGGTGGTCGCAGGTGTCTTCCAGCGGGCGGCCCGGCTCGTCGAGGAGCCACAGCAGCGTAGTCAGACGTTCGTCGATCGAGTGCTGGCGGGTTTCCACCAGCCCGTCGGTGTAGAGCACGAGCTGGTCACCGGGGCGGAGGTCGATGGTGGTCGTGGAGAAGGGGACGCCGCCCACGCCCAGGGGTACGCCCGTGGGCAGATCGAGCAGTTCCGGGGGACGGCCCGGGCGCACCAGGGCGGGCGGCAGGTGTCCGGCCCTGGCGATCTCGCACCGCTGGGTGTGGGGGTCGTAGACGGCGTACACACAGGTGGCGATGTAGTGGTCCAGGCCCTCGGTGATCTTGTCGAGGTGTTCGAGGAGCGTGGCGGGGGCGAGGTTGAGGGAGGCCAGGGTGCTGGTCGCGGTGCGCAGCCGCCCCATGGTGGCGGCGGCGTCGATGCCGCTGCCCATGACGTCGCCGACGACCAGCGCGGACTTGTCGCCCTCCAGGGGAATGACGTCGAACCAGTCCCCGCCGACCTCACTGGCCGCCCCGGCCGGCTGATAGCGCGAGGCGACCTCGAGCCCCGGAGCGGCGGGCGGGCGCTCGGGCAGCAGGCTGCGCTGGAGGGTGACCGCGGTGTTGCGCACGTTCTGGTACCAGCGGGCGTTGTCGATCGCCACGGCCGCCCGGGAAGCCAGCTCCCGGGCCAGGACCAGGTCGTCGTCGCTGAAGGGCCGCGGGTTGCGGCTGCGCTTGAGGTCGAGGGCGCCGAGCACCTCGCCGCGAGCGATCAGCGGCACCGCCAGATAGGAATGGACACCCGCCCGCGCGAGGTGCGTCGCCGCCTGCTCGTCGCGGGCGATACGGCGCAGATCGTCGTCCGTCACATGCCGCACCATGACCGGGCGGCCGGTGCGCACGGACTGGGTGACGAGGCGGTCAGCGGGGTACCAGGCGAGCTGCCCCTCCGGGTCGGCCGCCTTGAGCGCCTCCGTGGGATGGCCGGCCTGTACCGCGACGGCGCGGATCACCGCCGCATCACCGCTCGAGGCGCCGCTGCGGCGGTCCTCCACCACCGTGTCCAGCAGGTCCACGGTCGCGATGTCGGCGAGCTCGGGCACGGCGATGTCGGCCAGTTCGCGGGCGGTCCGGTTCAGGTCCAGGGTGGTGCCGATGCGGGCGGAGGCGTCGGCGATGAGGGCCAGGCGCCGCCGGGCGGTCTCGGCCTCGAGGCCCGCCCGGTGCCGCTCGGTGACGTCCACGACCGAGATCGCCACGCCCAGAACCTCTCCGGCGGCATCCTCCAGCCGGTAGAACGACACCGACCAGGCATGGTCCTCCGCCGGATCCGCAGGAGTCCGCCCCACAGCGGACAACTCGATCAGCGGCTTGCCGGTCCGCAGCACCCGCCGCATGGCGGACTCTATGCCGTCGACGTCGAGGAACGGCAGGATCTCGCGGAACGTGCGGCCGATGTGGTCTTCGGCGGGCATGCCGTTGATCTGCGCCAGCGCCGGGTTGATCGACACGAACCGCATGTCCGTGTCCAGTACGGCAAGCCCGATCGGCGACTGCGTCACCATCTGCACCGACAGCGCGACATCCCGCTCCACCCGGCGCACGGCCGCCCGGTCGGCCGCCAGCCCCAGGGCGTAGAAGTCTCCGCGATCGTTCAGGAGCCGCATGTTGCGGAACTCCACCAGCCGTACTCGGCCGTCCTTGTGCCGCACGGGGAAGGCCCCGGCCCAGCCGCTGCCGGTCTCCATCACATCGGCGAACAGCTTGGTCACCACATCGAGGTGCTCCTCGTGGACCAGGACCCGGGCCGCGTACTGGCCCAGCGCCTCCTGGGCGGTGTAGCCGAAGAGCTCCTCGGCCTGCGGGCTCCACAGGACGATGCGCCCCCGCGCATCCAGCAGCACCGCCGCCACGCCCAGTACGTCCAGCAGGCCGCTCGGCCCCGCGGACCCGCGCACCGGCTCGTCGCCGCCCGCCACGAAGGATCCTGACGTCATCCCAGGCACCGCCTCCACCGCCTGCAACGGCATGCCGTCCTCTATCGGCTCTCCGGCCCGGCCCGCCCCCGGTTCACCGCGTTCCCTCCCGCTCCACCATGCTCCCCCGGAACCGGCCGCCACCACATGCCGGACCGCCATCCGGCCGCCCGGCTGCACCCGCAGGCCACGTAGCGCTGTTGTCGGTGACGCTGCGTTGCCGGGGGCGGTGGTGACGCCGATGGTGGTTGTAGACCGCCGGACAAACCGGCTGCCTGGATGGCCCCACGTCTCACGACCGCTCAACCAGAGGGAGAACGAGATGTCCGAAGAGTCGTCCACCGCTCCGGTGCTCGAGCCTGCCGCCGCCGCGTTCGCCGAGGCGACCGCCAACCCGCCGTACCTCTACGAGATCCCGCCCTCCGAGGGCCGCAAAGCGGTCGACGAGGTTCAGGCGGGCGACATCGAGAGGCCCGCGGTCGACGAGGAGTGGGTGACGGTCGAGGGCGGTCCCACCGGGAGCGTCCGGGCACGCATCGTCCGCCCCGCCGGGGCCACGGGTGTCCTTCCCGTCGTCCTCTACATCCACGGCGCCGGCTGGGTCTTCGGAAACGCTCACACCCACGACCGGCTCGTCCGCGAGCTGGCCGTCGGCGCCTCGGCCGCGGTCGTCTTTCCCGAGTACGACCTCTCGCCCGAGGCCCGCTACCCCGTCGCGATCGAACAGAGCTACGCCGTCGCCCAGTGGGCCGTGCGCGAAGGCCGCGACAAGAACCTCGATCCTGCACATATGGCGGTCGCGGGCGACTCCGTCGGCGGCAACATGTCGGCCGCTCTGACGCTCTTGGCCAAGGAGCGCGGCGACGTCGGCCTCGCCGCGCAGGTGCTCTTCTACCCCGTGACGGACGCGGCGTTCGACACACCCTCCTACCGGCAGTTCGCCGAGGGCTACTTCCTGCGCCGGGACGCCATGCGCTGGTTCTGGGACCAGTACACGACCGACGAGGCGGAGCGTGCCCAGATCACCGCTTCACCGCTGCGTGCCACCACCGAGCAGCTCGCGGGTCTTCCGCCCGCCCTGGTGATCACCGCCGAGGCGGACGTCCTGCGGGACGAGGGCGAGGCGTACGCCGGAAAGCTCCGCGCCGCGGGTGTCCCGGTCACCGCGCTGCGTGTGCAGGGCGTCATCCACGACTTCGTGATGCTCAACGCCCTGCGCGAGACCAACGGAGCCGAGGCGGCGATCTCGTTCGCCGTCCACACCCTGCACAAGGCCCTCCACCCGCAGGGAAGTTGACCTCGCTTCCGTGGCACGGTGTCGAGGCCCCAGCCGCCCGTCGGGGCCTCAACGGCGTCCGCGCAAGTCCTCCATGCAGCGGGACGCCGAAGCCGGCCGCTGACAGACACCACGCGGACGCCGACAGGCGGGCCCGCGGTGTCTGCACCGCCGGCCCGCCTGCCCGCAGTCACTACCTCTTGTAGCTCTTGACGTCGAAGCGGACGATCTGCGGGTCGTGGTCGCTCGCCTGGTCGGCGAACTCCGCGTTGATGTGGACCACGTCGTAGTCGTGGCACTTGATGGCCGGTGACGTCAGGATGTGGTCGAGGGACTGCGAGTTGCCGTCGTAGACGTAGGTGTACCGCTCGTCGGCCGGCAGCGTGTTGAGCAGGTCCGTCAGGACCTTGCCGTCGTCGGTGAGGGTCTTGACCGCGGGGGAGAACTCGTAGTCGTTGAGGTCGCCGAGGACGACGATCTGGGCCTCGGAGTCCGCGGCCAGCATCGAGTCGACGAAGGCGTTCACCTCGGCCGCTTGCGCCTTGCGCTGCGTCTCGGAGCTGCGTGCGGGCTCCTGGTAGCGGCCGTGCAGGGGCTGGTCGCCGCCCTTGGAGTTGAAGTGGTTGGCGACGACGAAGACCGACTCGCCGCGGAACTTGAACTCGCCCGCCAGCGGCTTGCGGCTGCTGTCCCAGGCGTCGCTGGTCGGGTCGATGCGGCCGGGAGAGGCCGAGAGCTCGACGCCGTGCTTGGTCTTGACGGCGGATACGGCGGTCGTGGCGTCGCCGCCCGCGCGGTCGACGAAGGTGACGCGGTCGGGGTTGTAGAGGAAGACCTGGCGGATGTTGCCGCCGGGCTCGCCGCCGTCGGTGTCGTTCTCAGGGTCGATGGAACGCCAGGAGTAGCGCGGACCGCCGGCCGCGACGATGGCGTCCACGAACTTCTGGACGGTCTGATCGGCTGCGACGACACCGTCGTCCGTCGCACCGTCGTTGTCCTGGATCTCCTCCAGGGCCACGATGTCCGGCGAGTTGAGGTTGACGGCGACGCCCTCGGCGAGACGGGCGAACTTCTCGTCGCTGTCCTTCGGGTCGAGGTTCTCCACGTTGTATGTGGCGACCGCGAGCTCCTCGTCGCTCTGCTTGCGGGTGACCTCGCGCTGCAGGCCCTTGTCGACGGGGGTGCCGAGGCTGCCGGCGGAGGTGGCGAGCAGGTATCCGCCGAAGGAGGAGTAGTCGACCGGGCCGGTGGTGGTACCGGACAGCTCGTCGCCGACATCGAGCGTGGGTGCGTCGCTTCCGTCGGCGGTGGTGATCTCGATGCGCCCGGTGTTCTGCTGGTCGTACGCGCCGTAGACGGTGCCGCCGCGCGGTGTCGGATTCTCGTCGGGCTTGGCGGTGACGAACAGTTCTCCGTACGAGTTGGTCGCGCCGACGACCCGGGCGTCGCTCACCTCGGCGCGCATGCCCTCGATGGACTCGTAGAAGTCCTGGGAATACGTGTGCGGTTCGAGAGCGAGTGACTCGATGCTGCCGCCGCCGGCGGTGGGGCTGTACGCGTCCGGGATCGAGTGCTCGTCGAGGACGACCGCGTCAGGGAGGGCGTTGCCCGTGGACAGCGTGGTGGAGACCGGGCTGGTGAGCTCGGTCACCGACTGGGTGGTGGACGACGGGTAGTACTCCGAGACCTTGCCCGTGACCAGCACCGAGTCGCCGACGGAGACCGTCGGAGCCGACGACGTGTAGACGAAGATCCCCTCGCTGGTGGCGTCGTCTGAGTCCGGGTTCGGGTCCTGGATCCAGTAGCCCTTGCTGCCGGTGGTACGGACGGCGGTGACGATGCCCGGCACACCCGTCACCGTCTGGCCCTTGAGTGGCGAGATACGGGTCGTGCCCTGGATGTCGTGGATCCGGAACGCGCCCGGCTCGGTGGGGCCGGAGGTGCCGCCGCCGCTTCCGCTCGCGGTCTCGCCCGCGCTGTTGGTGGGGGTGGGCGTACCGGCCGTGAAGTCGGCGGAGTTGTCGTCGGTGTCGACGAGCGAGGCGGCTCGGGAGACGGACGTGGTGTTGCTCGCGGTCGGGGCGGCGGTCTTCTCGCGTACGACCGCGGTGCCGTAGCCGACGAGGTCGACCACATTGGGGTCGGCCGCGCAGTCGGCGACCGTCTTGCAGGTCAGGGCGGTGGCCGAGTCGACCAGGGCGACCGTGCCGCTGGCGGCGGCCATGGCGATGCTGCCGCTCGCGTCGGCGGTGGGCAGCGCCGTGGTGCCGCCGCTGCCGGCGGCCTCGGAGACGAGATACGTCCCGCCTGCGGCGAGCGAGCCGGTGAGGCGGGTGACCTGCCACTGTGAGCTGGAGCTGGGGGACGCGGGAAGGTACTGGATGCTGTAACCGTCCAACGCGTATGCGTTCGTGGAGCGGTTGGCCAGCTCGACGAAGTCCTTCGTCAGGGTCGCGCCGGAGTTGCCGCCACCGCCGTACACCTCCGAGATCACAGCCGAGGAGGAGTTGGCGTACGCGACCGGCAGCGGTGTCAGAACGAATGAACCGGTCACCGTGGCGAGGCCGGTGGATATCAGGGCTATGCGTCTGAGTGGGTAGGGCACGAGGTGACTCTCCGTCCGGTCAGCTTGCGTGCGTGCGCGGCAGCACGCCAGTTGCAGCATGAGTAATGCAGTTGAGGGACGTTACGCGCGTAGAAAGACCCTGGACAAGAGCCATGCGGTTAAATCTGTGGATCTCGTGAGCAGGCGGCGACTTCTCGGGTTTGTCTGTGCGTCAGCTGACAAACGTCAGACGAGGATCAGCCGACCGCACGGTGAACTGACCACAATCGACGCAGCGTTGTGGTCAGGCGTTGCCGGGTGACCGCTCCGGACGGGGCTGTCGGACCGGCGTGAGCAGGGCCAGCGCCGCGATGAGCAGGCAGGATGCGCCGGCGGCCACGCCCACGGGGGCGGTGCCATGGTGTTGCGCGGCCCAGGTGAGGACGGCCGCGCCGACCGGGGCTGCCGAGTAGTGAAGGGTCCAGAACGCCGAGGTGACCCGTCCCAGCAGGTGCTCGGGGGTCACTTCCTGGCGCAGGGACATCGAGCACGTTCCCGCCACGGCGGTGCAGCCCAGGAACGTCGCGGTCAGAACGGCGACGCCTGCCACGCCGCCGGTCCAGCCGATGCCCGTCACGGCGAGCCCGCAGACCGCGACGGCGCCGATCCAGGTCGCACCGAAGCCGAGTTTGCGGCGGACCGGGGCCACGAGAAGGGCTCCGGCGATCGTGCCCGTGGCACCGGCCGCGAAGACGGTCCCCACCGCGCCGTCGCTCTGGCCGAGGTCGTGCTTGAGGTGGTAGATGAGCAGGTCGTTCAGACCGAGAGTCAGGAAGCTGAAGAACGACAGAAGGACCGTCAGGGCCCGCAGCACGGGATGCCCGCGCAGGAACGACACCCCGGCAAGCAGGTCCTTCCACACCATCTGCCAGGCCGATTCCGCTCCGGGCTCACGGGCGCTCCGGGACGCCCGTGTGCCGCTCCGGAACCGCACGAAGCTCAGGCAGGCCGCGGACACGCCGAAGCTTGCCGCGTCCACGCCGATCGCCGCCGCCGGGCCGAAGCGGGCCGCCACCAGGCCCGCGCACAACGGGCCGACCACGCCGGCCGCCGCGGCCGTCGCATTCAGTGTGCCGTTGGCCTCCGTGATCCGGCTTCCGCTCACCAGGCTCCGGACAACGGTGACGTACGTGACGGAAAACAGCATGCCGACGGCCTCGCCCAGGGGCAGGAGCACGTACAGCAACCAGATCTGCGGGCCGAACGCCCACACCAGCGGTATCACGGCGTACAGCACCATGCGGACGACATCGGATGCGATCAGCAGCTTTCTGCGGTCCATCCGGTCCACCACGACCCCGGCGACAACCCCTGCCAGGAGCGAGGCCGCGCCGGCGGCGGCCGTCAGCAGCCCCATCTGCGCCACGGATCCCGTCGCGTGCAGCACCAGCAGAGGCAGGGCGATCAGAGCGAAGGAGTCTCCGACGACCGAGAGGGTCTGCGCGGTCCAGAAGACACCGAAGTCGCGGTCGCGCCACAGCGGACGTGCCCCCTCCGGTAACGGCTCGTCAGCAGCGGGTTCGGCCATGCTGAGGAGCGTAGGGCCGATGGCGGGTGAGCACAGCCGTCATATGCGGGGGCGCTGCGAAGACCTGCGCGACGAAGAGCGCCGTCGGGGCGGCCAGTTGCCGGCCTCTCCGCGCAGGACGCGTTCGAACCAGTCCGCCGTCAGTTCCGCGCACCGGGCGGGTGAACCGGCGGCGTGGAGTATCTCCACGAGGGACTCGTGGACTTGGGGAATGTACATCTGGTTGTGCACTTCGGTGCCGAGCACACCCTCCCCGTCGAAGAACGCACCGAACACGCAGGAGACAGAATCGGTTTCAGGCGTCACCCCATAGACAAGGGCCAGCAGATGCGCGAACCCGGTTTCTTCGGGACGGAGGATGAGAGTGTCGTCGGGTTCGCACGGCCACGTGACGGCCCGCTCACGCAGTACGGAGACGAAGGTGCGCCACGCGCTGTCCAGCGTCTCGAACGCGTCCTCGTCGGTCTCTCCGACAGAGAACCAGGGCACGTATACGGGGCCGTCCATGGCCGACACCCTAGCCGGAGGCTGACTACCAACTGCCAAGCGCACTGTCGGCAGGCGGGACTGACATCGAGCCGCCCGGTAGTGTCAGGCCGGCAGGTCGTCAGAGGAGGGAAACGCGGTGAAGGCCGACGAGGGCCGATGGCAGGACCTGACGCTTCGGCTGTTCCGCCGGATCCGCAGCGACCTTGCCGAGGCGGTCGAAGGCGCCACGGCTGTCGAGCTGGACGAGCGACTCTTGCCGGGTTCCAACAGCGTCGGCTGGCTTGCATGGCATATCGCGAGAGGGCAGGACCGGAATCTGTCCGAGATCACGGGCAGCCCGCAGCTGTGGCTCTCCGACGGCTGGGCCGCCCGCTTCAGCCGACCTGCGGACCCTGGTGACACCGGGCTGCTCGTCTACCACGGGTGCGGTCTGTGAAGGCCGGGCCGGCACGTTCCGCCGCGGTCCAGTGGGTCGCACGGTATGCCGAATCCGACGCCGGGTTCCGCGGCGCGTACTTCAGCGGATCGACCGTCGGGCTGCCGGACGACGCCGAGCTGCCGCTGTCCTCCGACGTCGACGTCTTCGTCGTCACGGCCCATGACCCTCCGCGGGCCAAACCGGGCAAGTTCCGCTACCAGGGCGCCCTGCTGGAAGTCAGCTACGTGCCCTGGGCACAGCTCGCCTCGGCTGACGACGTCCTCGCGTCCTACCACCTGGCCGGAAACTTCCGCACCGGCGCGATCATCGACGACCCCACCGGCCGTCTGAACGAGCTGCACCAGTACATCTCACCTCGTTTCGCCGCCCGGCCCTGGGTCCGCCGCAGATGCCAGGACGCCCGACACCGGATCGAGAACCGCCTCGCCGCGATCGACACCTCGGCCCCGTTCCACGAGCAGGTGACCGCCTGGCTGTTCCCCACCGGCGTGACCTGCCACGTGCTCCTCGTCGCCGCCCTGCGCAACCCCACCGTCCGCTTGCGCTATCTGGCCGCCCGCGAGGTCCTCACCGACTACGGCCACCTCAGCCTCTACCCGGAACTTCTGGACCTGCTCGGCTGCCGGCAACTGCCTGCCCAACGCGTCCAGCGTCATCTGCACGAACTCGCAGCGACGTTCGACGCCACCGTGCAGGTGGCGAAGACTCCGTTCTTCTTCAGCAGTGACATCAGCGCTGCCGGGCGCCCGATCGCCATCGACGGAAGCCAGACGCTCATCGACTCGGGCAACCACCGCGAGGCCGTCTTCTGGATCACCGCGACCTTCGCCCGCTGCCACACCATCCTGGCCACGGACGCCCCGCAACTGCACGAAGCCCTCGCCCCGGCCTTCCGGGCAGCCGTCTCCGACCTCGGCATCAGCTCTACCGCTGACCTCCTCCACCGGGCCGCAGAGGTCACCCGGTTCCTCCCGCGGCTCTGGAGGACGACCGAGGACATCCTCGGCAGCAATCCCGACATCACCTGACAGGGGAGCAGTGACGGGCCCGCGCGATTCTTAGCGGGACGTTAGATCTGCGTGCCGGACCTTGTACGGGCATGGCGGCCGCCCGCATGCTCATGCCGCACTTCGTCCCCGGCGAGGCCCCTCCCCCCAACTCCTGGGTCCCGCCTGCGCCCTGGGTCTCCCACCAGGGACCTCTCAACTGGAGCCGCCATGTCTTCTGCTGCCGCCGTGCCCGGAACACCGCCCGGGGACCTCCGCGCGAAACGCCGCCTCGCCCTCGTCGGCGGGTCGCTGGGCAACCTCGTCGAGTGGTACGACTGGTTCGTCTACGCCAGCTTCGCGATCTACTTCGCCGACTCCTTCTTCCCCGGCGACAACCCGACAACGCAGCTGATGAACACGGCCGGAATCTTCGCGGTCGGCTTTCTGATGCGCCCGGTCGGCGGCTGGGTGCTCGGCCGCGCCGCGGACCGGCACGGACGCAAGAGCGCGCTCACCCTCACCGTCACGATGATGTCGGTGGCCGCCCTGCTGATCGCGATCGCCCCCACATACGGCCAGGCCGGCTACTTCGGCGCCGTGGTCCTGCTGCTGGCGCGGCTGCTGCAGGGCATGAGCATCGGCGGCGAGTACGCGGCGAGCGCCACCTATCTGACCGAGGCGTCGGCCCGCAACCGCCGCGGCCTCGGCTCGTCCTTCCAGTACGTGTCGATGACCTGCGGCCAGCTGCTCGGCCTCGGCATCCTGATCACGTTGCAGCACACCCTGACCACTCCTCAGCTGGAGAGCTGGGGCTGGCGCATCCCGTTCGTGCTCGGTGCGCTCTTCGCCGTGGTGGTGTTCTGGATCAGGCGCCGGCTGACGGAGACCGACGCGTTCCAGGAGGAATCGTCCGATGAGGACGGCCAGGACAGTACGCGCGGCACGCTGAAAGCGCTGTGGCAGCACCGGCGTCAGGCGGTCCTGGTCATGGCGCTCACCCTCGGCGGCACAGTGGCGTACTACACGTACACCACCTATCTCACCAAGTACCTGATCGGCAGCGCGGGCATGTCCAAGAACACCGCCACGCTCGTGAGCTTCACCGCTCTCACCGTCTTCGCCGTGCTGCAGCCCTTCGCGGGGATGCTGTCGGACCGGATCGGCCGCCGCCCGCTGCTGATCACCTTCGCCGTCGGCTGCACAGTCGGCACGTATCCGATCATGACCGCTCTCGGGTCGGCCTCGTCCTACTGGTCGGCGCTGGGCCTGTCGCTGCTGGCCCTGGTCATCGTCACCGGCTACACGTCGATCAACGCCGCCGTGAAGGCGGAGCTCTTCCCGACCCGGGTGCGCGCTCTCGGTGTGGCACTGCCGTACGCGATCGCCAACGCCCTGTTCGGCGGCACGGCCGAGTACGTGGCGCTGTGGTTCAAGGACAGCGGCCACGAGAGGATGTTCTTCTGGTACGTGTCCGGGTGCGCGCTGGTCTCCCTGGTGACGTACGTCCTGATGCCCGACACCCGGCACGCGGCACTCAGTCGTACCGAGGCCGGACACGACGCCGAAGCCGAGGCCGATTCGGCAGCGGCGGGGGTTCCGGCAGCCGCCGCGGCCGAAGCCCGGCGCTGAGCGGACCGAGCCCCGGACGGTGACCTGGACCGCAGACCTTCCGTAAGCTGCGGCCCAGGTCACCAGGCCCGCGAGGGCCGCAAGCGGCACGAGGAAGCACATATGCACGCGCTGCTCGTCGAGGACGACGACCGCATGGCCCATGCCCTGGGCACCGCCCTGTCCCAGCGCGGCCACACCGTCCGCAGGGTCGGCCGGGCCCTGGACGCCCTGCGGCACGTGCACGAGGCCGAGTTCGTGCTCCTCGACCTCGGCCTGCCCGACCTGGACGGACTCGAGCTGCTGCGGCGGCTGCGCACCGTCTGTGACGCGCCGCTCATCGTGGTCACGGCACGCTGCGAGGAGCGCGACATCGTTCAAGGTCTGCGCGCGGGCGCCGACGACTACGTGGTGAAGCCGTTCCGGATGGCCGAACTGATCGCCCGTATCGACACCGTGCGCCGCCGGACGGGAACCCCGCACGGCGGCACGGACACCGGCCGTACCGCCGGCACCGGGGAGCCGGTCCGCGCCGGTGACGTGGAGATCGACCTGGCGGGCCGCACGGTGGCGGTGGCGGGGGAGGAGATACGGCTCACCCGCCGCGAGTTCGACGTGCTGGCCTTCCTCGCCGCGCGCCCGGACCAGGTGCACTCCCGTGAGGAGATCCTGGACCGGATCTGGGGCGACGCCTTCCTCGCGGCCTCCCGCTCCCTGGACGTCCACGTGGCGGGCATCCGCGCCAAGACCGGCCGTTCCGGCCTGGTCCGCACCGTCCGCGGCTTCGGCTACCAGCTCGGTTCCGTGCCCGGCCGGGAGGAACGCCAAGGCCGGCGGGACGGCCGGAAATGAGACGCAGACTCCTCGCCGTGCTGATGGTGCTCATGGGCGCCGCGACGGTGCTGCTGTCCGTGCCGTTCGCCGACGCCTACGCCCGCGGACGGACCGAGCACCTCCTGCTCCAACGACGCTCGGACGCCGAGCGGTTCGCCGATCTCGCCGACCGCATACGCACCGGCCCCGACCGGCTGGAACTGCTGGCCGAGATCCGCCGCTACACCGAGCTCTACGGAGCGGGAGTGACCGTCGTCGACACGGCGGGCCGGACCGTCGCCCGGGCCGGATCCAGCGCCGGTGTCACGGGCGCCGCGGCGGACGACGCCCGGCATCGCGCCCTCACGGGCCGCTCCACCGAGCAGCTGCCGACCGTGCACCCCTGGGGCCCGGACACCGTCGTGCTCGCCGAACCGGTCGGGCGGGACGAACGGGTGAGCGGCGCCGTCCTGCTGTCCGTACCGACCGACGCCGCCCGCCGCGACGTCACCTTCCGCTGGTCGCTCATCGCCGCCGGGGCCGTCGCCGCCTTCGGGGCCGCGGCCCTGGTCGCCGCGGGCATCACCCGGTGGCTGATGCGCCCGGTCCGCGACCTCGACCGGGCCGTGGAGGATCTGGCCGCCGGCAGTCTCGAGGCGCGCGCCGTCTCCGACACCGGACCGCCCGAACTGCGCCGGCTGCGGCGCCACTTCAATTCGATGGCCGACGCCGTCGCCGACTCCATCGCGCGCCAGCGCGACTTCGTCGCCGACGCATCCCACCAGCTGCGCAACCCGCTCGCCACCCTGGTGCTGCAGCTCGAGAACGTCGAG
This sequence comes from Streptomyces sp. NPDC002577, assembly GCF_053594815.1. Classification (NCBI taxonomy): domain Bacteria; kingdom Bacillati; phylum Actinomycetota; class Actinomycetes; order Kitasatosporales; family Streptomycetaceae; genus Streptomyces; species Streptomyces sp. NPDC002577. Next base: position 52,017 of record NZ_JBSFWK010000034.1, on the reverse strand, counting down.
CCGCACATCTCCCCGGGGCCCGGCACGGCCGAGCACAGCCGCGCCCTGGACGAGGCGGAGCGGCTGGAGGAACTCCTCGACGGGCTGCTCGCCCTCGCGCGGGTGGAGTCCGCGATGGCGACGCTCACGGATCAGGACGTGTCGCAGGCCGTGCGGGAACGGGTCGCGGCCTGGACACCGGTCCTCCGCAGCGCAGGGACCGCACTGATCCCGGAGGTCGCCGACGGGCTGCGAGCACGGGCACTGCCGGACGCGGCGGGCCGGATACTCGACGCGCTCCTCGACAACGCCGCCAAGTTCGTACCGCCCGGCGGCCGTGTGGAGGTGCGGGCCGAGGCCGCCGCGGACGGGCAGGTCGTCGTCCGTGTCGTGGACGACGGCCCGGGAGTGCCCGAGGGCCAGTTGCCCCTGCTGTTCCGGCGCTTCGCCCGGTCACCCGAGCACCAGAACGTCGCAGGCAGCGGATTGGGGCTCGCCATCGCCGACGAGATCGCCAGGATCAGCGGCGGCCGGCTCAGCGCGAGCGGCAGCAGCCCGCACGGACTGGTCGTGGAACTCCGGCTTCCTGCCGCGTGACCGCCCGGCCGCAGCCGCACGCTCAGCCGTACACGGACCGGTAGTACGCCTTCGCGCCCGGATGGAGCGGCACCTGGCCGGTGGAGATCGCGAACCGCGGCTCGAGCCGCACGCCGGCCGTCACGCCTCGCAGGAGCACCTGCCACTGGTCGAACACGACCTGGAGCAGCCCGCGCACCGCAGGCCCCGGCACATCGGTACGGGCCATCAGATAGTTGCCCACGCCGATCGTGGCGACCGGTTCCTTCAGCCCGTACGCCCCGGACGGCAGCGTGACCGCCGTGTAGACCGGGCCGTACCGCTCGCGAAGCGCGCTCACGAACCCGTCGAGCGGCAGGAACCGCAGCGGCAGTTCGCGGGCCACGGCCGTGAGCGCGGGGGTCGGTACGCCGCCGGACCACATCAGCGCGTCGATCGTGCCCGCGCGCAGCGCTTCGACCGCATCGCCGAGGCCGAGCCGGCGCTCCTGCACGGGTGAGCGGCTCCCGGTCAGCCCGGCGGCTCGCAGCAACCGGCCGGCCAGCACGTTTCCGCCGGATCCGGCCGAGCCGGTCGCGACCCGCCGGCCGGACAGCTCCTTCACCGACCGCACCGGGCCCTCCGCGGGGACGACGAGATGCGTGTAGTTCACATAGACACGGGCCAGCGCGGACACCCGAGCCGGCCGGGAGAACGGTGCGCGGCCGAGTACGGCGTCCTCCGATGCGTCCGCCATGGCCAGCGCCAGTTCGGCCGAGCCGTCGTCCAGCCTGCGGAGATTGTCCACGCTCGCCGCGGTTCCCACCGGAACGATCTCCAGCCGCCGCCCGCTCGCCGCGACCGCCCCGGCGAGCGCCCTTCCGAAGGCGTTGTACGGTCCGCCGCGCGGCCCGGTCGCGAACCGCAGCCGTCGTATCGGGCCCGAGTCCTCGGAGCACCCGGCCAGCAGCGTCGCGGCCGTGCCGCCGAGGCCGGCCCTGAGCGCCCGTCGGCGGCTCACCTCTGCGCTGGTCATCGCCGAAGGGTAACCGGCGTCCAGCGGAAGGCGGCGGCCGGGCAGTGGAGTGGTGGAAGGCGCCGAGGTTCGCAATCCTGCGTGTGTGACGGCTGGTGTGGTGTGGCAGCCCGTGGAACTGCGGGACGGGGGGTGGGAGCGGCCGCTGACGGCGACGGGTATGGCCGGCCGGCCCGGGCTGTGGCTGGTGCGGGCCGAGGCGTTCAGGACGGTGGTGGCGCGCCTGGCCCATTCGGTGCTGGACGGGACCGAGACCGAGCGTGCGGCGGCGTTCAGGGAGGCGCGGGACAGGGACACGTATCTGGCGGGGCATGTGGGGCTGCGTCTGCTGCTGGGTGCGCAGCTCGGCGTCCCGCCCGCCGATGTTCCGCTGGAGCGGCTGCCGTGCCCGCAGTGCGGGGAGCCGCACGGACGCCCCGTGGTGCGTGGCGATCCCGTGCATTTCTCGCTGTCCCACAGCGGAGGGTTGTGCCTGCTGGCTTTCGCGGCGACGCCGGTGGGGGTGGACATCGAGGCCGTCCCAGGACCCGCGGTGGCCGATGAGGTCGGGGCCTGCCTGCATCCGCGGGAGAGCGCCGAGTTGAGTGGGCTACGGGCGGTGGACAGGCCGGCGGCGTTCGCCCGGCTCTGGGCACGCAAGGAGGCCTACCTGAAGGGTCTGGGCGTGGGGCTGGGACGTGCCATGTCACTGGACTACGTGGGTACGGCGGCTGGTGCGGCGGACACGGTGCCCGGATGGACGATCAGGGATGTGGCGGTGGTCGGCGGATACGCTGCCGCGGTCGCCGTCCGGCGGTGAGGAACCGGGCTCGCCGCCGGACGGTTGCCCCGCAGGTCACCTCGGCGCAGCGGCACCCTCGCCCAGGGTTGTACCGCCAGGTGCCCCCACGGGCAGGAGCTGTGGGCGCTTGGCCGTGCGGCCGTCTCCGGACGAGTGGCCGCGCAGGCGCCGGACCAGCCAGGGGCCGAGGTAGGCGGCGGCCCAGCGCAGTTCGGCCGGTACGGCGCGCAATCCGGTGGGCAACGGTGTCTCGGGAGGGGGCAGTGGACGAGTCCAGGAGTCGCTGCTGCCGGGCAGTTCCAGGGCGTGGGCGATGGCGTCGGCGATTCTCCGGTGGCCGAGCGGGCTGGCGTGGAGCCGGTCCGGGGTCCACAGGCGGGGGGTCGGTCACCACGGGATGGTGGCTTGTCTCGGCGACGGTGACGCCGTGGCGACGGGCCGCCTCGCGGATCCGGTCGTTGAGGGCGGGGACGCGCGATGCGAGTGGACGGGCCAGCGGGGTGATGCGCGCGACGTCGGGAAACGTGACGGTGGCGACGCGGGTGCCGTGGGCGGTGAGCGCGGCGAACACCGCCTCCAGGTGGCCGGCGACCTCGTCGGCGTCGAACCGCGGGCGGAGCAGGTCGTTGACCCCGGCGACGACGGTGGCCAGGTCGGGGCGCAGGGCCAGGGCGGGGGCTAGCTGCTCGGCGTGGACGTGGCAGGCCAGGCGCCCGCGTACGCCCAGATTGGCGTAGAGCATCCCGGGGTTGTGCTGTGCGAGGTGTTCGGCGAGTCGGTCGGCCCATCCTCACAGGCCGATGGTGTCGTCCCCGTCTCCGAGGCCCTCGGTCTGGCTGTCGCCCAGGGCGACATAGCGCCGATAACGCGGATCATTCTTGGGCATGGGCCGCTTGCCTCTCTTTCAGGACGGTGGCCACGCGTTCGCACCAGTCGCGGTTGCCCTGCTCGAAGGCGAGGCCGCGCAGACACGTCAGGTAGGGGCCGATGCGCTCGCCGTGCCGCAGGAACTGCTCTTCCGAGCGGTCGCCCCGCATGGTGCGCAGCAGCTTGCCGAACAGCTCGGCCTTGGCCTGGGCGAACGCGGCGCGCTCGGCGAGCTGCGCGATCAGCGTCCCGGCGTCGACGTGGTCGGCGGCCTGGACCTTGACCACCAGGTCGTCGCGGAGGAAGGAGGGCTTGGCGGCGGCGGCCGTGAAGCGCTCCAGCTCGGCCAGGCCGCGGGGGGTGACCTTGAACAGGCGCTTGTTGGGCCGGTTGTCCTGGACCACTTCCCGGCCCGTGATCAGCCCGTCCTGCTCCAGCCTCGGCAGCTCCGCGTACACCTGCTGCGGCTGCGCGTGCCAGAAGTTCGCCACACCCAGGTCGAACGCCTTGGCCAGCTCGTACCCGCTCAACTCCTCGTCGAGCAGCGCCGCCAGTACGGCATGCCGCAGCGCCATCGGATCGTCTCCTCTTCGTACGTGCCCCTGTCCAGGGGCACGCCTCCATGGTACTCATGAATCTGATTAATCGCATTCATGAGTAATCAACCATCGGAGGAGAAGCCGTGACCACATCGGACCGCTTCCGCGCCGCCGTCGACAGCCGTGACCTCGACGCCCTGCAGGACCTGTTCACCGAGGACATCCGCTTCTACAGCCCCGTGAAGTTCGCGCCGTTCGAGGGCAAGCCGCTGGTGCTGGGCCTCTTCGGGGTCCTGCTGCGCACCTTCGAGGACTTCCGCTACATCGGCGACTTCACCGGAGCGTCCCGGACGAGCGGCGACGACACCGAGTCGCCGTCGGCGGTGCTGCTGTTCCGGGCCACCGTCGGCGGAAAGCAGATCCATGGCATCGACCTGCTGCACTTCGCCGACGACGGCCGGATCAAGGAGTTCACGGTCATGGTCCGGCCGCAGTCCGCCGTCCACGCCCTCGGCGAGGCGGTCCTTGCCGGGCTGGTCGCCGACGGCCTGGTACCGGCACCGGCCGCCCAGTGACGAGGCGCGGGCGCGGGCCGCCTCGTGTCCTGCGTCAGGCTGCGGGGGAGTGGGCGGTGACTGCCCGCTGGTCGAGTACGTCGTCTCCGTACAGGTCCTGTACCCAGTTGGTCTGGTAGACGGTTTCGAGGTAGCGCTCGCCGAGATCGGGGGCGATGGCCACCGCGGTCGGCGGCCGGTGGTGCCCCGACTGCTCGGCGAGCCACCGCGCGGCGCCACTGACGACGGTGCCCGTGGACCCTCCGAAGACGAAGCCGCGACGCGCGAGCCGGTGGCAGGCGCGGATGGCGTCGGCTTCGCTGACGTGTATCACCTCGTCCACGTACGAGTCGTCCAGCAGCGGTGGACGGACACTGGTACCCAGGCCGGGGATCATGCGCCGGCCTGGGGTGTCCCCGAAGGTGACGGAGCCTTCGCTGTCGATGGCGACGATGCGCACGCGCCTGTGCCAGTCGCGGAAGTAACACGCGCAGCCCATGAGAGTGCCCGTTGTGCCGGCTCCGACGAAGAGGACGTCCAGGTTCGGGAAGCGGCGCGCGATGGCGGGGGCGGTGGTGCGGTAGTGGGCCATGTGGTTGTTGGGGTTTCTGTACTGGTTGAGCCAGACGTAGCGGTCGTCTGAGGCGCACAGCGCGCGGACGTGGTCGATGCGCGCGGCGAGTAGACCGCCGTTGGCGGCGGGCTCGGTGACGATGTGGATCCGGCTGCCGAGGGCTTCCATGAGCAGCCGGGTGGGCAGGTTGCAGCGGGCGTCGGTCACGCACACGAACCGGTAGCCCTTGCTGGCCGCGATCATGCTCAGGGCCACGCCCAGGTTGCCGGAGGAGGATTCGACGAGTATCGAGTCGTCGGTGAGCAGGCCGTCTCGCTCGGCTGCCTCGACCATCTCGGCGGCTGCCTTGAGTTTGATGGATCCCGCGAAATTGAACCCTTCACATTTGAGGAACAGCCGGTTCCCGGTGATCGCCTCGAGATCGACGTAGAGGTCGTCCTCATTGAAGCCCTGGGGTGTGGATATGACCGGCACGGTCGCCTCCTGATCTGCGCTGAACCGAATCGGGCCGCTCTTTGTGAATTCGGGCGGCTGAGGAAGACGTCGCCTGCCGGGTGCGACGTCCTGGGGACTCCTCCAAGTACGCGCGAGCACCGTGGCCCTGTCATGCCACCGGATTTCGGGGCTTGACAGCGACTTCGATCGCGCTTAATCGCGCGCGGTCGTTGTTCAGCGGTCGTTGCTCATGGGAGGCGGGGCCGGTCTCTCCGGCGGCTGCGGAACAACGAAGACCGGCAGCATCGGCCGATTCCGATAACCGCTGCCGGGGTCCGGTGTCAAGTTACGAGTTTCAGCGGCGTGACGAGGATGTGCCCGCCCCGCCTACTGGAAAGGCGGGCGCGAGAAATCCGCCCCGAAAAGGCTTCGAATCCTCTGCGGACGGAAGAAGCCCTCGCCCGCGATCACACCGACGACACCGGAGCTCACATGGCAGGGAATTCCACCGGCACCTGGATGGCCGATCCGCCGCCCGACATCTCCACACGCCCCGACTGCAGGCCCGACGACGGGTCCGCCGACGCGGCCTCCCGTACCGCACGGCTTCTGGCGGAGGTACTGGCCGACGTCGTGCGCGTGGAGAAGGTGCCTGCCGACAGTCACTTCTTCCACGACCTGGGCGCGGATTCGATGGTGATGGCCCAGTTCTGCGCCCGCGTGCGGAAGCGCGCGGACTTGCCGCCTGTGTCGATGAAGGACGTCTACCGGCATCCCACGGTCGAAAGCCTGGCCACCGCCATCGCCGGGCCGGAAGCCATGGCCACCGCGCCCGCAGCCGTCGCCCACGCGTCCGGGTCTGCGGAGACCACGGCCGCGGCGTCCGCGGCGAGCACCTCGACCGCCGGCGTGCCCGTACCTGCCCAGCAGCCCGGCCCGGCGCCCGCATCGGCCTCCGTTCCGGCGCCTGCCGCGAACGCTGCCCGGACGTCGAGCGGTGTGGCCGCACGGGCGGGCACACGCCAGTACCTGCTGTGCGGAATGCTGCAGTTGCTGTTCTTCCTCGGATACTCCTATCTGGCCGCGCTGGCGGCCGTCCGCGGCTACGAATGGATCAGCGACAGCTGCTCCCTGACGGGCCGCTACCTGCGCTCCGTACTGGTCGGCGGTGCCGGCTTCATCGGCCTGTGCACCGTGCCGATCCTGGCCAAGTGGACACTCATCGGCCGCTTCACGCCCTGCGAATTCCCCGTGTGGAGCTTCGCCTATCTGCGCTGGTGGATCGTCAAAACCCTGATCCGTACCAGCCCCGCGCGCCTGTTCACCGCGTCGCCGCTGTATGTGCTCTATCTACGGGCACTGGGCGCGAAGATCGGACGCAATGCCGCGATCTTCTCGACCCATATTCCTGTGTGCACCGATCTGCTCACGGTCGGAGACGGGACGGTCATCCGCAAGGACGCACTGTTCTCCTGTTACCGCGCCCACGACGGCCTCATCCAGACCGGCCCGGTCACCCTCGGCAAGGACGTCGTCGTCAGCGAACAGACGGTCCTCGACATCAACACCGCCATGGGTGACGCGTCGCAGCTCGGGCATGCCTCTTCCCTGCACGCCGGGCAGGCCGTACCCGCAGGGGAGCGCCGGCACGGCTCACCGGCGGAGGCCACCGTCACGGACTTCCGCACGGTGGACGCCGCCGACTGCTCCGCCGCCAGAAAGGTCCGCTACACCATCGGGCAGTTGCTGGCCATGCTGCTGGTGTATCTGCCGCTGGCCACCGGTGGCGTGACGCTGCTGCTCGCCGTGGTACCGCAGCTGAACTCATCCCTCGACACAGGGTCATTGCCCTTCTCCGGCTGGACGTTCTGGCTCGGTGCCCTGGCCGCGTCCTTCATTCTGTTCTTCGGCGCCGTCTTCGCCGGCCTGGTCGTCCTGGGCACGGTGCCGCGCCTGCTCAACCTGGCCATCAAGCCGGACACGGTCTATCCGCTCTACGGCTTCCATTACGGTCTGCAGCGGGCCATCGCCTTTCTGACCAACAGGAAGTTCTTCGCCACGCTTTTCGGGGACAGCTCCGCGATCGTCCACTACCTGCGCTATCTCGGCTACGACCTGTCCCGTGTCACGCAGACCGGCTCGAACTTCGGCACGGAAGTGAAGCACGACAGCCCGTTTCTGAGCTCGGTGGGCAGCAACACGATGATCGCCGACGGTCTGTCCATCATCAATGCCGACTTCTCCAACACGTCGTTCTCCCTCTCCCGCGCCTCGATCGGAGCGCGCAGCTTCCTCGGAAACCGCATCGCTTATCCGTCCCGGGCCAGGACCGGCGACAACTGCCTGCTGGCGACGAAGGTCATGGTGCCCATCGACGGAGAGATACGGGAGGACGTCGGTCTGCTGGGCTCGCCCCCTTTCACCATTCCGCGCACGGTGATGCGGGACGCCCGGTTGAACCACGTGGCGAGCGGTGGTGAGCTGCGCCGGTGCCTCGCCGCCAAGAACAGGCACAACGCCGTCACGGCGGTGCTGTATGTGCTGGCGCGGTGGTTCCACGTATTCACCGTCACCCTGCTGGCACTGGGCGCCGAAACCCTTTACCCCGCCTTCGGCGCATCGGCGATCGCGTTGGCCAGCTTCCTCGCCCTCGTCTTCACCGTCTGCTATTTCGCCCTGATCGAACGGGCCGCCACGGGATTCAAGGCCCAGCAGCCGCTGAACTGCTCCATCTACGATGCGTCCTTCTGGCGGCATGAACGCTTCTGGAAGATGGCGGCGCTCGACCACGCCCAGTTTTTCGACGGAACCCCGTTCAAGAACGTGGTGCTGCGGTTGCTCGGTGCCCGGATCGGCAAGCGGGTCTTCGACGACGGGTCCTTCTTCCCGGAGCGGACGCTGGTGACGATCGGCGACGACTGCACCCTCAACGCGGGCACGGTGATCCAGTGCCACTCGCAGGAGGACGGCGCATTCAAGTCCGACCGCGCCACGATCGGTGCCGGCTGCACCCTCGGTGTCGGCGCGTTCGTCCACTACGGCGTGACGATGGCCGACCACGTCGACCTCGCCTGCGACTCCTTCCTCATGAAGGGCGAACACGTCCCCACGCACGCCCGGTGGGGAGGAAACCCGGCCCGTCACCTCCCCGACAGCACCCCCCACCCGCAGGCGCTTGTGGCAGACCGTATCTGACGCTACGTCACGCACGCACTCCAGCCACATCAGAACCATCAGAACCCGAGTAAAGGACAGACCCCGATGGCACTCGACACTCCCGCCGGCCGAGACTTCTGGCACGGTGTCCTGACCGCATCCGGCGGCTTCACGCCCCTTCCGCGCTGGACCCGTAAGCCGGTTGCCGGACTGGCTGAGCACCACGCACCGATCCCCGTCAGCCACACCACAGCCCTGCGCCGGCTGGCGGACGACCTGGACATGTCGCTGAGCTCTGTGCTCCTGGCCGCGCATGCCAAGGTACTGGCCGCGCTGACCGGCGAACGCGACGTCACCACCGGCTACATCGCCGTCGCCCGTGGCCGACCGCTGCCGTGCCGACTGGCGACAGGGCACGGCTCGTGGCGGGCCCTCCTGCTCCACACCCACGAGGTCGCCTCACAGATGCTCACCCATCGGGATCACCCGGTGGACGACCTCAGGCGCGAACTCGACCTGACCGAGCCGCTGTTTGAAACCGTGCTCGATGTGAGCGGGGCCGGCGGCGAACCAGCCGGCACCGGCAGCGAGTCGCTCGCGAACAACATCGAGACGGCCCCGGACGCCGCAGTGCTGCGGGTGGACATCGCCCAGCACGACGACGGCCGGCTCATGCTGCGGCTGCGCTACCGCACCGACGTTCTCGACACCGACTGCGCCGCCCGCATCGCCGGCTACCACCTCACGGCGCTCGCCCTGATCGCCGCCGACCCGGGCGCGGAGCACTCACGCCAGAGCCTGCTGTCCGCTGAGGAGCTGCGCTTCCAGCTCGAAGGGCTCGCCGGGCTGCACCGCAGTCTGCCTGACGCCAGGGTCCATGAGCTGTTCGAGCAGCGCGTACGGCACAACCCGCACGCGGTCGCAGCCGTGCACGGCAACCAGCAGTGGACGTACCGGGAGCTCAATGCCCGCGCCAACCAGCTGGGCCGCGCCCTGCTGGCGCGGGGGCTCAGCCGCGAAGGCGTCGTCGCGGTGGTGATGGACAGGAACCTGGACTGGCTGGCCGCCGTTCTGGCGGTCTTCAAGGCCGGCGGCGTGTACCTGCCCATCGAGCCGCATCTGCCCGCTGAACGGATCAAGGCCATGCTCGCCCGTTCCGAGTGCAGGCTTGTGCTCACCGAACTTGCCGGCACCAGCACCCTTCAGACAGTCCTCGCGTCGATGCCCGCAGTCCGGATTCTGCTCACCGACACCGCCTACGAGGAGGGCCACGCCGCGTGCGATCTCGGCATGGCCGTCACGCCCGACCAGCTGGCCTACATCTACTTCACCTCCGGCTCCACCGGTGAACCCAAGGGCGCGATGTGCGAGCACGCGGGCATGCTCAACCACCTCTACGCCAAGATCGACGACCTGGAGATCGCCGCGGGGCAGGTGGTCGCCCAGACCGCGCCCCAGTGCTTCGACATCTCACTGTGGCAGTCGGTCTCCGCGCTGCTGGTCGGGGGGCGGACCCTGCTGGTCGAACAGGACGTGATCCTCGACGTCGAGCGGTTCGTCGACAAGATCGCCCGCGAACGGGTCTCCGTCCTCCAGGTCGTGCCGTCGTACCTCGAAGTCGTCCTGACGTACCTGGAGCAGCACGCGCGCGGACTGCCGGACCTGCGGTACGTATCGGTGACCGGCGAGGCGCTGAAGAAGGAGCTCGTCCAGCGCTGGTTCACCGCCAAGCGCCACGTCAAGCTGGTCAACGCCTACGGCCTGACCGAGACCTCGGACGACACCAACCACGAGATCATGGATCGCGCTCCGGACGGCGATCGGGTTCCGCTGGGGCGGCCGGTCAGCAATGTGCGCGTCTACATCGTCGACGAGCACCTGAACCCGGTGCCGCTCGGCGCGCCGGGCGCGATCGCCTTCTCGGGTATCTGTGTCGGCCGCGGCTATGTCAACGACCCCGACCGCACCCGGCCCACCTACCTGCGCGACCCCCACCGTGAAGGCCAACGCCTCTGTCTCAGCGGTGACTTCGGACGATGGCTGCCCGAAGGGAAGCTGGAGTTCCTCGGCCGCCGTGACACCCAGGTCAAGATCCGCGGTTTCCGCATCGAGATCGGCGAGATCGAGAACACCCTGCTGCAGGTTCCCGGTGTCCGTGACAGCGCCGTGGTGGTCGACGAACTGCCCGGCCACAGCACGCACCTGGTGGCCTTCTACACCTCGCAGCGGCCCCTCCACACCGATGCCCTGCTGGAACGGCTGAGCGCCGCCCTGCCCGCGTACATGGTCCCGTCGGCCGTCCACTGGCGCGAGTGCCTCCCGCTGACCGCCAACAGCAAGATCGACCGGAAGGCCCTGACGGCCTTGGCCGCCCGGCTCAACGCCGCCGAGGACGGCGTCCAGGCGCCCGCAACGCCCGTCGAACAGCGGCTGGCAGCGGCATGGGCGGGAGTGCTCGGCATTTCGCAGGACCGGATCGGACGCCACGACCACTTCTTCGATCTGGGCGGCACCTCGCTGTCGGCCGTGAAACTCGCCATCAGCCTGGACCGCGCGGTGTCCGTGGCGGACATCACCCGCCACCCCGTTCTCACGGACCTGGCCCGGCTCGTGGAGGAGTCCTCCCGCCGGCTGCCCACCGCAGAGCCGGTCTCCGCCTGACCTCGGGCCTGTTCCTGACACCCCGAGGAAAACCTCAGCACCCCCGACACGGTCACCCCTGACACTCCACGTAAATCCTCAACACCCCTGAAAGGACGGAGCGATGTCACTCCGCACTCGCATCCCCGCCAACCCCACGCTCGCGGCCGTGCCGCCGCCCGGGACGGACCTGGACCTGCACCCCGGCAAACCTCCCATCCTGTACACCCACAGCCACGCATCCGAGGACGTGCCACGCTGGGCGGCGGAACACCGCAACGCCCTCCGGGGCCTCGTCAACGAACACGGCGCGCTCCTCGTCCGCGGCCCCGGCCTGCGCGACACCGGCCAGGCTGTCGCCGTCTTCCACCACCTCACGGCCGGCCTGATGACCGAGAGGGAAGCCTTCGCGCCCCGTCACACCCATACGCCGGGCGTCTACTCCTCCACGGCCTGGCCGGCCAACCAGCCCATGTGCATGCACCACGAACTCAGTTACACCCGCACACCGCCCGGTCTGCTCCTCCTGGCCTGCCTGACCCCGCCCGCGACCGGTGGAGCCACCGCCCTCGCCGACGCCCCCTCCGTCCTCGACGCGCTGCCGCCCGAACTGGTCCGGCGGTTCGAGGAGGAGGGCTGGCTGCTCACCCGCACGTACAACGACGAGATCGGGGCGTCATGGGCAGAGGCGTTCGGCACCGAGGACAAGGCCGCCGTCGAGGAGTACTGCCGCGCCAACATGATCGAGTTCTGCTGGGGGCCCGACGGGGGCCTGCGCACCCGCCAGCGCCGTCACGCCGTGGTGCGCCATCCGGTCACCGGTCGCCGCTGCTGGTTCAACCAGATCGCGTTCCTGAACGAGTGGACGATGGCTCCGGAGGTACGGGAATACCTCGTCGACGTCTATGGCCCCGACGGGCTGCCCTTCAACACCCGCTTCGGAGCCGGCGACCCGATCGGCGAGGACGTCGTCCAGCTGATCAACACGGTCTACGACAGCCACACCGTCCGCGAGCCGTGGCAGGCCGGGGACCTGATGCTCGTCGACAACATCCGCACGGCCCACAGCAGAGAGCCCTATCAGCCACCGCGCGACGTCGTCGTCGCCATGGCGGAACCGCTGCACCACACCCCCTGCCGGCCTGCCCTCGAAGGGAGCGCCCGATGACCACGTCCCGTTCCAACGCCATGGAGTCCGCGATGTCCGAACCGATCACCGCACAGCCGTCGATCACCGTGCCGCCGTTCGCGGTGATCCCCGGGGGCCAGGTCAGGCACACCCTGCAGGGCCAGGAACGGCAGATCGTCGACCTGGTCGAGGCCACCTACCGACTGCACGCCGCCGGCGACTCGGTCAACCCGCCGTCGTACTTCCTGCGCTTCGACGACCGCCCGACGGCGCGGATCATCGCGCTGCCCGCGTCGATCGGCGGCCAGGTGCGGGTGGACGGCGTCAAGTGGATCTCCAGCTTCCCCGAGAACGTGCCCACCGGCATCCCGCGCGCCTCGGCCGTCCTCATCCTCAACGACCACGACACGGGCTACCCGTTCGCCTGCCTGGAAAGCTCCATCATCAGCGCGAGCAGAACGGCCGCGATGGCCGCATCGGCGGCCGACTGGCTCAGCCGCCACCGCCGGCGCCCCACTCGAGTCGGATTCCTCGGAACGGGCCTGATCGCCCGTTACATCCACACCTTCCTGACCGCGACCGGCTGGTCGTTCGACCAGATCGGCGTACACGACGTGTCCGCCGACAGCGCAGCGGGCTTCCACGCCTACCTGCAACAGACCGCCACCGGTCCGATCACCGTGCACGGCAGTCCCGAGCAGTTGATCCGCTCCAGCGACCTGGTGGTGTTCGCCACCGTCGCGGGCCGGCCACACGTCACCGACCCGGCATGGTTCGACCACAACCCCTTGGTGCTCCACGTGTCGCTGCGCGACCTCGACCCCGACATCGTCCTCGCCTCGGCGAACATCGTCGACGACGTCGACCACTGCCTGAAGGCCGATACCTCGCCACACCTGGCCGAACAGCTCACCGGCAACCGGGACTTCCTGACCGGAACGCTGTACGACGTCATGACGGGGCGGGCGACGCTACCGGAAGACCGGCCCGTGGTGTTCTCACCCTTCGGCCTCGGAGTGCTGGACCTCGCCGTCGGCAAGCACGTGTACGACGAGGTGACGCGCGCCGGGCAGCTGCACGTCGTGGACGACTTCTTCCATGAACTGCGCCGCTACGGGTGAGCGTCTGCTCCTCGGTCCTCGGCATCACCGATCCGCTTCGGCTCGCAGAGCGGCTGGGGCCGACTGCGGGCCGACTGCGGGCCGGCGCTGTCGTAGCGGGTGCCGACGGGTGCCCGGACGGCGACGCGCTGCCCTCAGCCCGGGGTCTTCCGGGGTGGTGGGGGCGCGGTCGAGGAGCGGACGACGAGGTCGACCGGCGGGTCGCCCGCCGGCAGAGGGTCCGCGCGCGGGTTCTCGATGGCGTGCACAAGACGCTTGAGGCCCTCCCGCGCCACGGCATCGAACGGCTGACGAACCGTGGTCAGGGGAGGAGTCACATAGGCGGCGACCGGAGTGTCGTCGAAACCGACGACGCTGACGTCGTCCGGCACGCGCAGCCCGGCCTCCGTGAGCGCGCGGATCAGACCGATGGCCATGTCGTCGTTCGCGGCGAACACCGCGGTGACGTCGCCGCGGGAACCCAGTTCACGGCCTGCCGCGTATCCGGACGCGGCCGACCAGTCGCCCTGGACCACCGGAGGTTCGGCCCTGTCACGTGCCGCGAGCGCCGCGCGCCAGCCGTCGAGACGGTCCCGCGCGGCGTACCAGGGCTGCGGCCCGGCGAGGTGATGGACCGTCAGGTGTCCGAGGTCCAGCAGATGCTCGATTGCCGCCCGCGCCATCGCGTCGGCGCCACCGCCGGCGGTCAGCACTCGCGAAGTGGCGAAGGGAGAGGGCGCGCTGAGGACCAGGACCGGCACGTCGACGCGGACAGAGAGTTCTCCCTCGGCTCCGCCCTCGTCGATGGGCTCCGAGATGACGATGCCGTCCACGCCCTGGTCGAGAAGCGAGCCCACGGCACCGGCGATGCCCGCCGGGTCGCCTTCCACCGTGTTGACCACGCGCAGCGCGTAACCCGTGTCCCGTGCGGCTCGCTCGATGCCCATGAGCAGGGAGGCGGGGCCGTACAAGGCCGTCCCGAGCGTCACCACGCCGATGGAACGAGTCCGTCCTGAGGCAAGGGCCCGGGCCGCGTTGTTCAGCCGGTAGCCGAGTTCCTCGGCGGCTTCGAGAACGCGTCGGCGCACCTCGGCGGAGACGTACGGCTCGTCGTTGAAGACCCTCGACACCGTCTTCTGTGAGACCCCCGCCAGACGAGCCACATCCACACTGCGCGGCGCAGCCGGGCTTCCGCCCCGTCCTGCCGGTCGCGTCACGCTGCCTCCCGATGGCCGCCGCCCGAGTGCGTCGGACGCATCCGTCGAACGGTGTCCGACCGCGTCGTCATGTCTACGCAGTCAGGCGAGGGGCCGTCAAGAGGCCGGAGCGCGTCAGGCGCCGGTCTCCGCATCGAAGCTGGCGAAGTAGGCCGCGGCCATGTCCTCGTCGCCGTGGCCCTGGGCGGCGGCGCGGGCGAGGCGTTCGGCGCCCGCGCCGGCGATGTCGAGCCGGACGCCGTACTGCCTGCCGGCCTCGACGATCAGGCGGGCGTCCTTGGCAGCGGTCGTCACGGCGAAGGAAGGCGGTGTCAGCTGGTCGTTGAGGATGAGCCCGGCCTTGACGCGCAGATACCCCATGTCGAGGGGCCCGCCCGCGATGGCGTCGAAGAACTTCTGCGGGTCCACGTCGAGCGCCTTGGCCAGGGCCAGGACCTCACCGGCGGCGTTCGTCGCCGCGATCACCCAGCTGTTGGCCACGAGCTTCAGGCGCGTGGCGCTGCCCGCCGCGCCGTCCTCACCGGTCCACACCGTACGGGCGCCGACGGCGTCGAAGACCGGCGTCACCGCGCGGCGGCCCTCGCTCGGACCAGCCGCCAGCACGAGCAACTGCCCCGCCTCGGCGGGCTGCCGCGTGCCGAGGACGGGCGAGTCGTAGAAGACCAGCCCGTGCTCGGCGGCCAGGCCGGCCAGCTCGCCGATGGCGTCGATGCCCGCCGTCGTCGACTGCACCCAGGCCGTACCCGGGCTGAGGGAGGGTGCGGCCTGCCGCATGACGTCCAGCACGGCGGCGCCGTCGTACAGCATGGTGAGGACGACGTCGGCGCCCCGCACCGCCTCGGCGGGGGTGTCGGCGATGACGGCGCCGTCGGCGGCCAGCGGCTCGGCCTTGTCGCGGCTGCGGTTCCAGGCCCTGACGGTGTGTCCGGCGCGGGCGAGGTTGCGGGCCATCGCGGCGCCCATGATTCCGGTGCCCAGGACGCTTACGGTGAGCGTGTCTGTCATGACGTCGACTTCCTGATCCGTGCTGAGTGGTGGTTGCCGCTGTGCGGTGGTGGCTGTGCGCCCGGGGACGACGGTACGGGACGGGGTGCGCCACCGGGTGTGCCATGGGAGCGGGCTTACTCGGCGGTGCCCGCTGCCCGGACGAGGCCGTCGAGCCAGGCCTGGTGGCCGTTGAGCATCGGGTTGGGCCGCTCCTTGGCCAGCTGAGCAGCCGGCCGGCCGATCTGGGTCTCCTGGGTCAGGACGCGGAGCCGGCTGCCGGGCAGGTCCTCCACCAGCCAGGCGTGCAGGACGTCGAGCCGCTCCTCGGGCGTGCCGTCCTGCTCGGCGGTCCAGGACAGACGGCCGGGGACGCCATCGGCGGGCGCCCGGAACTCGACGACGTGCGCGTCCAGGGGCGGGAACCCGAAGGTGCCGAAGCTGAAGTGGATGCCATTGCTCAGCTCGGGGCCGCCGCCCTCGGGGAAGCTGATGTCGGCGACGTTGCCGTAGTACGACTCCCACGTCGAGGTGTCGACCAGGTAGTGCCACGCGGCGGCGGCGCTCAATCCCTTCACGATCACCTCGTTGGAGACGAAGTTGTCGCCGGTACCCGGCAGATAGCGCTCGGGCCAGTTGATCGCGTTCTGCATGGTCACTCGGGGGTCCTTTCAGGGGGGTGGGTGGTGGGTGGTGGGTGCGGCGGGTATCCCGGCGCCGGATGACGAGCTGGCTTCTCGAGGCGCTGCGCGTGCGTCGGACACGGTCGGCCGAAGGCCCGGAGGGCCGCGTCGTAGACCATGTTCGCCGAGCTCTCGCGTCTGCGCCTTCCGGGCCCGCGTCGGCCGTCACCACGTTGTCGACGTCCTCGACGTTAGGCGCAGAACCCATTGAAAAACCAATAGAGAAGCCGATCTCTGCTATCGGTGCTCCAATGGATGCCTGGGGCGGTCAATACATCTCGCAGGCTCTTCGGAGCTGCTGTGCACCCGGGTTCTGCCTGCGCTCGCACCCCGCGTCGCCGAAGCCGTCCGTACGCCTCCCACCCGGCAGCACCCCGCCTGGTGTCACTGCCTCAAGGTCGCCCGGGCCACCGTGAGTGCCTGTTCGGCGTAGCTGCGGCCGAAAAGCACCGCGTGCACCAGCAGTGGGAAGAGCTGGTGCAGCCCGATGCGCTCTGCCCAGCCGTCGGCGAGCGGCGCAGCGTGCTGGTAGCCGTCCAGCACCTGGTCCAGGTGGGGGCAGCCGAAGAGATGGAGCATGGCCAGGTCGGTTTCCCGGTGCCCGCCGTGCGCGGCCGGATCGATCAGCCAGACGCGCCCGGCAGCGCTCCACAGAACGTTGCCGTTCCAGAGGTCGCCGTGCAGCCGGGCAGGCGGCTCGGCAGGGCCCGCCAGCTCGGGCAGCCGCTCCACGACGCGTTCGACCACGGCTGCCTCGGCGTGGCGGATGGTGCCCTCGTCGACGGCGTGCCGCAGATAGGGCAGCACCCGGTGCTCGGCGTACCAGCGCGGCCAGTCGGCGCCGGGGATGTTGCGCATCGGGGCGAGCCCGATGTACGCGTCGCTCGGCCCGCCGGGCGGCGGGGCGCCGAACGCGGGTGCGCCGGCGGCGTGCATGGCGGCGAGTTCGCGGCCGAAGCGGGTGGCTGTCTCACCGCTCGGCCGGCCGGTCAGGACCCGGTCGGTCACCAGCCAGCGCCGGTCGTGGCCGTGGACGGCCGGGACGCCGACCGTGCCGGTGGCGCCCAGCCAGCGCAGCCCCGCCGCCTCGGCCTGTGTCGCGCCGGGGTCGTCACTGCGCTTGACCATCACCGTCTGCCCTCCGTCGAGGGTGACTTCGGCGAGGGTTCCGGACAGCCGCCGCTGACCGCTCACAGGGCGCCCGGTGAGCCGCTCCGCTGCGGCACCCGGCCCCTCGCCGTGGCCGTGCGACAGTCGGCCGGTCATACGCCCGGACCCTCGCGCAGCCAGGCGAACAGGCCGTGCGTCGCCGATTCGGTCGTGTCCAGCACCTCGTCGAATCCCTTCGGGTCGTGGTTCGGGCGGGGCACGCCTCGGTTCATGGCACCCGTCCCGAGGTGTGTGCCCGCTCGAACCTACTGCGGCCGGCGACCCGTCAGGAACGCGGACCGGCCCAGGAGTCCAGGGGCAGCGTGCCGCGGTCGACGACGGTACGGATGGAGAAGGTGCTGCGGGCGTCGCGTACGGGACCGATGGACAGCACGTCGTCGGTGAGCACCCGCTCGAAGGTGTGCAGGTCGGGCACGGCAAGCTCCACGAGGAAGTCGGCGTCGCCCGACACCACATGGCAGGAGACGACGTGCGGTATCGCCTTCAGCGCGGCCTCGACCACCTCGGCGGTCGCGGGGGCGCGCTCGACCTTGAGCGACAGGAAGACCGTCAGACCGAGCCCGAGACGCTCCCTGTCCAACTCGGCGCGGTAGCCCGCGATGACGCCGTCCGCCTCCAGCGCTTTGGTGCGCCGCAGGCAGGACGAGGGCGACAGCCGCACGGCCTCGGCAAGGTCGACGTTGGGGGTCCGCCCGTGGCGCTGGAGATGATCCAGGATGGCACGATCGATGCGGTCGTACAGAGGCTGCGGCATGGAATGCAGCGTAGTAGGCCCGATCCGGTTACAGAATAGTCGGGTCCAAGCGCGTTACTGGCATTGATTCTTCCGTCGAGTGCGGCGTCCGCTCGTATCGCCGTCACGGATCCGGGCGTCCGCGGCACGAACGCCGAGGCCCGGCACGCCGTCGGTGAGTGCACCGACGACGGCGCGGACCGCGGCGTGAGCGGCCGCGGCGGTGCATATGGTGGCCGCCGCGAAGGGCGTGTCACCAGGGGAGGGGGCCTTCGGCGTCGAAGTAGCCTCCGGTCGGGCCGTCGGCCCCCACCTGCGCCATGCGGACGATGATCTCGGCGCCCTCCTCGACGGTCTGTGTGCCGGTGTGCCCGTTGAGGTCCGTCGCGGTGTAACCGGGCTCGACCGCGTTGATCCGCATGCCAGGGAACGCCTTCGCGAACTGCACAGTGATCATGTTGACCGCTGCCTTGGACGCCGGATAGGCGACACCCGGGTATGCGTACGCCGGTGTGTCCGGGGCAGTGACCCGGGCCAGCGAGGCCAGGCCGCTGCTGACGTTGACCACGACAGGGGCGGTCGACCGCCCCAGCAGCGGCAGGAACGCGTGGGTGACACGCACCACGCCGAAGACGTTGGTCTCGAACACCTGACGCATCGTGTCGGCGGTCACCTCCTCGGCGCCGATCACGCTGTTGCCTTCACCCCTGCCTTCCACGCCGGCGTTGTTGACCAACACGTCCAGTCCGCCCTCGGCCTCGATGGTCTTCGCTGCGGCCGCGACGGACGCGTCGTCGGTGACATCGAGGAGGACCAGGCGGGCGCCCAGCTTCTCTGCGGCGCGACGTCCGCGTTCGGCGTCACGGCTGCCGATGTAGACGGTGTGGCCTGCGGCGATGAGTCGTCGGGCGGTCTCGAAGCCGAGACCCTTGTTCGCTCCGGTGATCAGTGTTGCTGTCATGCCTCCATGCTCCGGCCCGGCGATGTCGTCAGCCAGGCGTCCCGTCTTCCTGGGACTGCCAGTACCAGGTAGGCCGGCCGGGGGCGGTGCACACTGGTGGGCATGGCGACGGCGGAATTCGGACAGGCGGTGCGGCGCTGGCGCGACCGGGTCTCGCCTGGGGCCGCCGGTCTGCCGGCGGGAGGACAGCGCCGCGCGGCCGGACTGCGTCGCGAAGAGCTGGCGCTGCTGGCCGGGATCTCCGTCGACTACGTCACCCGGCTCGAACAGGGCCGCGCATCCCACCCCTCGGCGCAGGTCGTCGAGGCACTGGCCAGGGCACTGCGACTGTCGGGCACCGAGCGCGCACACCTGTTCCGCCTGGCCGGGCTGGTGCCGCCGGGCCCGGACACCGTACCGGCCCACATCACCCCCAGCGTGCAGCGGCTGTTGGACAGACTGACCGGGACACCCGTCGCGGTCCACGACGCGGCCTGGACGCTGCTCATGGCCAACCCGCCGTACGCGGCACTGATGGGCGATCCGTCCGGATGGCGCGGCAACCAGCGCAACGGCGTGTGGCGGCACTTCCTCGGCCCGGGCACCCGGGCCCGGCACACACCGGAGTCCCTGAGGGCCTTCGAGGCCAAGCTGGTCTCCGACCTGCGCGCGGCCGCCGACCGCTACCCGGCCGACCAGCGACTGCGACGACTGGTGGCCGAACTGCGGGCGAACAGCGACCGCTTCGCCGAACTGTGGGACTCCGGAGCCGTCGGCCGCCACGAGGCCGCCCGCAAGACGATCGAGCACCCACAGGTCGGTCCCCTGACGCTGGACTGCGACGTGCTCACCGTAGAGGGCAGCGATCTGCGCATCATGGTCTACACGGCCGAGCCCGGCACCGAGGACGCCGAACGCCTCGCCCTGCTCACCGTGCTCGGCACCCAGGCACTCGTCGGGTAGTCGCGTAACCGCCGGCCGGGGCGCAAACCGGCGTGAAGCCGGCCGAAGGCCGCTCTCACCGAGTCGCGGCTCATCCGGGACTGCGGTGCGCGGGTGGGGGCTGCTCACATGTTCCTGGCGCCGGCCCTGATGGCTTCGCGGATCCGGGGGTACGTGCCGCAACGGCAGATGTTGCGGATCTCGTCGAGGTCGCTGTCGTCGATGTCGCGGCCTTCCGCGGCAGCCTGGCGGACCTTGGCGACAGCGGTCATGATCTGACCCGGCTGGCAGTAGCCGCACTGCGCGACATCCATCTCCAGCCAGGCTTCCTGCATCGGGTGCAGGTCTTCGCCGACGGTGGCGGGCAGCCCTTCGATCGTGGTGATCTCGTCGTCCGGGGCGATCTTCGAGACGGGCACGGAGCAGGGGTTGAACGCCTTGCCGTTGATGTGGGACGTGCAGGCCTGGCAGACGCCGAGCCCACAGCCGTACTTGGGACCCGTGACGCCGAGCAGGTCGCGCAGGACCCACAGTAGCCGTACGTCGTCCTCGGCATCGACGGTGATCTGCTCGCCGTTGAGCTTGAAGGTGTGTGTCGGCATGGCTCCTGGCTCCCGTTCAGAAGGCGCGGTCGAGACCGTCGGTGGGGGACTGCGGCGTGGACGGCTCGAGCGGCAACGGCTCGAAGCTCAGGGTGTCGTGGTTGATCGGGAAGCTGGTCGGCATCGTGCCGACGGCACGCGCGTACGCGCAGGCGATCGCGGCGAACGCGGGAGCGACCGCCAACTCGCCCGCGCCGGCGGGTTTGTCACTGGTGGGCGGCATGACGACGACGCGGAGATCGAGCGGGGCGTTCCACTGCCGGGTGTAGAAGTAGTTGTCCCAGCTGCCTTCCAGCGGAATGCCGTCCTTGATGTGGAGGCTCGAAGTGAGCGCCATGGCCATGGCGTCGACGAACCCGCCCATCATCTGGGCCTCCAGGCCGCGGGGGTTGATGGCGAACCCGGCGTCGACGACCAACAGCGCCCGGGTGACGCGCGGCCCGGTCACCCCATCCCTGACCTTCCGGTTCACCGTCTCGGGCCGGCAGTCGATCTCGACCAGCGAGGCGACCGCTCCGCGGTACTCCGCGTGCAGTCCGATTCCCTGCGCGACGCCGGCGGGGAGCTTCCTGCCCCACTCGCCGACCTCCACCGCCTGGTCCAGTACGGCACGCAGACGCTCGTCCTTGAGGAACTCCCGGCGGAACGCCACCGGGTCCTTGCCCATCCTGGCGGCGAGCTGGTCGACGACGAGTTCCTGCGCGCACACCACGTTCGGCGAGTAGATGTTGCGCATGCTGCCGGTGTTGAACTCGAGCGGCACTTCGGAAAGGAGCTGGGTGGTGACCCCGAAGTTGTAGGGCGACGACTGGGTCAGCGCGAAGATCGTCTCGGCGAAGGTGAGATTGCCGGCCACGGGCAGCTGCGCGGCCGTCGAGGTGATCATCTCGCCGAGGCCGTGCCCGAAGTCGGTCTTCGCACTGGTGTGGCGCTGTTCGAAGCTGAGCACGTTGCCGAGGGCGTACGCCGCGCGCACACGCGAGATGCACATCGGATGCGTGCGACCCTGCCGGAAGCTGTCGGTGCGGGACCACGACAGCTTGACCGGCTTGCCCATCTTCTGTGAGATCTCGGCGGCCTCCGCGGCCACGTCGTGGAAGAGATGGCGCCCGAACGAGCCACCGCCCTCCACCACATGCACCGTCACCGAATCCTGAGGCAGCCCGAGCGCCTCGGCGATCTCCTGCTGGGCGACGATGGGCACCTTGAGACTCGCCCAGATCTCGGCCCGGTCGGGGCGGACGTCGGCGATCGCGTTGTCGGGCTCCAGCGGGCTGTTGCTGGCGAACGCGAAGGTGAACTCGGCGTCGATCGTCTTGCTGAGCAGCGTCGGCACGGCCATCGGGAGCGCCGCGGCCCTGAGCTTCGCCAGGACCGTACCGTCCGACTCCTTGTCCACCGTCCCGCCGCCCCAGGTCACCTCCAGGGCCCGCAGGGCGTCGATGCACTGGCCGAACGTCTCGCCCCGCACCGCCACACCGTGCTTGACGGTCACGACGTCGGTGATGCCCAGCATGCTCCTGACCGCGTCGGCATTGTGCACGGCCACAACCGTGCCGTTGATCGTCGGCGGTCTGCGCACCATCGTCGGCTTGGCGTCGGGAACCTGCAGATCCATGCCGAACTTCTTGCGCCCGGTCACGATGTCGCGTGCATCGACACGGCTGTGGGCCTTGCCCAGGACGGTGAACTGCGCGGGCGACTTGAGCTGTGCGGTGACAGCGGTCGCCTTGGTGGCGGCCGCCGCTGTCGCGAGCGATCCGTACGTCGCGCTCTTCGCCGTGCCGAACGAGACGACCCCGTCCCTGGTGGTCAGTTCGGAGGCCGGAACCCCCCACTGCCCGGCGGCGGTCGCCACCAGCCGCTGCCTGGTGACCGCCGCAGCCGTGCGCACCGGCAGGTACATGCTGCGCATCGAGTTCGACCCGCCGGTCAGCTGGTTCATCAGCAGCTCGGGGCGGGCATCGGCCAGGGTGACCTTGACCCTGTCGAGCGGCAGATCCAACTCCTCGGCGACCATCATCGCGACCGCCGTGGTCATGCCCTGACCCACCTCGGCGCGGGGCACCGCGAGCGAGGCGGTCCCGTCGGTGTGCACCTGAACGGATATCAGCCCCGACGTCGGCGCCGCCGCCAGATTCTGCATGTCCCCCAGGTCGAGCAGCTCCTCGGGCTGGGGAAGGGAGGGCACCGAGGCCTGAGCGGGCTGCGCTGCGGCTGCGTCCGCAGCCAGGCGCACTCCCACGGCCAGCGTGGGGGCAGCGAGCAGATACGCCAGCACCCTGCGACGCCCGAGCCCCTCAGACACCCGTTCCGGACGAGATGCCTCCGCCCGGCCGGGCGCTCTCTCCGGGCCCTGCGGCGAACGACTCTGTTCTGGCATGCGTGTACCTCCCGAAACGCCGAACCGACCGTCGTACGGTCCGTTCCGCGTCCCGGAGCTTTTCACAGGTCATAGCAGTGATCCAGGGGCACGCTGCCCTCCGGAATGCGTCGTCGCAGCCGTCTGTATCGTACAAGGGCGGCAAAAATCACCCCGTGATCAACGCGGTTGCCCTGAAAGCAACATCAGGACGGCGCTAAGCGCCTGCGAAAGCTCCACATGATCACCACACTCCGGGCCGCCGTGGCAGCCGGCCCCCAGAACCGCTTCCCCCGGGGCGACCTGCGGTGGCAGCCTGGAGATGCAGCCAGCCGGAGACGGACTCGCCAGGGGTACGGACGCTCCGGAGGGGAGGCATCAGTGCCGGCCCAACCGCTCGACAAGGATTCGGTGACGGCCCTGGTCAACGACGCCACCGCCGCGCCGTCCCTGCACAACGCCCAGCCGTGGCGCTTCCGCTACTTTCAGGACCGCCGCGTCTTCCACCTGCGCTCAGACCCCGAGCGCGCCCTACCCCACACCGACCCCCACGGCCGCGCCCTCCACATCGGCTGCGCCGCCGCGCTGCTGAACCTCCGCGTCGCGGCCCTGCACGGCGGCTGGCATCCGGAGACGCGGCTCCTGCCGGACCCAGGGGACACCGAGCTGCTCGCCTCGGTGCAGCTGACCGCCCTGGGAAGCGGCGAGGGCGAGCTCGGCGCGCTGTACCCGGCCATTCACAGGCGGCACACGAGCCGGTATCCGTTCGAGGAGACGGAGATACCCCAGGCGGTACAGGCCGCCCTCGCAGACGCCGCGCGCGACGAGGGTGCCTCGCTGACCTTCCCCACCGGGTGGCATCTGCACGAGGTGCTGGAGCTGATTCAGGAAGCCGAAGCCCGCAACATCACCGATCGAGCGAGGGCGGCGGAGCTGGCCCACTGGACCAGCCGCGGCATCCCGTTCTCGGACACGGCCGCCGAAGGGGTCCCCGAATACGCCTTCGGCCCGCGCAAACTCGCCGGCAAGGCACCGATGCGCGACTTCGCTGCCGGCCGGCAGGTGGCAGGCCGCACCGCCGCCGAGTTCGAGCACCACACGCAGCTGGCCCTGCTGCATACCACCCGCGACCGCCCGGAGGACTGGCTGCGCGCCGGCCAGGCGATGCAGCGCGTCCTGCTGCTGGCGACTGTGAAGGGTCTGTCCAGCTCGTTCGTCACCCAGGCGCTGGAATGGCCCGACCTGCGCTGGCCCCTGCGCGACCCGGTGACGGGCACCGGGCATGTGCAGATGGTGCTGCGCCTCGGATACGGCCCGCCGGGCCCCGCGACACCACGGCGCCCGATGCGAGAGGTGCTGGACATCGTGAAGGGCAAGGGGCCGTCGATGACGAGTTCTGCAGTCGTGAGGACCCAGCCGGGCCCGGCGCCGGGTCCGGTAGGCGGGGGCGCCGGCCGCCGCCGGTCTTCGACGGACCAGCGCGCCATTGCGTGCCCGTCCTGACAGCCCTGCGTCACGGCTCCCAGACCGAGCAGTCGTGGGCGAAGAGCACACGCCGCGGGTCGAAGTCGGCGAGCCGCTCCAGCCAGTGCCGGTAGTGGGGAAGCGGCTGTTCGACGCCGTGCAGTGCCGCCTGGCGCGCCAACTGGTCCGACGCGAACTGGGAAGCGAAGTCGTGTGCCTGGCCGGCAAGGATCACGGTGCCGTCGCCTTGCCGGAGGACGAGCGACTGATGTCCTGGAGTGTGCCCCGGCGTCGGAACGATCCAGACGCCCGGCCAGACCTCGGTCTCACCGCCGAGCTCCTCGTAGGAAACGCCGGGGAAGTCGACGAGTTCGTCGACTGTGTAATCGCCCCGGCGGGCGGTGGCCAGCTCGACATCCTGCACCAGGATGGGCTTACCGCCCAGGAGGGGATTGCCGCCGCAGTGGTCGAAGTGCAGGTGACAGTTCACGACCATGGAGATGTCGCCCAGAGTGACTCCGGCCGCCGACAGGGCGTCCTGCAGCGTACGGCGTCGGGGCCGGTAATGTGCTTCGGTCTCCGGACCCGCGTCACCGATGCCGGTGTCGAACAGGATCAGACCCTGGTCGTGCCGGACGAGATAGGCGAGCACCGGCTCAACCCGCGGCCCCGCGCCGCCCGTTTCCGACGCGGGCCGGATGAAGTACCCCAGGTCGAGTCGCCGCACCGCGGTGTTCTGCCCCATGCGGCCATCCTGACAGTCTGCGACATGCCCGCCATCCGGTCCGCCGACAGCGGAACTCGTGGATTCTGCGACCGTCCACCGTCCCGGTCGCGGCACACACGCCACCGGAGTGCGGTGCGGCTTGGCGGCGGTCACCCGAGGACTTGCGGAGGCTCCGGCCTGAGCAGTACCTCGCTGCCGATCGGTGTGAAGCCGCAGGCGAGGAAGGCACGCAGGGACCGGGCGTTGCCCGGGGAGACGGCGGCGAAGACCGGTTCACCTTCGGGAATGAGGGTGAGGGCGTCGGCGAGCAGGCCGCGTCCCCGGCCCCGGGCGCCGTCCTGCGGGGAGTGGAGCTCGATGCTCAACTCACGCCGTCCGGCGAGTCCGTCGGCCACAGTGATCAGGCCGCGTTCGTCGCCGTAGACGCGGACGCGAGTGCGCAGCCCGCGGGCGTGCAGGACGCGCGGATGGTCGTTCACGTCGGTCAGCTCCGCCAGGTGTGGCGTGCCGCCGGTGCCGCGGGCGGTGAGGGTGGCGTCGATGACGCCGATCCAGCCTTCGGGTCCTGCCAGGCGACGGAGAAAGTCGGGGGCCAGGGAAGCGCCGAAGCCGTCAGGATGCCAACTGGCCACGTGCCGGCTGCTCAGCGCGGTGGCGACGAAGGCATGCCCCGTGAAGGCAACGGAGCACTCCAGACCGCCCGGCAGGGGCGGCAGCACCGTCACGCCGCCGTCGGCCGGCGGGAAACGGCCTTCGGCAGCGGCGGTGAAGTGGCCGAGAAGCGGATGCGGCTCAGGCACGGCCGGTCGCCTCGTCCGTCACCCGCGTGGCGAGGAAGTCCAGCAACGCGGCATTGAAGCGCTCGGGCTGTTCGGCACACGGAAGGTGCCCGGCCTTCTCGATGACGGCCAGAGCCGCGTGCGGTACGAGACGGTGGATGTCCTCGGCGTCGCCGACCGGGGTGTACACATCGTCCGCGCCGACCACGATCAGGACGGGCACCTCGACGGTGGCCAGCGTGTCCCGGTAGTCCGGGCGCTCGGCACGTCCCCGCAGAGCGGCGGCGGCGCCGCGCGGATCGGTGGCGCGCATCATGCCCAGGACGTGCGCAGCCACATCCGGCATAGCGGCGACGTTGTACGCGGCGAGCATCTTGTCGATCACCTCGGCCGCGTAGCCGTCCATGCCCTCGGCGAGCAGCCGGTCGGCCAGACGGTTGCGGAACTCCTTGCCCGCATCGGTCTCGGCAGGGGCCGACGTGTCGGACAGGACGAGTGCCCGCACACGCAGCGGATGCCGACGCTGGAATTCCATGGCGATCTGGCCGCCCATGGACACGCCGCCCACCACAGCCCGCTCGACGCCCAGCTGACCCAGGAGTGCGGCGATGTCGTCCGCGAAGTCGGAGAGGAACACCTTGCCGGGCGTGACGTCGCTGTCGCCGTAACCGCGCAGGTCCGGCGTGATCACGCGGTATCCGGCCGCCACAAGCGCTGTGGCCTGCGGCGCCCACAGGCTGCGGTTGAACGGATGTCCGTGGATCAGGACGACAGGCAGACCGTCTGACGGGCCCATGTCGTCGCAGTGGAACGTGACGCCCTGCACGGATATGCGGCTCATTCCTGGCACCCTAGCGTCATGATCGGCTACGGCTCCACAGAAATTCGCCGCACCCAGGGAGACCGCCGCCGGTAAGGCATATGAACCGATTAC
The DNA here is from genome assembly GCF_053594815.1 of Streptomyces sp. NPDC002577. Taxonomy (NCBI): domain Bacteria; kingdom Bacillati; phylum Actinomycetota; class Actinomycetes; order Kitasatosporales; family Streptomycetaceae; genus Streptomyces; species Streptomyces sp. NPDC002577. The sequence goes on along the minus strand of NZ_JBSFWK010000034.1, from coordinate 25,135 downwards.
GCACCTTTTGCCGGGGTACACGAAGGGCGACAGGTATTACTTGGAGGCCGCCATGATCGTGCTCGGCGTCATCCTTCTCGTGATCGGATTCGTAACCGGGATCGGTTTCCTGTGGACGATCGGAATCATCCTGGCGGTCATCGGCCTCGTCCTGTGGCTGCTGGGAAGGACGGGCCATGCGGTGGGGCGCCGCCCCCACTACTGGTGACCTGCATTCCGGTCAGCGCAGCCGCCGGTGGTCGGCTGCTCGCGTTCCGGTGGTCGGCTGCACATGTCGATGCACGCGGCGAGCCATAGTCAGCTCTTTCGCGGGAGGACGCGCAGACCTCCGGCGACTCGGAACACGGCGAATCGGAACCCCGGTCTCAAGCAGGACCGGGGTTTCCATGCGCTCCGGGGTCAACAGGAGGCAGGCGAGACATGGGCGGCATTGAGTGCCGCGCGCGGCTCGCTCCCCGGGTCAGCCGACGGGCTTCTGCCAGACCGAGACGTGCCGGCGGCTCTCACCGGTGAAGGGTGCGCGGTCCCAGTCCTCCCACCGGTCGCGCAGCCGCAGCCCGGCGAGCTGCGCCATCAGGTCCAGCTCGGCCGGCCACACGTACCGGAACGGGACGGACCAGTACTCGGCGCGTCCGTCGGCGATCGTGACGTAGTTCGAGCTCATGGCCTGGGTGGCCACGTCGTAGGTGTCGAACGCCCACTGTGTCGAGCTGATGTGGAACGGTACGGCGTTCTGGCCTGGCGGCAACCGCCGCAGGTCCGGTACCCCGACCTCGATGACGAAACAGCCGCCTGGCCTGAGGTGGGCGGCCGCATTGCGGAAGCAGGCCACCTGGGCGTCCTGCGTGGTCAGATTGTTGATCGTGTTGAAGACGAGGTAGGCGACCGCGAACGTGCCCGCCACGCGTGTCGAGGCGAAGTCGCCGATCGTCACGCCGATGGTGTCGCCGCCCCGCTTCGCCCGCAGTCGGGCCACCATGGCCTCGGACATGTCGATGCCGTGCACCGGGATGCCGCGGCGGGACAGCGGCAACGCGATCCTGCCGGTGCCGATGCCGAGTTCAAGCGCCGGGCCGTCCCCTGCGAGCTCCGCCAGCACGTCGACCGCCGGGTCCACCACGTCCGGCAGGAACATGCCCGCCGCGGACTCGTCATAGCGGGCCGCGACGTCCTCTCCGAAATAGCCGTCTTTGTCGCGCATCCCCGGACCGTACCGCTCGCGGGGCCGCCGGAGCGCGCGGTTTTCCGCCGGGTCCGTTCGCGCCTCCGCCCGGCGGAAGATCGGTAGGCAGGCGTCGTGCGGGTTTGCACAGCCGGGTCACGGCCACTCGCCGTGTGAGAACCGTGCCTGCTCCACCATGGCCGTCTCGGCCTCCGGCGGGGAGCGGGAAAGTCGACCCCAAGGGACGGAGAACGGCCATGAGCAGTGCGAATACAGAACGTGCCGAAGCGGCGAAGCTTCCGGAGGGTGACGTGATCGGCATCCTGCTCGAGCAGCACGCCCGCATCCGGGACCTGTTCTCGGACGTGAAGACTGCCGACGGCGTGCACAAGCGCCAGGCGTTCGACGAACTGAGGGCACTCCTGGCGGTGCACGAAACCGCTGAGGAGATGGTCCTGCGACCCGTCGCACAGGACGTGGCCGGCGAGGCGGAGGCGGACGCTCGCAATCACGAGGAGGAAGCGGCCAACAAGGTCCTCGCCGACCTCGAGAAGATGGACGTCTCCGGTGCCGAGTTCGATGCCGTGTTCGCCAGGTTCGAGCAGGCCGTCATCGACCACGCGGAGCACGAGGAACGCGAGGAGTTCCCCTCCGTGATCCGGGAGTGTGCCGCGGACAGGCGGAAGGGCATGGGCACGATGCTGCGTGCGGCCGAGAAGATCGCCCCCACCCACCCGCATCCCGGCGCAGCCGGATCTCCGATGGCCCAGTGGACGGTCGGGCCGTTCGCGTCCCTGGTGGACCGGACGAAGGACGCACTGAAGGCCGCGACACCCGGCGGCTGATCATGGCCGGCCGAAGGCCGGACAGCACGGCTGCGCTCCCGCGGACCGCGAGCCACCCTGAGGGCACCAGGGCACCAGGGCACCAGGGCACCAGGGCACCAGGCACGCCGGCGCCGTTGACGTGCTCGTCCGCGCGAAACCGAGACGGGAGCGGTACGGCGCATGAGCAGCGGTTCGGCGCGAGCGCGGCCGCTGCCCGACCGGCCCGAGCCGTGGCCAGTCGGGATGTGCGGCGTCCGCGAGCAGCAACGGTCGCCGCGTCAGTGCGCGCGCGTATCGCACGAGAGCGTACGAGCGCTTCGCCGTGTGATCAGAACAGCGCGTCGAAGCCCTGCGGGGCGTACCGGTCGAGCAATCGGATCCGGGTTGCGTGCAGCCGGTGGGCGAGCACCTGTCCGACCCAGTGGCCGACCGCGGAGCCGAAGGCGGGATCCGCGTCCATCATGGTCCGCACGGTCAGCGCGTCGAACTCATGGGTCCGCACCGGCGTCATGGCTTCCGCGCCCAGCTGCCAGACGTACGGGGCGAACAGCCAGGACCAGCCGATCAGCTCACCGTGGCCCAGGCTCTCGATCACGACCGGCCGCCCACCCGACACACGGAAGTCGAGCGTCACAGTGCCGGACCGTACGATCCAGAAACGGTCCGCGTGGGCACCTTCCTGGAACAGGCGGGTGCCCTCGGGAAAATTCACCTCATGCGCGAGTGCCATGAGGCGATCCCGGTGTTCCGCCGACAAGGAGGCGGTGATCCGGGTGGGAGAAAGAGCATTCATGGTCGGCCCTCCATACCCAAGGTCACTTCCATGATGGGCCTCCATTGCCGCTCCGCGCAGGGTGGAGCGAGAAGGAGCGTGAAACCCTTAGCCACACCCCGAAGGGGAGAGCCTTGCTCTGCCCCGGCGCCACGGTGCCCGAATACCAGGACTCACCCGTCGCGGCACGGCCTACGAGGTCACGCGGGGAACCGCGGAGCCGGGGTCGAAGCCCGCGAAGGCCAGGCCGATGACGAAACCCGCCACCTCCTCCAGCTGACGCACGCGATCCAGCGCCCCCAGAGTCGCCGGCGTTCCGCCGACATCCCGCACCAATTCGCCGACAATGCGCAGGGCCGCCGGATCGTCCCCGCACATAGCCACCGTCACACGCGAATCATTTCCTCCCGGAGGTGTCGCCCACTGACTGGCGGGAAACAGGTGGAACGCCTTGACGACATGCGCTCCTGCGGCCAGCCCGGCGATTCGCTCCGCCATCGACTCGCCGTGATCGGTGAGCAGCGAACCCACACCATGCGCGACGGCATTCGTGGGATCGATCAACGGCGTCCCCTCGAGCACGCCGTCGGACGCGCCCACCGATCCGAGCATGTCCTCGACCCCATCCCATGACACGGCGAGCAGTACCGCATCGCGCCCGATGACCGCCTCACGCGGCGCGACGGCGACGACCCCACGGCCCAGCCGGTCGGCAAGCTTCTGTGCCCTCGCCTGCGAGCGACCGCCGATCACCACCTCATGTCCCGCACGGGCCCAGCCTTCACCCAGCGCCGCCGCGAGCGTCCCCGTGCCCAGGATTCCGATACGCATCGTCACTCCCTCTCACACAACGAGCAGTTGGGCAGCTACCGTAAGGAAGGTGATACGCACCGATCGGTGTGTATCAGGCGCGCGATGATGGCTGGCGAGATGAAGGATCACGAAGCCCATTGCTACGAGCTCGTCGCCGATTGCCGGCTGCGCGCGGCAACCGATCTCTTCGGCCACACATGGGATCCCGTTGTCCTGGCGGCTCTTCAGCCGGGACCGCGCCGACGCCGCGAACTGCGCGCCGCGATCGGAGGTATCAGCGACAAGGTGCTCACCGACACCTTGCACCGCCTGCTCGCCAACGGCCTGGTCGACCGCCGTGCACACGCCGAGGCGCCACCTCGCGTCGAGTACGGCCTGACCAGCTTGGGGCAGAGCCTGGTCGACGGCCCGCTGAAGGCACTCGGACGCTGGACGATCGAGCACGGTGAGGAACTGCTTGACGCGCAGGAAAGTGCGGCGCGCAGGCAATCAGCTCGCAGATAGCCACGTCCACGACACAGCGAACCGCGCATTCCGCTGCCGTGGGCGGCCCGCCGCGGTGAAGTGAAGTGCGGTCAGGGAGCCGCAGAACTGTGCCCGCTTGGAGGTAGTGGCGAAACTCCCGGCTCGTCGCGTCGTGCACGTCTGGCCGCAGACGCCCAAGGCCCTGCCCGGGGCACATTGCGACGGGCGCGCATCGCCACGTCTCTCCTCTTCTTGCTTTTCGGTACGGCCCTGGGGGCGTGGACGAGCCGTATCCCCGGTGTGAAGAGCCATCTCGGACTGAGCGACGGCCGGTTGAGTCTCGCGTTGCTCGCCTTCGCTGTGGGAGCCATCACGGGCATGGCGGGGTTGAGCCGGCTCGTCGACCGGTACGGAAGTACAGGCGTCATGGTGCCGACGGCGCCATTTTGGGCTATGTCGGCTTCCTGGTCGGCCCCATCCTCATCGGCAGTGCCAGCACCTTCATAGGGCTGCCTGCGGCCCTCGGGGTCCCCGCGCTGCTCGTACTCGCCGTGGCGCTGAGTGCCTCCGCGCTTCAGCCCCCGGGGCACCGCGGGATGCCGCCCGTCCCGGATGCCGGGCGTGGTGCTCGAGAGCGGCCGAGAAGCATCAGCCGTCGCGGTGGCGGACGCTCTCCTGGGCGGCTTCGGCGAGAGCGGTGACGAGGGGCGTTCGCCCGGCCCTCGGCCCAGGCCGGAGCGACCTGGGCGGGTGGGGCGTCGGTGACCGGCACATACGCGATGTCGGGCCGAGGGAACATGTCGGAGATCGACACCGGAAGGAACGCCCCGCCCCGCGCGGCCGTACTCCACGATCTCCTCCATGTCGTGCACAGCGGGTCCCTGGCGGGCTTGGGTGCCGTCGGGGCGTGGATCGATGCTCCAGAAGGCGTTCCAGGCGGAGGTGGCGTCGGCGTGGCGCACCACGGGCTCGCCGGCGACGTCGGGGATGCGGACGCAGGTCCGGGCCGCCAGCGGATGGTCGGCCGGCAGGGCGACCGTGAGCGGTTCGGCGTAGAGCGGCAGAGGTCAGCGAGGTGGCCGACCGCATCCGCGCAGAGCTCCTCGATCGTATCGGCCTCGGCGACCTCCTCGTCGCCCACAAACTGGTGAGCAACGGCTGAAGCGCGGGCTGTTTGCGTGGTGCCGGCTTGAACGGCGGTGTTCAGGGAGTCGGTAGTCGCTCGTCGGCACCACGCTGCGGTGTACAGGGAGTCGGCAGTCGGCACCACGCCGCGGTGTCACGTGCGTGCGGTGTCGTGGCGGGTGGTGCCTGGGGCCGGTGCGGCCCAGTCGATGTGGTGGTCGACCATCCAGGCGGTCTTCTCGGGCTTGGAGAGCCTGCCGACGATCCGCAGCAGGACGCTGGTGAGGGTGCGGCCGACAGGGCCCGCGGTCTTGTTGCGGTTCTGGCGGGCCGTCTCAGCGATGATGCGTTCGACACGAGGGCGGCGCAGGGCCTCGTACGCGGTGAATGCCTCGCCGTGCGGCAGGTCGCGCAGGCAGCGGGCGAGTTCGACGGCGCTCTCGGCGGAGAGTGAGGCGCCCTGTCCGGAGGTGGAGGAGGGTGCGTGGGCGGCGTCGCCCACGAGGACCATGCGCCCGAGGCTCCACGCGGGGATCTTCGGCATGTTCTCCATGGAGCCGATGACGAGCAGGTCGGACGGGGCGGTGCGGGCTATGAGATCGGCCGCCGCGGTGCGGTCGGCGGAGAACGTCTCGGTCAGTCGGCGCTTCCACTCCTCGGCGGTTGTGAACCCTGCCTCCTTGGCAGTCAGCGGTTCGCGGCGCGGCAGGTTCACCCACCACACGGCCGACGAGTCCTCAAAGATCTGGTAGCCGAAGAAGCCGCGCTTGCCGAAGCTCATGTTCATCTTGCCCCCGGTCGAGGGCAGGCCGGTGTCCTGGACCCGGGCGCCGAAGCTGATCAGCCCGGTGTGGGCGGGGCCGGGTGCGGCGGGGTCGATGAGCGTGCGCACGGTGGAGCGGATGCCGTCCGCTCCGATGAGGATGTCGGCGCGGGCACGGGTGCCGTCGGCGAAGCGCGCGGTCACTCCATCGGCCGTCTCCCGCGCTCCGACGAGCTGCTTGCCGTGCTCGATGCGGATGCCGCGGCGGACCGCTTCCGCGTACAGGGCTCGGTAGAGGTCCGCACGCCACACGAACTGCATGGGCGCGACGCCGGGCGGGTTGCCGAACTCCGCGAGGCGCCGGCCGGCCCAGTCCTGGATGACCAGGGCTGTGACGGGGGTGCCGACGGGCCGGACCGCGTCGCCGGCGCCGATGGTGTCCAGCGCGGAAAGGCCGTTGGGCGCGATGGTCAGGCCGCCGCCGACGTTGTCGGCGGACGCCTGGTGAGCCTCGTGGATGCTCGCGGTGATGCCGGCCTTCTGCAGGGCCATCGCGGCGACGGGGCCGGCGATGCCGCCGCCGATGACAAGGGCGGTGCGCGTGCGGGGTGTTGCGTTGGAAGCCATGGGTTCCTGCCTTCGTCGGGGTTCCTGCCTTCGTCGGGATGCCGGCCACCGGTGTGTGGACCACACCGTGTCCGGCTGGTCCGGCTGCACAGGTCGATAGTTGCAATGAAACTAGTCTCATGTCAACTAGTTCGCGTGTGGGTAGCATCGGCGCATGAGTGCCGTCCCGCGCAGTTCCCCGCTGGCCCTGACCGTCCTGGCCCTGCTGCACTACGAGCCGCTGCACCCGTACGGCATCCAGCGACGGCTGAAGCAGTGGGGGAAGGACCTGGTCGTCAACGTCGGCCAGCGTGCCGCGCTGTACCGGACGATCGAACGGCTGGAGCAGGCGGGCCTGGTTGCCGTGCGGGAGACGGGCCGCGACCAGGCGTATCCGGAGCGGACCGTGTACGAGGTCACCGACGCCGGACGCGAGGTGGCCCGGGAGTGGCTGGTGGAGATGCTGGCGGTGCCGCGACAGGAGTTCCCGCAGTTCCCTGCCGCACTGTCGCAACTGCTGCTGCTCACGCCGCAGGAGATCCCTGAGATCCTTCAGCGGCGGCTGGCTGCGGTCACCGAGCAGCTGAGCGGGCTGGAGGAAGCCCTGGCTGAGGGCGGGGAGGAACTGCCGCGCGTCACACTGCTGGAGGTGGAGTATCTGCGGGCCGTGACGCGGGCGGAGGAGCAGTGGCTGCGAGGGCTCATCGACGACCTGACCACCGGCCGTCTCACCTGGTCGATGGAGGAGTTGTTCGGCACGGCCCAGGCACTTGCCGCAGACGAGGCTGACGGCGCTGACGAAGTGCTGTGACCGGACAGTTCACCGGAGGCGTAGTGCGCTTCGCTGGGCAGGGGGTGTCGTCGCTTCCGAGGACGTGGCGCTCGCCGAAGCGCTCGAACCGTGCCCAGCGGATCCATGAGTTCGGCTGGGGCGTCCGCTCCTGTCCGGTGACAGCCGTTGCCGCGGGCACAGCTGTCAGCAGTAACACCCGACGTCGGTGACCTCGAGGACGTTGCCACGGGACATGTACTCAATCCAGCACTGCTGACCGAACGCTGCTGCAGTCGTCCCCGGCGCAGGGGCCGGCGCCTCGGCAACGGCGGCGATGATCATGATGATTTCCTTGCGCGCGTCGTCGGGGACGTCCCACAACACGTCGGCGGCGCGTTGGATCATTTCCACTCGCATTGCACACCCCTTGGCAGGAGCAGCGTCGTACGGCGGAGCGCCCGGGACCGGATGGACCTGCGGCCGACCAAGACCAGAGTCGCTCGATATCTGCGGACATGTACAGAGGTGCAGCGAACCTTCGCCTGCACGGTGCCGGGCTCGTGCATGGGCCCATGCGTCGCCGACGGCTGGGAGGAAGGGCGGCCGGGCGGGAGAGCGGCGTGCGGGCGTCAGTCCGGTACCGAAGGCGCCCCGGCGAGGGCCTTCTGAATATCGGCGGCCGGGAAGGGGGTGTCTTTGCTTGCGGTGAGAAGCCGGTGGTGGAAGTCGTCCAGGATGAGGGCCGACCGGGCGTGCCGGTCGATTATCGCGCTGATCTCGGCCGGAACACCTTCGGGCCGACGGCCGGCGAGCCATGCACGCAGGAACGCGTTGTGTTCCGTGCCGCCGCGCACCGTGTCCGGCAGGTGGTACCGCAGGAGGTGGCTCGGCGCGTAACAGCGGTCATAGGCGAGGTGGTCGGTCAGGAAAGCGGATTCTTGCGCCGAGAGATCGAAGTCGCGGCTCAGGGCCAATCCCAGGTCGCCGAAGTAGATATGGCGGCCGTCGGTCAGCAGGTTCGCGAAGTGCGTATCGAAGTGGACCAGGCCACGGGAGCTCATGAAGGACGTCCCTGCCGTCAGTGCGTCCTCCACCCACGGATAGTGCGAGCCGTCCTGCGGCTCCGTCTGCGCGCCGGTTGCATCGCGAGCGGCGCCGAGCCAGTCGGCGAGCGTGTGCGGCACGTACTCCAGGAAGAGCACCACGCTGGCGGTGGAGCGGCTGATGGCCTGCAACCGGCGCCGGACGGCGGGGGAGCCTTCCCAGTGCGCGACGGCGCCCTCGAGACCGCCGAATTCGTCGGCGAATCCCGCCGGGGGGTCATCGGGCAGAACCCGCCAGTGATACAGCAGCGGGAAGCCCACGTACTGGTCTGTCAGCACCCACCCGGTCGTCATGATGTGCGCTGCCAGCTCTCGCCAGGCTCCGAATCCGGTGGACCCGATTCCGTACTGGTAGAACAGGGGCAGTTCGAACAGGTTGGCTGTCGATCGCACATTCTCCGGCCGCAACTCGAGGTCCGTGAGTGGGGCCCGTTTGATGAAGACACGGACGCCGTCCACGTCCCACTCTGCCGACCTGCCGCCGATGCCCGAGCCCAGCACAGGTGCAGCAGCCACCGCATCAGCGAGCCGGTGGTCGCTGAGCTGCGACAGACGACTTGCCACAGTCTTGTACGCGGACACGCGCGTGGCGTGCAGTGACTCGGCCTTGTTCATCGGCGCCTCCCCGGCACTGCAACGCAACAGACTTCCCCGACAGCGTACGGATTTCGAGGAACTCGTCGGGCAAGGTGGAGGGATGCTGCCTGAGGTGCCCCTGCCCGGAGGTTTCGTCAACGATGTGGTTCGTGTCGGTGACACCGTGCGCCGCCCGGCGTCCGCCCGGACGCGCTTCGTCGGTGACCTCCTCGACCTGCTCGAGGCTCGTGGCTGGCCAGGAGCGCCGCGCTATCTCGGCATGGACGACGAAGGCCGTGAGATCCTCACCTACCTCGACGGGCATGTGGCCTGGGAAGGACAGCAGCCGGCCGCTGTGGCATCGGATGCGAGCCTTGCGCGCGTCGCCCGGCTCGTGCGGGAATTCCACGATCTGACAGCCGGTACCGAGCTGGCCGGAGCCCACGAGGTCGTGTGTCACAACGACCTCTCGCCCAAGAACACCGTCTACCGGACAGTGGGCGGCACGCTGCGCCCGGTGGCCTTCATCGACTGGGATCTCGCAGCGCCAGGTGAACGGATCCATGACGTTGCCCACGTGTGCTGGCAGTACCTCCACCTGGGACCGGGAGCGGTAGACATCGCTGAAGCCGCCCGGCGGATGCGGTTGATCGCTGACAGCTACCAGCTGTCGGACCGGCGCGACCTCGTGTCGACGATCCTGTGGTGGCAGGACCGGTGCTGGCGCGGCATCGACGCCGGGGCGGAAAGCGGGGACGGCGCGATGATCCGCCTTCGCGACGCCGGGGTGGTCACGCAGGTGCAGAGGGCGTACCGCTGGGTCGCCGACCATCGGGCTGTCTTGGAGCATGCAGTGCGCTGAGCACGCCCGACGGTTGCGGCGGCACTGTCTGTGCCTGCGGCAAGGTCGTGGAACCTCCTCGTAGAGTGACGCTCATGACAAGACACGTCGTGTTCGAGCGGCTCCACAACTTCCGTGACCTGGGCGGCTATTCGGCTCGCGACGGCCACACGGTCCGGTCGGGTCTGCTCTACCGGTCCGACTCCCTGGCCAAGCTGGAGAACGGGGACTGGGATCGCTTCCTCGCTCTCGGGGTGCGCACGGTGATCGATCTGCGATACCCGTGGGAGATAGCGGCAAAGGGACGCGTGCCGCACAGCGACGAGCTGACGTACTTCAACTTCAGCATCGAACACCGCCCCTACGACCAGGCGGAGATCGATCCCGATGCCGACCCCTGGCGCTACCTCGCGGACCGGTACGCGGAGGTCGCCGACGACGGCGCGAAGGAGCTGCGCCAGGCGCTGGAGGCCATCGCCTTCGCGGATGGGCCGCTGGTATTCCACTGTGCCTCGGGCAAGGACCGGACCGGGATCGTCGCCGCCCTCGTCCTGTCCCTGCTGGGCGTGTCCGAGGACGATATCGCCGAGGACTTCGCCCTGACCGAGCTGGCCACGGACCGGCTGATCGCCGACTGGCATGCCGCGCACCCCGGGCGGACGCTGCGCTGGCCGGGGTACGGCCGAGCCCCGGTGGAGGTCATTCGGATGTTCATGGCTGACCTCGCCGCCCGCCATGGATCCGTTCACCGGTACGCCACCACACACCTCGGTGCCGATGACGGACTGATCGCCAAGCTGCGCGAGCGGCTTCTCACGTCGTGAGCACCGGGCATCCTCCCCACCTCGCTCACACTCGGTAAGTACCGGCGTCCGCACAGGCGGAGCTCCTCGCCCGCGCCTGTGCCCGACCGCCGGTCCGCCCGTCAGCTCGCCGGTCCGGTACTGCCTCGCACCACCAGCTTCGGGCGGGAGACCTCGAAGTGGCCGATCGTCGTACCCTCGACCAGTTCCCGCAGCTGCCGGGCCGCCCTGGCCCCGTAGTCGACGATGTCCCGGTTCAGTGCGGTGAGGCCCGGCTCCACCAGCTCGCACAGGGCGGAGTCGTCCCAGGCCACCATCGAGACGTCGCCGGGGACGGACAGGCCCATGTGGCGGGCGGCGCTCAGGCCGGAGACCGCCATCACGTCGTTGTCGTACAGCACGGCCGTCGGACGCGGATCGCGGGCCAGCACCTCGCGGGTCGCGGCGGCACCCTGCTCTCCGGTGTAGTCGGCCTCGACCGTGGTCAGGCGCATCCCGAACTCGCCGGTGACCTCCTCGAACGCGGTGGTGCGGATACGGGTGTGCCACAGCGCGCCGGGGCCGGAGATCCTGGCGACCGACCGGTGGCCCAGGGCGGCCAGGTGCGCCAGTGCGGCGCGCACGGCCTGTGCGTCGTCGCTCCACACGGCCGGCAGGCTGCCGGTGCCGACCGGATGGCCCACCACCAGGGCGGGCAGGCGCAGTTCCTCGAGCGCGGGGATCCGCGGGTCGTCGACTGTGACGTCGACCAGGAACACGCCGTCGACCCGGCGGCTCGCCCACCAGTCGCGGTAGACGGCGATCTGGGCAGCCGTGTCCTCGGCCAGGGTGAACAGCAACGACACGCCCCGGCCGGACAGCTCGACCTGGATGCCGGAGATCAGCTGCATGAAGAACGGCTCGATGCCCAGCATGCGCGCGGGCCGGTCGACGACGAGCCCGTACGAGCCCGCCCGCCCGTCGGACAGGGCGCGGGCCGCGCTGTTGGGCTTCCAGCCGAGCTCCTCGGCGATGGCGAGGATCCGCCGCCGCGTCGCGTCGGACACGCCGGGTTTGCCGTTGAGCGCGAACGACACGGCACCCTTGGTGACGCCGGCTCGCCGGGCGACGTCGGCCATGGTCGGGCGCTTCACCAATGCATTCCTCTCCCTCGGGCAGTCCAGTCTAGGAGGGCCACAGCAGGCGGCGGGTGGTCGCGAGGCCCCAGTCGTCCAGGGCGCGCAGCCCGTCGCCCGACGACCGCAGGCCGCCGTGCGTCTCGACGGTCCGCGCCCACTCCTCGCGCCGCTCGACTCCGGGCCGCAGCATCAGGCAGTCGGGGTCGTTGGTCCATAGCCGGCCGTGCTGCCAGGCGCGGGCGCGCACATTGCGGTCGGCGTTGCGCTGGCTCGGCTCGGAGGGGTGGCCGCTCGGCGCCGACCAGTACTGGGCGATGTCCGGCCCGACCCGCATGGCGTCCACGAAGCCGGCGGCGGGCAGCAGCGGGGCTCCGCACCCCACCAGGTACGAGTCGGCGCCGATCGTGTCGCGGATGATCCGCAGCGCCTCGCGGTACGCCTCGACACCCGTCACGTCCGCGTACCGGCGGCCCTCGAGCGCCCCCGCGTAGATGAAGTCGATCTTGAAGTAGTCGACGCCCCAGCCGCGCATCGCCGCGAACACCTCCCCGAGGTACGCGGCCGCGCCCGGGTTGGTCACGTCCAGCGCCGTGCAGCGGTCGCCGATCGCGTCGCCCGCGAACACCGGTTCACCGGTGGCAGGGTCGGTGACCGCCCAGTCCGGGTGTTCGGCGTAGAGGCGGCTGCGCAGGCCGATCAGCAGCGGGGCTGTCCAGATCCCGGCCCGCCGGCCGCCGGCCCGGATCCGGCCGACCAGCGCCGGCACGTCCGCGAACCGGTCGGACGGCAGCAGCCAGTCGCCCGGTGCGGCCTGGTAGCCGTCGTCGATCTGGACGACGTCGAAAGGCAGGTCCAGCTCGTCCATGGCGTCCATCTCCGCCAGGATGTGCGCCTCGGTGACGGTGTTCCAGTACTGGTACCAGGAGCACCACACGGTCGGCGCCGCCCGCCTCAGGCGTTCCTCCGGCACCCCGGCCTGCCGGGCGAAGTCCTCTGCCCAGGCGCCGAGTGCGGCCTGCACCGACGCCCCGTCCTCGCCCCGCAGCCGCAGCACGGGTGCGTCCGACGAGATCCGCAGCACGCCGCCGGGCGCCGCCTCCGCGCGTACCCGCGGAACCGTCCGGTCGGCGCGCTCGGCCGCGAACACGTGCACCGGCCCGCCGTCGCCGGGATCCACCGCCAGTACGCCCTCGCCCTGGAAGACGCCCTCGGGCGGCACGGTGTTGTAGTGGCAGTCCATGGCCAGGGAGTTGGCGAGGGTCGGCCGGTACGGAGCGACGGTGACCGGAAGGGACTCGGTGACGCTCCAGGACTGCCAGCCCTCGGCGTGGATCCGGGCGGTTCCCGGGTCCAGGGTCAGGGTCGCGACCGGTTCGAAACCGGCATGGTCGGTCACGCGGCGGCCTTCCCCTCGGACTGCAGCCAGCACAGCACCTTGTGGCCGCCGCCGAGTGCCGCCTCCGGCGGGCGGGTGGAGCAGACGTCCATGGCGAACGGGCAGCGCGGCCGGAACCGGCAGCCGTCACCGGCCACCGTCTCCCGACGCTCGGCGTCCCGTGCCGAACGCGCCGCCATGCGCACCTGCCGCGCGGCGCGGATCTCGGCCCGTGTCGCCCCGGTCCTGGGCGCCGCGGCCGCCAGCAACTGGGTGTAGGGGTGCTTGGGGTTGAGGATGACCTCGTCGCTCGGGCCGCGCTCGACGACCTCCCCGCGGTACATCACCATGATGTCGCTGGAGAAGTGCCGGGCCGTGGCCAGGTCGTGCGTCACGTACAGCAGCGCCAGATCGCGCTGGCGCTTCAGGTCGTCCAGCAGGTTCAGGATCTCCAGCCGGATCGACACGTCCAGCATCGACACCGGCTCGTCGGCGAGCAGCACATCGGGGGCCGGAGCCAGCGCACGGGCGATCGCGACCCGCTGCCGCTGCCCACCGGACAGCTCGTGCGGCCGCTTGCGCGCCACATCCGCGGCCGGGGTGAGGTTCACCTGCCGCAGCAGCTCCGCGACCGCTGCGTCCGCCTCGGCTCCGCGCCGCGTCCGGCCGGTGGCCAGCAGCGGACGCCGCAGGTGGTGGTCCACGCTGTGCGAGGGATTGAGCGAGGCGAACGGGTCCTGGAAGACCATCTGCACCGCGCGCCGGTACTCCTTAGCCGGCACCTTGTCCCGGCCGCCGAGCAGGATCTGCCCGCCGCCCGGCGTGACCAGGCGCGAGAGCGCCTTCAGGACGCTGGACTTGCCGCTGCCGCTCTCGCCGACCAGGGCGAGGGTGCGTCCGGGCTGCAGTGCGAAGGAGAGTTTCTCGACGGCCCGGTAGGGCTTGCCGCGGGACTGGGCGTACTCGACGACGAGATCGCGGACTTCGAGGGCGGTCATGACTGCGGTCCTTCGGCGTCGTCGGAGGCGGAGCTGCGGTGTTCCGGGTCGTTCAGATGGCACGCGGCGCGCCAGCCCGCGGTACCCGCGCTCGCGATGTCCAGCAGGCGGGGCGCTACCGTCCGGCAGGGCTCGAAGGCCTGCTCGCAGCGGTCCGCGAACGCACATCCGACGACCTCGCCGCGCAGGTCCGGCGGCGAGCCCGGAATGCCGCGCAGCTCGCGGCGCTCACCGACGAGATCGGGGAACGAGCGCAGCAGTCCCTGCGTGTAGGGGTGCCGGGCGGCGGTCAGCCGCTCCGCCGGGGCGTACTCGACGATCTCGCCCGCGTACATCACGGCGAGCCGGTCGCTGATCTCCAGCAGCAGCCCCAGGTCGTGCGTGATGAAGATGACGCTGAAGCCGAGCTCCTCGCGGAGCCGCTCGATCTCGTCGAGGATCTCCCGCTGCACCACCACGTCGAGTGCGGTCGTGGGCTCGTCCATGATGACGACGTCGGGTTCCAGCGCGAGCGCCATGGCGATCACCACCCGCTGGCGCATGCCGCCGGACAGCTCGTGCGGATAGCCGCCCGCCCGGCCCGCGTCGATGCCGACCATCTCCAGCAGCGCCTTCGTACGGCCGGCCCGCTCGGTCTTGGTCATCTCGGGCCGGTGGGCACGGTAGATGTCGTCGAACTGCCGCCCCACGGTGGTGACCGGGTTCAGCGCGTTCATGGCGCTCTGGAACACCATCGACAGCCGGTTCCAGCGGAAGGCCCGCAACTCATCGTCCTCCAGCGCCAGCAGGTCGGTCTCCCGGCCCTCCCGGTCGCGGAAGACGACGCTGCCGCCGGTCAGCCGCGCGGGGGCCTTAAGCATCCGTGTGACCGCGTACGCCAGAGTGGACTTGCCGCAGCCGCTCTCCCCGGCGATCCCCAGGACCTCGCCGCGCCGCAGCTCGAAACTGACGCCCCGCACGGCACGCGTCGGGCGCTCGCCGTCGTACTCCACCTGGACGTTCTCGGCGCGCAGCACGACATCCCGGGCGGCGGAGCCCGAGGGATCGGCAGCCAGGCCGGCAACGGTGTCGATCATCGGGCGGTCCTGCCTTCCTGCGTACGGGTACGGCGGCCGGAGCGCGGACGGTGGACGCGCAGCCTGGGGTCGAGGACCTCGTCGAGGCCGAAGCTGATCAGTGACAGGGCGGCGCCGAAGACCGCGATGCACAGGCCCGGCGGGACGAACCACCACCAGGAACCGCCGGCCAACGCCTCGGCGTTCTGCGCGAAGTACAGCATGTTGCCCCAGGTCATCGCCGACGGATCGTCAAGACCGAGGAACGCGAGGCCCGCCTGAGTGAGGATTGCGAAGATCACCGCGAAGATGAACTGCGAGACGATGATCGCGACCTCGTTCGGCAGGATCTCCACCAGCACGATCCGCCAGCGCCGCTCGCCGTACAGCCGGGCCGCCTGCACGTAGTCGCGGCTGCGCAGGCTCAGCGTCTGGGCGCGCAGCACGCGGGCGGAGGCGGCCCAGCTGGTGAGCGCGATGACGCCGATGGTCGCGAGCGAGCTGCTGCCCTTGACGTACGAGGCGATCACGATCACCAGGGGCAGGCCCGGGATCACGAGGAAGACATTGCTGATGAGCGAGAGAAGCTCGTCGGCCCAGCCGCCGAGGAAGCCGCCGCCGATGCCGATCACGATCGACACGGCCGTGGCCAGCAGGGCGGCCGCGGTGCCGATCACCAGCGAGCCCCGGGTGCTGGCGATGAGCTGGGCGAAGACGTCCTGGCCGGTCTGGGTGGTGCCCAGCCAGTGGGCGCCGGACGGCGCCTGCGACAACTCCTGGCTGAAGGCGTCGGGGTTGCCGGTGAGGAACGGGCCGAAGATCGCCACCAGTACGAACACGGTGATGATCGCGAAGCCGACGGTGAGCCGGCGGGAGCGGCGCACCGTCCGCCAGGCGCCGCGTGCCCAGGCGGCCGGGCCACCGGAGGAGCCGGACGCGGGCACCGGCGGAGTGGTGGTCGGAAGGGTCGAAGGAAGCGGTGCGGTGGTCATCGGGCCTGCCTCGTACGGGGGTCGACGAAGCCGTACAGCATGTCCACCAGGAAATTGGCCGACAGCACGGCGAAGGTGATGACAAGGAAGACGGCCTGCATCAGCGGGTAGTCGTTGTTGCTGACGGCCTGGAACAGGGTGTACCCGATGCCGGGGTACGAGAAGACCATCTCCATGACCAGCGAGCCGCTGACCACGAAGCCCAGCGAGATCGCGAAGCCGGCCACCGACGGCAGGACCGCGTTGCGGGCCGCGTAGCCGATCATCACCGTGCGGGACTTCAGCCCCTTCGCCTCGGCGGCGGCCACGTAGTCCTCGGACAGCGTGGAGACCATCATGTTCCGCATGCCGAGCAGCCAGCCGCCCACGGAGCTCAGCACGATGGTGATCGCGGGCAGCATCGCGTGCTGCAGCGCGGAGTTGACGAACGCCCCGTTCCAGCCGATCGTCACGCCCGGTTCGTAGCCGCCGTTCTGCGGGAACACCGGCCAGATCTGGGTCAGCAGGTACAGCAGCAGCAGCGCGAGCCAGAAGTAGGGGATCGCGGCCAGGAAGGTGGTGGACGGCACCAGCGAGTCCAGCCAGGTGCCGCGCTTCCAGCCGGCGACCGTGCCCAGGGTGATGCCGATGACGACGCTGATGACGGTGGCGGCACCGATCAGCAGCAGCGTCCACAGCACCGAAGAGTGCAGTACCGAGCTCACCGGGGTCGGGAAGAAGGTGACCGACAGTCCGAACTTCAGCTGCGCCGTGGCGACCAGGTAGTCCCAGTACTGGACGAAGATGTTGCCGTGGCCCAGGCCCAGCATCTTGGCCAGGGCCTCCTTCTCACCCGGGGGCACCGGGCCCTGCTGCGACTGCCTGGCCATGATCAGCTGCACCGGGTCGCCCGGGATCAGCCGGGGCAGCGCGAAGTTGAGGGTGACCGCCATCCACGCGGCGATCGCGTAGAACCCGAGTTTTCTCAGTAGGTACCGCATGTCCGAAAAGCTCCTTGCCGGCTCGGCCGGGGGCCGGTGCGGTGCCGCTCCGTCCGTCCCGGCGCCGTTGTCAGGAGTCGGCGGGGGAGGGGGATGGGGAGGGGCACCGCACCGGAGTGCGGGCGGGAGTGTGCCGCGTTACTTCACCGGCTTGAGGTGCATGGCGACCCAGCCGTTGTCCGGGGCCAGCCAGATCGACGGGGCGGCGTACGCGTTGTCCTTGGTGGGATACCCGGTGACGTGGTTGCCGTTGAACTCGATCTCGTTCTGTTGGTTGAACAGCGGGATCAGCGGCATGTCCTTGATGAACTGCTGCTGGATCGTGTAGAAGTGCGGCCGCTGCTTGGCCACGTCGGTGGTCGAGGCGATGGCGTCCAGCGCCGCGTCCACCGCGGGGTTGGAGTAGCCGCCGTAGTTGCCGACGTTCTCGCTCTGCCCGTCCTTCGGGGCGATCCGGCTGTCGAGTAGCTTGTCGTAGTAGGCATACGGGTCCGGTGTGTAGCCGTCGTTGCTGAGCAGCATCTCGAACTTGCCGGAGGACTGGTTGGCCACCCACTGCGCGTAGGCCTCGGTGCGCACCTTCAGCTCGATGCCCGCCTTGGCGAGTTGCTGCTTGGCCATCTGCCCGATGCTGATGTAGTCGGTCCAGCCGGTGGGGATCTCCACCGTGATCGACAACTTCTTGCCGCCCTTGGCGTAGATGCCGTCCGAGCCCTTGGAGTAGCCCGAGGCCTTGAGGTATCCGTCGACCTTCGTCTGGCCAGTCTCGAACTTCGCGTCCTTCAGCGTCGGATCCAGCACCAACTGGTAGTTGGGCAGCAGCAGCGCCATCGGGTTCGTCGCTCCGGCCTGGCCGTTGTACACGGTCTTGCTCATGAAGTCGCGGTCGAGCGCGGCGCTGATGGCCTTGCGCACGTTCACGTCGGCGGTCGGGCCCTTCTTGAAGTTCGGCGCGAAGTAAGTGGTCGAGAGCGGGATGTTGACCAGGTCGAACTTCTTGTTCTTGGCGAGGTAGTTCTTCTCGATGTCCGGGATGAAGGCGCCGGCCCAGTCGGTCTTCCCCGAGGTGATCGCCGCGTTGGCGCTGGTGTTGCCGCTGAAGGACAGGTAGCGCAGCGTCTTGATGTTGGGCTTGCCCTCCATGTAGTAGTCCTTGCGCGCTGAGAGGTCCATCACCGTGTTGGCGACCGACTTGACCGTCCAGGCACCGGTGCCCACCGGCTTGGTGTTGAGGACGGTCTTCTTCTTGCTGTCGGGGATCTTCGACCAGATGTGCTCGGGCAACTGGTCGGCCTTGCCGAGGATGAAGTACTCCTTGGTGTAAGCCGACTGCGAGAACTTCAGCGTGACCCCGTCCTTGCCGTCCGTGGTCACCGACGTCAGCGGCAGGGCGAAGCTGTTGAAGTCCTTGTTCTTCAGCGACATCTCGAAGGTGAACGCCACGTCCTTGTTGGTGAACGGCTTCCCGTCGTTCCAGGTGGCGTCGGTGCGGATCTTGATGTGCAGGGTCTTGCCGCCGTCCGACCATGTGTAGGACTTGCCGAGCCACGGCTGGACGTCACCGCTCTTCACCGCGTTGAACAGGAACAGCGGCTCGTAGATCATGCCGTGCGTGCCCTGCTGTGCGTTCGGCGAGAACGGGTTGAAGTTCTTGGTGAAGTTCCCCGAGGAAGCCGTGACGGTGAGCATGCCGGTCGCCGCCGGGCTGGAGGAGCCGCCTCCGCCGCATGCGGTGGCGGTGGTGGCGGCCAGAGCCAGTACCGCGCCGATGGCGAGGCGTCGTCGCCTGGCCGGTGTCGTGACGTTCATCGGTGATCCCCTGATCGGTGGGCGGGCTGGAGGTGAGGTGAGCACAGGTCGGGGTTGGTGGTGACCGCCGAGAGGTGGTCCGTACGGCGGATCACGGTGTGCGGGTGGAAGCGTGCTGACAACGATGTCAGGGCAAGGTTCTCGAGCCCTGCGAACTGGCCGGGTGGTACGCGTGCGCAAGTGGTGCGGATGTACGAGTTGTGCGGCCCGGCGGGCTGCCCGTATGCCTCCCGCCACGTGCGTCGAGCGGGACAGGGACGGTTGACCCTGTCACTCTCGGCGTGGGTGAAAATTAGAGTCCGGGTAATCCGCTGTCAACACTTCCAAAACAAATAAGTTCTGGATCTCCGCGACACCGGCACGCTTGGCAACCTGACCCAACTGAACCGGTTTTGCTCGGCCATGACCAAAGGGCCCGGGCGGTCGGCGGTCGGCCCGCGCAGGTCAGCCGCAGTGTCGCGACCACGCTTGCGGCCCGGACGAGTGCCGGCTCGGGGCGCTGCTGCCCCGGAGCGGGAAGCGACAGGCGGTGCGGGCCGCCGTCAGGCGCCCGGGACTTCGCCACGACGTAAACCGGTTTATGAATCTGCGCGGAGTTCTCCGCGACGTCTTGACGCTAAACCGGTGCAGTGGTTCCATCGTCCCGCCGTCGGAGGAGCCGCCCGGCCACCACACCGTATGCGCCGCACGACGAAACACCGCCAGGCCAGGGCGGAGTCGCGAGCTCCGGTGCGCGGTCGTGCACCGCCGTCAGCCGCCGGCCTCCCCGCAACCATTCCGCCACGCCGTCGGCGCGGGCTCGGGTGCTTTGCTCTCGCCCCCGAAGCCCGTACCCCGTCCCCGGCGACCGCCACTTCAGAAGAGGATCCCGCCCATGCAGCGCACCTCCGCCCGGCTGACCTCCGCCACCACCCCGGTCACCTGGCTCGGCGCCAACTACTGGTCGCGCACCGGAGGCCCGCTGATGTGGCGCTCCTACGACCCCGACGTGGTGACAGAAGAACTGCGCGTCCTGCGCGACCACGGGCTGAACATGACCCGGTCCTTCTATTACTGGCCGGACTTCATGCCCACCCCACACACGGTGGACGAGGAGAAGTGCGCCCTGTTCGCCGACTTCCTCGACCGGCACCAGGCCCTGGGCATGACCACCGTCCCGACCTTCATCGTCGGCCATATGTCCGGAGAGAACTGGGACCCCTCCTGGCGCGGCGGCCGGGACCTCTACTCCGACGTGTGGATGGTCGCCCGCCAGGCCTGGTTCGCCGGGCAGATGGTGCGCCGCTTCAAGGACCACCCGGCCGTCGCGGGCTGGCTGGTCTCCAACGAGATGCCCATCTACGGCGACCGCACCCAGGACCGCGAGGCCGTCTCGTCCTGGGCCCAGATCATCGCCGACGCCGTCCGCGCCGCCGGCGGCACGCAGCCGTTCTCCCTCGGCGAAGGTGCCTGGGGCCGTGAGAACACCGGCAACGAGAACGGCTTCTCGGTCCGCTACACCGCCGAGATCTGCGACTTCCTCGGCCCGCACGTCTACCGCATGGAGGACGATCCCGTCCGCCAGCACCACGCGGCCGCCTGGGTCTGCGAGATCACCGGCACCTTCGGACGACCGGTCGTGCTGGAGGAGTTCGGCGTCAGCTCCGACTTCGTCTCCGGCCCGAACGCCGCCCACTACTACCGCCAGGTCCTGCACAACAGCCTGCTCGCCGGGGCCACCGGCTGGATCGCCTGGAACAACACCGACTACGACAACCTCAAGCACCAACCCCCGTACCTGCACCACGCCTTCGAGATGCACTTCGGCCTCACCGACGTCGAAGGCGCCGCCAAGCCGCAGCTGCGCGAGCTGAAGGACTTCGCGGAACTGCTGCAGAAGGTGGACTTCGGCCGCACCCGGCGCGCCGACACCGACACCGCCGTCGTGCTCTCCTCGTACCTCGACACGGAGTACCCCTTCACCCGCCCCGAGGACGCCGACCACGTCTACCGCAGCGCCCGCCAGGCCTGGGTCGCCGGCCGCCTCGCCGGACTCGCCCCGGCCGTCACCCGGGAGAGCGACGGCCTGCCCGGCGAGGCCAGGCTCTACCTCGTACCGTCCACGAAGCAGCTGCTCTCCCCGACCTGGTACGAGCTCGAGGACCGCGCCCGCACCGGCGCCACCGTGTACGTCTCCTACTGCCCCGGCTACCACGACGAACAGCGCGGCCCCTGGTACGCCCACCTCAACGAGATGTTCGGCGTCGAGCACCAGCTGGAGTACGGCCTGGTCGACCCGATCGAGGACGACGAGGTGACCTTCACGTTCGTCCGCCCCTTCGGCAACCTCCCCCAGGGCGCCCGGCTCACCTTCCGCGCCGCCGGGACCGAGAACAGCCGCGTCTTCCTCCCCGTCGAACCCGCCGACGCCGAGGTGCTCGCGGTCGACGCCCACGGCCGCCCCGCCCTGCTGCTGCGGCGGGTCGGCGAGGGCTCCGTGATCTTCTCCACCTACCCCCTCGAGCACATGGCGGCGGTCACCCCGCGCGTCAACCCGGAGGACGGTGTCACCCTGTACGACGCGCTCGGCGCCCACGCGGAGGTGCGGCGCCCGGTCACGGTCGCGGACCCGAGGGTGGTCGTGGACCGTCTGGAGCACGAGGACGGCCGGGTCTTCGTCTGGCTGGTCAGCCAGGCACGCCAGGAGATCACCGTGAAGCCGGCGGTGGAGGGCGACGCCACCTTGCACGACCTCGACGGCACGCCCGTCGACACCGTGAGCCTGCCCGAGCGAGGCGTTCGCGTGCTGGAACTGCGCGGGGCCTGAGCCCCTTACCCCTACGTACCGGAGGAGGAGCCCCGTGCCGCTCACCGACATGCCGCTGGACGAACTGACCCGCTACCGGCCCGAAATGGAAGCCCCCGCCGACTTCGACGACTTCTGGGCCGGGACCCTCGCCGAGGCCCGTGCCCAGGGCGGGGACCCCGTCCTGACCCCCGTCGAGGACACACTGCTGACCGCCGTCGACGTCCACGACGTGCGCTTCCCTGGCTGGAACGGCGAACCGGTGACCGCCTGGCTGCTCCTGCCGCGCGGTGCCACCGGGCCGCTGCCCGTCCAGGTCAAGTACATCGGCTACAGCGGCGGCCGGGGCCGGCCCACCGATCACCTGCTGCCGCCCGCCGCCGGATACGCCCACCTGGTGGTCGACAGCCGCGGCCAGGGCCACGACACGCCCGACCACGGCACGGGCGGCGGGACCCAGTGGGTCGAGGGCTTCATGACCCGGGGCATAGAGGACCCGCGCGACCACTACTACCGCCGCCTGATGACCGACTGCGTCCGCGCCGTCGACGCCGTCCGCAC
Organism: Streptomyces sp. NPDC002577; assembly: GCF_053594815.1. Lineage (NCBI taxonomy): Bacteria > Bacillati > Actinomycetota > Actinomycetes > Kitasatosporales > Streptomycetaceae > Streptomyces > Streptomyces sp. NPDC002577. The sequence goes on along the minus strand of NZ_JBSFWK010000034.1, from coordinate 2,834 downwards.
CCTGCCCCAGGTCGACCCGGACCGGGTCGTGGTCAGCGGCGGCAGCCAGGGCGGCGGCCTCGCCCTCGCCGTCGCGGGCCTCGCCCGCGACCTGGTCGCCGGAGTGCTGACCGACGTGCCGTTCCTGTGCCACTACGAACGCGGCGTAGCGGTCGCCTCCGACGGCCCGTACGTCGAGATCGCCAAGTACCTGCGCTGGCACAGCCAGGACATGGCGGAGACGGCCTTCCGCACCCTGTCCTACTTCGACGGCGTCCACTTCGCCGCCCGCGCCACCGCGCCCGCCCTGTTCAGCGTGGGCCTGATGGACCCCATCTGCCCGCCGTCCACCGTCTACGCCGCCTACCACCGGTACGCCGCCGAGCGTGACATCCGTGTCTGGCGCTTTGCCGACCACGGCGGCGGATACGGGGCCACGCCGGGCGAGCACCTGCGCTGGCTGCGCGACCACGGCCTCGGGCCCAAGGACGCGTAGAGCCCGGTTCCTTTCCGGCCAATGGAGCACTCCGGGCGCGCAGTCGGCGGTGAAGCAGAAACCCTCGCGGCGCGAGCTGGGAGATTCCCTCGTCGCCGCGAGGGAGACGTCAACTCCGCGCCACCGGGATGCCGGCGGCGCGGACGGCGCGCGGTCCCGCGCCCAGTTCGCGGCGGCAGGCCTTGTTGAACGCCTGCAGATCGGCGACCGTGTACAAGACGGGCCTCGCCGCGCTGCAGGACGGCTGGCGCCTGTTCCAGGCCTCCCAACTGCTTCCGCCCCACCCTGACCACGAGTACGACACCTCCTTCCTCGAACACGAGTTCTTCTTCGAGAAGCTGTAGCCCCGGCGGCCGGGCCGCCCCGGCCGCCGGGGTCGGGGCGGCCCGTCAGGCGGTGGTGCAGGTGCTGCCGTTGAGGGCGAATGTGGTCGGGGCGGTGTTGGCGGTGTTCTTGGTGGCCGTGAAGCCCAGCGTCACGGAGCTGCCGGCCGCGATCGTGGCCGTGTAGGAGGCGGGCGCGACGCTGACGGCGGCGCCGTCCTGCGTGGCGGTGCCTCCCCACATGTTGCTGATCTGCTGACCGTCCGCGTAGGCGAAGGTGAGCTTCCAGCCGCTGATGGTGGTGGAGCCGGTGTTGCCGAGCACGATCTCGCCTTGGAAGCCGCCGGGCCACTCGTTGACGACGCGGTAGGCGGCCGAGCATGAGGCGCCGGGTGTGGTGTCCTTGTCGGTGGTGACGTTCACCGTGGCGGAGCGGGCCGAGCGGTTGCCGGCGGCGTCGCGGGCGTAGACGGCGAATGTGTACGACGTGTCGGCCGCCAGACCGGTCACGGTGACGGAGTTGGCGGAGGACGCGGCCACGGTGGTCTCCGCACCGCCGCTGACGCGGACGACGTCGTAGCCGGCTACGGCAACGTTGTCACTCGAGGCCGCCCAGGTCAGGGTGGTCGACGTGGCAGACACCGAGGACGCACTCGGGGTGCCGGGCGTGGTCGGGGCCTCAGTGTCCGCCGGGCTGCCGTCGGCGTAGATGCTGGCTTCCCGGGAGGTCTGGGCGATGCCGTTGACACCGTGGAAGATGCGCTCGCCCCAGGAGCTGAGCTGGTTGGGGTCGAAGTCGATCGCCAGGTCGAGGACGGGGTCGGTGTTGCCGCTCCAGGACCAGGCCAGGTAGCCGAGATCAAGCTCCTCGGCGGCGGCCATCATGGTGTCCTCGTCCGGGTCGCCGTACTGGTCCGCAGGGCCTCCGAACTCGCCGATGAGGATGGGCAGTCCGGCGTCGACGAAGGCGTTCAGGTAGTCCGTGATCTCCTGGGCGGTGTCGTAGACGCTGTACATGTGGATCGAGAAGATCAGGTTGCCGGTGGAGTCGGCGTCATAGACCGACTGGGCGTTGTCGCGCATGACGCCTTGCCAGTCCTGGCCCCAGTTGGGTGCGTCCACCATGATCGTGTGCTCGAACCCGGCACTGCGCAGCTTCTTCACCGCGGCGATCGTGGGATCGGTCCAGCCGGCCGGATTCGTGTTGCCCCAGGGCTCGTTGCCGATGTTGATAATGATGTAGTTCTCTTCGCCGGCGAGCACGTCCTTCAGGCCGATCCAGTAGTCGGCCGCCTGGTCGAGCGACGCGGCTGCGGACTCCTCGCCGTAGCCGGTGGTGTCGTGCACCTCCAGCACGCAGATCAGCCGGTTGGCCTTGCACTGGTCGACGACGTTCTGCACGTCCTCGGCACTGTTCTCCGTCCAGCGGTGGCCGTTGGACAGCACGACGCGGACGGTGTTGGCACCCAGCGCCTTGATGTCGGCCAGCGACTGCGTCTCGTTCGGGTACCAGGTGTGGGCGTGGTTGACGCCGCGCATGACGAAGTCGTTGCCGTCCACTTCGAGCAGGCGGCCGTTGCTGATGTGCAGGCCGGTGGCGAGGGCGCCGACCTGCTGGGCCTGGGCGGTGGCCGGGCTCAGGACAGCGGCAACGAGGACGGCGAGGAGCGCGGCCAGCTGGGACAACAGGACGGCGACGGGGCGATTTCGCCTCGTACTTCTGGTGGTTCTTGGTGTTCTCACTGCGACTCCAAAAAAGTGAGCGCCAGGAAACTTCAGGCTGGGAAGCGAACTTGCTGGGAAGCGAGCTTGGGAGCGCTCCCATGAAAGCGATTGTGTCAAGAGCACGTCAAGATGTGCGCGTGCTCGAATGCCTGAATGGCCGATACGTGGGTGCCGGCCTTGGCCCCGGGCGCGGGGGAGTCTGGTCGGGCTGCTGCTGATGCGCGGCGCCGCCCGCGGAGGGCTCGCCCCTCGGGGTCCTTCGGCAGGCAGCAGTGCGGCGGGGGGGGGGGGCGCGCGGGGCCGCCCCCCGC
>NZ_JBSFWK010000033.1:0-102845 GCF_053594815.1 Streptomyces sp. NPDC002577 | reverse complement strand
AAGACAACCTACACGGGCGGTGATTTATGTTTTTTCAGTCGTTGTTTCTGCGCTAGCACGTGGTGGGGGGGGGGGGGGGCGCCTGCCGCGCACCGCCGGCGGTGCGCGACAGACCCCTGTTCATCTGTGATGCCGTGACGGGCCTGACCGAGCGCGAGTCGCCGGAGCAGTTACGCCCCGTCCGAAGAGGCGAAGAATCCGGGATTCCGAAGGGTCAGGGCGGACAGCGAAAGCTTCAAGACCATGGCGGCATCACGCACCTCACGCCACGCATCCCCATACATCACGGCGGCTCGCGTATAGGAATTCGGGTCCGCGTCGATCGACTCGGACAGCGAAAGGACGTGTGCGAACAACTCCTGCTCTTCCGGACGGAAATCGCCGTCGTCCGCCATCTCCTCGATGAGGGACTCGTACCCCTGAAGGTCTTCGAAGAACTCTCCCATCGCCGCCACCGGATCGGGAAACTGCCGCCAGCCCAGATACTGCAGCTGGACCACCGGCTCCGCGGCCATCGCATCGAGCAGCCGCATCAGGTTCAGAAATCTCTGCACTTTGAGGTCGTACATCCGGTCTCCTCCACATCACGACGGGCCGCCGGGCGTCGTATGCGACGCCCGGCGGCCTTGGAACTACGTCAACTGCACCAGTGATCAAGCGCAGTTACCGGACGTCGGATTGCACACCGAACCGTCCTCATTGATGCCGATGTACTCCGAGTATCCTCCCTGCTCCTGTTCCGGATACAGCCAGGCATTCTGCATCTCCACCGCGTTCCAGAAACCGTACTTGTAGACGAGGACGCTGAAGTCCGCGACCTGCAGCACACCCAGTACGGCGCCCGCCGAGTTGATACGGGGACGTGGAATGGACGGGTTCGACTTCTGGATCGATCCGAGGTTCTTCTCGAGCGGCTCGTCCGCCTTCCAGACCCCGGAGTCCGGGGCGCTGAGGTGCTCGGACCTGCCGCCTCCCGTCTGGTTCACGCGCCAGCCGGTGCCGTGACGGCCACCGGGCTGCCACTTGATCATGCCGTTGCCGGGGCTCTCCTTGACGCCGCCGGTCCGGGTCTTCTTCTGGATGTACTGCTGGAACTTGAAGCCGTTCTGGCGCTGGCCCTTGGTCGGAGTCTCGATCTTCCAGCCTTCGGGCAGCACACCGTCCCAGCGAGTGAAGAACTCCTCCGGCGTCATGCCCTTCAGCATGTCCGGGTTCTGCAGGACGGTGTTCAGCGAGAACGCCCCCTTGGCAGGGATCTGCGAGTCGGTCAACGCCGCCATCGGCGGGTGCCACTCCGTGCTTCCGGTCCCGGCGCAGCTCAGCAGCACGAGCGGGCAGCTCGTCGTGGATCCGCTGGAGGCAGACGTCTTCGACGTGTCGAGCCAGTCACAGATGTCACGTGGGCAGTGCCCGTCGAGTTCGACGAGGCTGGTGGGGTTGCCGCCGAGGTAGGAGTAGCGGTTGCTGGTGTACGGGTCGTTGCCGAGGTTCATGTCGGCGAGGGCCCCGTTGTACATGTCCCGGGTGGTGAAGCGGTTCAGGCCCGGGTCGTAGTCGCGGAAGCCCATGTCGTACGTGCCGGACTGGGCGTCCCACCTCTTGGCGTTGAAGCGGTAGGCGTTGTAGACCTCCTTGGTGGGGTCCGCGGCGTCGGGCTTGTCGATGCCGGTGAACTCGGACGTGTCGTCGGAGCCGTAGGCGGTGTAGCCGTAGGTCGCCTTGGTGTCACCGTTGTCGTCGGTGAGGGTCTCGACGTCGGAGTGGCTGTTGTAGCCGTAGTAGCCGTCCTCCGTGGTGCCGTCGGTGTTGTGCTTGACCTGGGACAGGCGTTCGCCCCACGGGCTGTACTGGTAGGACTTGGTCAGCTCGCCGGCGACCTTCTCGTCCAGGACCTCCTCGGACAGACCCAGGTACTCGAAGTCCGTGGTCTTGCCGTCCGCGGTCTTCGATGCGGTGCGGTCCAGCGGGTCGAAGGTGTACGTCGTGGACTTCAGGCCGCCGGAGGGCTGCAGCTTCTGCGACTCCACCACGTGGTCGAAGCCGTCGTAGACATTGCGCGAGATGACCTTGCCATCGGCGGTGACGGTCTCCTGTCGACCGTACGGGTCGTAGGTGTAGTTCGCCGTGGAGCCCGCCGTGGTCACCGACTGCAGCCGGTTGCGGTCGTAGTCGTACTGGGTCTCCACGCCGTTGACCGTCTGACGGATGACGTTGGCGTTGTCGTCGTGGACGTAGGTCTCCGTGGTGGCTCCGTTGCCGGTCTTGGCCGCCTCCTTCAGCCGGTCTGCCGGGTCATAGGTGTAGTCCGTGGTCGAGGAGAGGTACGCCGCGTGGTCGTCGGCGTTCATCTTCTTCGCGACGTCCTGCGCCTTGTTGCCGTTCGGGTCGTAGGCGTAGGTATGCGAGGAGACGAGGGTGCCGTTGGGCTTCTTCTCCGTGGTCGACTTGAGTGCCGCGTCCAGGTAGTACGTGTAGTCAACCGTATTACCGTTGGCCTTGGTCTCCTTCAGCTTCTGGCCGCGGTCGGTGTACGTGTAGGAGGTCACCTTCGGGGCGGCGTCGGTCGACGAGTCGCCGACCGAGATCGTCTTCACCAACTCACGCAGATCGTAGGTGTACTTGGAGAACTGGTCGGGGTGACTCACCGTTTCCGGCTGGCCGTTGGCGTCGTAGGTGTACGACGTGGCCTTCTTCTCCTGACCGGCGAGGTCCTCGGTGACCTTCTGGACCTGGTTGAGGCCGGTGTAGGCGACCGTGTAGGCGTCGATCTTCGCGCCGGACGACGTGTCGTCGATCGACGTCAGGTTTCCGTTGAGGTCGTAGGCGTAGGCGAAGGTCTTCTTCTCGTTGTCGGTCTCACCCGCGTTGTCGCGGACCAGCTTGACCGCGTCGGCGACGGCGATGCCGCCGCTGCTCTGGTCCAGCTTCAACTTGGTGTCCTCACCCTGCTTGAGGGAGTAGTTGCCGAGGCCGACCCAGGTTCCCGCACCCGTCGTCTGGTTCTTGGTGACGGCCGGCTCGCTGGTCGTACCGTGGGTGAGCGTGTACTTCGCGGTGGCCGTCGCGCCGGTGACCTGCGGGTACTTCACGTACGCGGTGTACGTGCCGTCCTTGGGGATGTTCAGCGTCCACGTGAACGCGTCCGTGCCCGTGCCCGCCGCGTGGGTCCGGTGGTCGTAGCCCTGCTGGCCGGTGATGTCTCCCGTCGTCCAGGTCCCGGTGGAGGAGGTGTTCTGGGTGTCGGAGTTGTCGACGAGCACCACGCTCTTGCCGACCGGAACGCCGTCGTCCGAGCGGGACCTGAGCTTGCCGTCGGGGTAGTACGACCAGCTCATGGTGCGGTCCGAGGAGCCGCCCGCCGAGGTCAGCGTGCGGTTGGTCTGCTGGCCGAGCTCGTTGTAGTCGTACGCGGTGACGATGCCCCACGGGTCGGTGGACGACTTCACCCAGCCGTTGTCGAAGTAGCTGTAGGTGGTGTCGTTGCGGACCGTCTGGCCCTCGGACGGCGGCAGCGAGGTCTTCGCCACTCTGCCCACCGCGTCGTACGACTTCTCGGTGTAGGCGTTCGGATCGTTGTAGCGGGTGTCGTTCGGGTCGTAGGGCTGGAACTGCTTGACGGGACGGTTCAGCGCGTCGTATTCCGTGCGGGCGGTGAAATCCTCCGTGTCCGAGGTCTCCGTGCCGCGCGGCGTTATCACCTTGGTGGTGTTGCCGACCTGGTCGTACTCGTACTTCGTGGTGCGGTACGTGATGGTCGACGTGCCGTCGTGCGGGACCTTGACCTCGGTCTGCTTGCCCCGCTCGTCATAGGTGACGGTGGTGGTGTTGTTCTCCGCGTCCGTGGTGGAGACGACCAGCGAATCCTTGTCGTAGGACCGCTTCGTCGTCTTCCCCGCCGGGTCCGTGACCTGCGTGACTCGGTGGTTCAGGTCGTAGGCCGTCTTCGACGTGTAGTCCGTCGTGCCCGCCGTGGCGTTCTTCTTCGGGTCGATGACCGTGACGAGGTTGCCAACGTCGTCGTACTCGTAGGAGATCTTGTCGCCCGCCGCGTTCACGACCGACGTGAGCTGGTAGATCTCGTCGTAGTTGTTGGTCGTGACGTAGTCCGTCGCGTCCGTCGTGGTCAGCGTGCCCTTGGGCTCCGTCGTCATCTTGAGGTTGCCGACCTTGTCGTACGTGTAGGTCGTCTTCCGCTCGTTCGACGTGGAGGTGTCCTTCGGTGCGGTGGCCGAGGTGATCTGGTCCGTCTCGTCGTACACGGCCGTCGACACGGCCCCGTTGGGTGCCGTCGACTTGGTGACGTTGTCGTTGGGGTCGTACTCCGGCGCCGGGGTCGTGATCAGGACGCCTGCCGCCTGGTCCTTGGGGACGGTGCTGACCAGCGGACGCCCGAACGTGTCGTACGTCTGCGTGCTTTTCTTGCCCAGCGCGTCGGTGACCTCGGTGACCTGGCCTCGCTCGTCGTACACGTACGACGCCGACTTGTTCAGCGCGTCGGTGATCTCCGCCGGGTAGCCCGTCGGACCGAAGTCACTGTTCGTCGTCGGGTTGCCGTTGGCGTCCGTGGCCTTGGTCAGCTGCCCGTAGGAGTCGTACTCGTACGACGTGGTGTAGTCACCCGCCGTCGCCGTCGCCACACCCTTCGGGTCCGTGACCGTCTTCAGGTTGCCGAACGAGTCGTAGCCGAACTGCCAGGCGCGGCCCGCCGGAGAGGTCTTGCGGAAGAGGTCCGCCGAGAATCCGTCGGCGCGGGTCTGGTACTCGTACTTCGACGCGCCCGCCGGATACGTCCCCGGCGCGCAGTCCGAGGACGGCGGCACACCCGACTTGTTGTTCTCCGCGTCGCGCTGCCAGAGCGGATAGCCCGTCTTCTGGTCGTAGCAGTACGCAGTCTTCGCCCCGTTGTCCTCTTCCAGATACGTGACGTTGTTGTCGGCGTCCCAGGACATCTTGGTGGTCTGAGACTTGGCGTTGGTCGTCTGGACCGGGCGGCCGAAGTCGTCGGTGACGTACTTAGTCGCATGCAACTCGGCGTCCGTCACCGTGGTGTCGGTGAACTCGGTGTTCGTGCTGTTGGCCGCGTAGCCGAAGTCCGTGGTGCCGCCGAGGCGGTCGGTGATGGTCTTGGTCCACCAGTGGTACTTCGGGTCGTCACCCGTCTGCGGAGCGTAGTACGCGAGCTGGGTGCCGTGGCCGCGCGGGTCCGTGGCCTTGACCAGCTTGACGTTCTTGTTGCCCTGGGTGGCGTCGTAGGTGAACTTGAACACCTTGGGCTGCGAGGAACCGTCACCGTCGGTGAACTGACCGAGCAGGCCCTTGTCGGTGTAGTAGAAGGAGATCTTGCGGCCCGAGATGTCCGTCATGGACTTCACGTGGTCGTAGATCTTGGAGTTGGTCAGGTTGGTGCCGGTGACCTTCGCGCCCGAGTCGTCGATGTACTCGTACGACGCGTCGCCCTTCTTGTAGTAGTCGACCGTCAGCGACTGCCGGCCGGCCGGGTCGGTGATGTACGTGAGGAACTTCGTCGGCTTGTTGTTGGACTTGCGCTCCTCGTACGTGAACGTCTGCGTGTTGCCGTTCTTGTCCACGGCCGACGTCAGGTAGCCGTCACAGCCGAAGAAGAAGCGCGTTCCGTCCGGGCGGAGCAGGGTCCAGGCGTCCGGCACCGGATCCTTGTCCGGGGTGCAGTCCAGGCCCGCCTTCGCCGTGATCTTGTAGTGGACGCCCGCCGGCGCCTTCCAGCTGCCGTCCGCCTGCTTGGTGAAGACGTGCGTCGTGCCGTCGCCGTCCGGGAGGCGGATCTCCGTCGGATTGGGATTGGGGTGGAAGTCCAGCGGCGCGCCCAGGCGGATCGGCCCGGCCAGCTGCGCGGACCAGCCCGCACCCATCACGGTGTCGGAGGTGTCCAGGGAGTTGTACGCGAACCGCGCGAACGTCGTCAGGCCGCGCCCTGGGTTGGTGAACGCGTTGTACGACCACACGCTGTTGCCCGACGACAGGTTGTTCATCACTGTCGAGCCCGCGCCGGTGTTCTTGCCCGTGTAGGAGTAGAACTTCTCCAGACCGAGGCTGTTGGAGGTCGGGTCCTCCACGGCCACGTTCTGATTCAGGCCCGGGATCCCGCCGGTGCCGGCCGAAAGCCAGCTGCCGTCCGAGATCTTGCGGACGTCCCAGCCGAGCACGTAGTCCGTGCGCTTGTTGCCGTTGTCGCTGTTGATCGGCGTCTTGACCTGCGCCTGCAGCACGGTCGACTGACCCGGCGAGAGGGCCGGGATCGCTGTGGAGACCTGGTTGCCGCCGTTGGTGACGTCGGTGCCGTCGGGCAGCTTCCAGGTATACGACAGCTCGCGCTCGCCCGCGGCCCACGCGGTGTTGGTGGTGTTGGTGAGGGTGAACTCGACCGTGTAGGTGGAGTTCGGCGTCATCCGTGCCGGGGTCTTGGGCGCGTAGTACGTCGACTCCGTGGTGGAGTCGATGTAGGTGACGACCATGCGCGGGTGCAGCCGCTTCTCGGGCGCCTCCGTCGACAGCAGCACCGTGCGCTCCTGCTGGACCGACTCGTTCTGCATCTTCAGCAGCACGCCCTGGCTGGAGCCGGGTGTGGTGACCCAGCCCTGCACCAGCGAGGTGGCGCTCCAGTCAAGGCGGGCCGGGTCGTTGGTCACCCCCGAGACCGTGTCCGCGACCGTGGAACCGTAGTCGCCGCCGGCGGTGGTCCAGTTGGTGGTCGCGTTCGCCTTGGTCCAGGTGGCGGCCGCCTCGTCGAAGTCCCTGGTCAGCGGCCGCATCTCGTAGACGCCGCCACTGGTGTCCGTGGTGGTCTGGGTGCCCCACAGCCGCAGCGTGGCGTCCAGGACCCGGCCCGTGGACGGAATGCCCAGGGCAGGGAACTTCAGCGCCGCCCGGGTGGTGCCGTAGGTGGTCGAGTTGTTGCCGACCGTGAGCCAGTTCTGCGGCACGCCGTCGGTGATCGTGTCATGAGTGGCGCTCGGCTCCGCCGACGACAGCGTGGTGTCCTGGGACGCCTCGACGATCTTGACGGTGCGGCCCGCCTTCGGCAGCCTGACCAGCTGCGTCGGCGCCGAGGTGACCGTGCCGTCCTTCGTCTTGACCGCGACCATGTAGTAGTAGGCCCGCCCGAACGGATCCGCACTGTCGGCCGGCGTCGGCGTCGCCGAGCTGTCCGTGTACGACGTGGCCGCCTTGTCGACCGGGGCGACCAGCGTCGACGCCGACGGCGTGAACGTCTGGAAGACCGACCGGTGGACCTGGTACTCCACGATGTCGTCACCGGTGGCGGTGGAGGGGTCGCTGTAGGCCGACCACTTCAGCTCCGCGCCCGTGTCGTGGATCGTCGTCGGAGGGTCGAGCTCCACGCCCGGCCGGCCGTAGGTCAGCACCAGGCGGGGGTAGTTGGCGGTCTCATCGCCGTAGCCGAACTCGCTGCCCTCGTAGCGCGGGCCGCCCTTGGGCCCGTTGGCGGACTCGTCGCCCGCCTTCACCACGAAGCCGTAGTTGGTGTTGGTGCCGTCGATCCACGACTGCACCGTCTTCGTCACGGAGAACGAGTGCCACACGTTGACCTGCGACGGCTGTTTGGTGACCACACCACCCTTGGTGAAGCGCACGGCGTCCGCGAGCACCGCGGTGCTCGTCGACGCAGGCCCGTCGCCCAGCACGATCTTGCCCGCGGTACCCGCCTTGAACGGGTGGGTGCCCAGCGTCTTCCACACCCCGGCCGAGCCCGCCTGCTGGTTGACGGAGTAGGCCTTGCTCCCGCCGCTGTAGGTGACGGTGTACGGGGCGTTGGTGGCCCGGTCCGTCGCCGGCACGTAATGCGCCTCGACCTGGTAGTCGCCGTCCTCCGGCAGATTCGGCTGCCAGGTGTAGGTGTCCCCCGCGACGGCGTCCTTGTTGTACAGATAGTCCTGGTTGACCGCGTACTGCGTATAGGCGGTGTTCCCCGACGCCGGCCAGGCACCCGAAGCCGCCGTGGTGCCCACGTCCCCGTCGTCCACCAGGACCGAGGTACCGGACAGCTCACCGGTGATGCCGCTCGCACTGTTCCAGGTCGCCGTGGACTCGCTCCAGTCGGCGGTCGCCCGGTGCGCCTCCAGCTGCACCTCCGTGTCACCGGCGGTGTGGGTCTGGTCGTAGTACAGCTTCAGATCGGCCGAATCCAGCTTCGTCCCCGCCGGGATACTGCCCACCGGGAACTTCAGCAGCGCCCGGGAAGAGCCGGTGCTGGTGTTGCCGACCGACAGCCGCCAGTTGTCGTCGTAGTTCGACCCCGGCCCGTCCGAGGAGATCATCACGTCCTGCGCCGTGGACGGCGTCGGCGCGATCGCGATCGTCGGGTCGACGGTGACCGGGTACTGCCGCTCCTTCGCCGCCAGCCACTTCGCATCCGGAGTGACCGTCAGCTTCCAGCCTTTCCCGTCCCGGGAGAGCCGCTGCTCGACGTCGGTGCTGTAGGCGGTGCCGTACGGCGAATCGGCGTCCTTCTTCGCGTCCGTCATGAACGCCGCCGGGATCACCAGCACCGGGTCCTCGGCCTCACCGTAGAACGCGACGGAGCCGTCCCCCCGCGCCTTCGGCGTCAGCCCGTCGGTGTCCAGGGTGAAGGTGAACTTCAGCGGACCGTCGGGCCGCTGCGCCAGGACGATGTTCTCCTTCACCCGTCCCGGACCCACCTGGTACGACAGGTCCGCGCCCGCGGCCGCGTCCTCGTACGTGACGGTGTCGCCCTTGGCCACCGGCTTCAGCGATGTGCCGGCACCCTCCAGCCCCAGAGTGACCGAGCGCCCGTCAGGCGCCTCGAACCGCACCAGCCGGTCCGCATCGCCCCCGAACCAGCTCCGCGTGACGTTCGTGGTGTTGGCGAACTCGAAGCCCTCGCGGCCGGTCTTCGTGACCGCCGCATCGATGTCCTTCCAGGACTTGGATTTCCCGCTCCGGTAGGAGGTCGGGACCGCGGACACCTCCGCCTGGATCCGGCCGTCCGAGAGCTGCCAGTAGCGTGCATTGGGGGAACGTTTCCCCGTAATTTCCCCGACCCGTTTCGCCTTCGGGGCGTTCTTGCCCCGGGGAAGCTTCTGCCGGTCGGCTATCCCCAGATCCCCGTACGACGCCGGCTTGGCCAATTCTGGCCGGTCGTCGTCCGAGAACCAGCCTTTGAGGGTGTCGACGAGCCCCTTGCCGTCGTCTCCCTTCGAGGTGGGTGCGGCATAGGCGATCTGCGGTAGCGCGGTACTCGCCACCGCCGATACGACCAGGCAGGAGATGAATCTCCTGTATCGGACTTTCACGTCCAATGCCCTTTCCTTGGCGGCGCCCCCTTCCTCCTCTTTCTCCCGCGCACACAAGAAACGGGTACGGAATCCGGGCACGCCGAACTGCCGACCGGGGTTTCCCGGCCGGACGACTGTTTCGAGCTGAGCCACACGGGAACGCCCCAGTTCTCGGGCATGGCTGGTTCCGTCGACGCATGTCCGGGCCGCCCCATGGCCATAGAGACCGCCCGGACATGCGTCGGTGGAGCTGTGAACCCCCTATGTGGCGTGGCGAGTTCTAATCAACCGAGATCCACTTTGTCAATGGACGGAATAAAACGGACAGTTGACGCCGAGGGATTCGCCCGATTCATCCGGACGCTGGCTCGAGCCCCGTGGAATGCGGTATAAACCTCGGCTCTGCGTCACGCGCATTCACCAGGGAATGCACAGCGAACAAAACCCTGAACGCAGACCAGCAGACCAGCAGACCAAGGGAAAGCAGAGCCGCATGCCGTCGACGGAATCGACCGAGAGCGCCGAGCCGCACGGGCACACGCCCGAGATCACTGCGCCCGCCGAAGCCGACGCCGAGGCCGGCACGGGGGCCCCGGCCGGCCCCACGGCGGCCAAAGGCCTGGACTGGCGCGCCCTGACCGTCGCCGGCGCGCTGCTCGCCGCCTGCGGTGGGCTCGTTCTGTACGGGGTGCTCGACACCGAGGGGAAGAAGCCGGAGCAGGACGTCCCGCGCGCCTCCGTGACGTACGAAGTGACCGGCGAGGGCACGGCCGACATCACGTACCAGGGGCGCAGCCCGTCAGGCGAGGCCGCCGTGGCGACCGCGGTCGAGCTGCCCTGGCGGAAGACCGTCGACGTCCCGCTCGGCAAGGCGCCCGTCGTGACCATCACGCTCGGCGAGAAGGGCGGGCGGGCGAGCTGCGCACTGGCCGTGCGCGGCAAGCACGTTCAGACCGCCACCGCCTTCGGTGAATTCGGCCGCGCGACATGTCAGGGCGAATTGCCTTCTACTCCGCCACCGTCAACACCCAAGTGATATAGACCACATCTCTGGGTGGTGATGTTTGCCGATAGATGTGTACTGAATGAGATGCCACCCCTGTGACGGGTGGTCAAATGGTGAAGAATCTCTAGGGGTGGGGCATTTGAGTCCACGAAAGACTCATGCGTACAAACCGCTAAGTCTGAAGCGGAGAGCATGGCTGACGATCGGGGCGGTCGTCCTGGGCGGGGGCGGCGTGGTCACATACGCCGTGGCGAGTCCGTCCGGTTCGGCGGACACGGACGCCAAGTCCCGTAAGCCCTCCGTGCACACCTTGAAGCTCGCCGACAAGGGCTCGGGCAGCAAGGGTCTGGCCAAGCAGAGCACCGACCGGTTCAGCGCCGTGATGCTGACCTGGAGCGACCCGGACGCGAAGCTGAAGGGCACACCCGAGGTCCGCTACCGCGACACCGAGTCCGGCGGCTGGTCGACGTGGCAGAAGCTGCCGGACGACCCGTTCTCGGCCGACGGCAAGGAGGCCGAGCAGGCCGGAGCCGCCGCACGTGGCGCCACCGCCTCGCTGTGGACGGACGACGCGAACGGCATCGAGGTCCGGCTGATCAAGGCGGACGGCTCTGTGGCCACCGGCCAGCCGTCCGGGCTGGACGTCAAGCTGCTCGACCCCGGTACGGACCCCAAGGGCACCGCCACGGCGGACGCACAGCCCGCCGCGTACGCCGCCGAGGAGACCACGGCCGCGGCGACCGAGTCGGCGGGCACGGAGTCCGCCACGGCCACCGAATCCGCGACACCTACCGAGTCGGCCCCGGCCACTTCGGAGGAGCCGATCGCGCCGTCCGAGTCCGCGTCGGAGTCGGCCTCCGAGTCCACCTCTGCCTCGCCGACGCCCGAGCCGTCCAGCACCGTGCCCGCGGCCCGTCCCTCGACGGTCGTGAAGCCGCCCATCATCACTCAGGCCGAGTGGGGCGCCTCCACGGACTACGACGGAACGCCCTCGTACGGCACGGAGATCAAGGCAGCCGTCGTCCACCACACGGGTACCGACAGCGACAACACGATCTCCTGCGCCGACTCCCGCGCCCGCCTGCGCACCATCCAGCAGGAGCACTTCAGCCGCGGCTACTACGACATCGGCTACAACTTCCTCGTCGACCGCTGCGGCCAGATCTTCGAGGGCCGCAGCGGCGGCATGGACCTGCCCGTGGTCGGCGCCCACGACGTCGGCTTCAACACCAACACGGTCGGCATCTCCTACCTGGGCAACTTCGAGACCGCCAAGCCGACCAAGGCCGCCCTCCAGGCCATCGCGCGCGTCGTCGCCTGGAAGTTCGGCATGTACGGCATCGACCCGACCGGCAAGGTGACGCTGACCTCCGGCAGCCCCAAGGGCCAGGACGGCAACCTCATCGAGAAGGGCACCTCGATCGAGCTGCCCCGGGTCTTCGGCCACCGCGACACGAACTCGACGGCCTGCCCCGGCGCGAACCTCTACTCGAAGCTCGCCACGATCCGGACCCTGGCGGCCCTTCCCGGCGTCTCGCACGCCCTGCCGACCTCGGACTTCAACCGTGACGGCATCAGCGACCTGGTCGCCGGTGTCCCCCAGGCCTCCGGCAGCACCGGGAACGTCGTCATCGTCCCGGGCAGCGTCAACGGCCCCGCGGCCGGCTCGAAACTGCGGCTCACCCAGTCCAGCGCGGGCGTCCCCGGTGCCTCCGAGTCCGGCGACCAGTGGGGCGCGGCCACGGCGTGGGGCGACATCAACGGCGACGGGTACGCGGACCTCGCGATCGGCGCGCCCGGCGAGGACGACTCGACCGGTCACGCGGACCGCGGCGCGGTCACCATCCTGTACGGCCCGAAGTTCGACCAGAACGCCTCCACCATGGCCCTCGGCGACGACTACACGCTCACCGGCGCGAAGTTCGGCGCTGCCGTGACCGTCGGCGACTTCAACGGCGACGGCAAGGCGGACGTGTTCGCCGCGTCCACCGGTACGGGCGGCAGCTGGGCGGCGCGATTCGCCGACGGCCACGAGGTGGCCGGACAGGTCACGTCGAGCTCCGGCGCCCTCGCCTACGCCGACGCCACCACCGGTGACTTCAACCGGGACGGCTACGCGGACGTGGCGCTCAACTACCGCGACTCGTCCGGCATCGGCCGGGTCACCTGGTTCAAGGGCTCCAAGTCGACCGGCCTGACCAAGGTGTCCACGCTCTCCGTGAAGGGCGGCCGCTCCATCGCGGCGGGCGACGTCAACGGCAACGGCTACGACGACATCGTCATCGGCCAGCCGTACACCGCCGAGTCCGGCGCCCACGCGGGCGGCCAGGTGACGATGGTCCCGGGCACGTCCACCGGCTTCACCACGACCGGCATGACGACGATCCACCAGGACACCACCGGGGTCCCGGGCGCCGCCGAGTCCGGTGACGCGCTCGGCTGGTCGGTGTCGGTCGGCGACTACAACGGCGACGGCTACCTGGACGTCCTCGCGGGCGCCCCGAACGAGGACATCACCCGCACCACCAACCGCTCCAACGCGGGCTCGGCCTGGCTCATCAAGGGCACGTCGGCCGGCCTCACGGGCACGGGCGCGCTCGCCTTCTCGCAGGACACCACGGGCATCACGGGCGCCACGGAGACCAACGACAAGCTGGGCTCCGCCGTCTCCCTTACGGACCTCTCCGGCTACGGCCGGGCGGACCTGACCCTCGGTGTCGAGGGCGAGGACTCCTACGCGGGCACGGTCCTCTACGTGCCGAGCGGCAGCAGCGGCGTCTCCCCGTCGAAGGCCTACTACATCGGCCGCGACAAGCTGGGGACACCGACGAGCGCGCATCTGGGGCAGACGCTGACGCCGTGACGACGGCATAGGCGACCGCCGCTCGGATTCACGACGGCACGACGGCCGGGCTCCCGCTTGGGGGCCCGGCCGTCTGTTTCAGTGCTCTTCAGTCCTCGGCCCGTGGCCAGGTCTCCCAGGTCAGGTCCAGGCGCCGGTACGCGTCGTCGAACCAGGAGTCGGCGAGCCGGACGGTCACCGTCACCGTCGTCAGGGACGTCGAACCGTCCTTGATCGTGACATGGGCCCGCTCCTCGTCCGCGTCACGTTCGACGAACATCTCCGGCCCGCGTACCCCCTCGCGCCACGCGACGTCCTGCCCGGCGTCGAGTGCGTCCAGGGCCTCCTGCCACTGCCGCAGGTCCTCCGGGAAGACCGAGATCCCGGTGCTTCCCCGTACGAACGGCGTGTCGACCAGGATCTCTCCGGCGAGCACGTCGCCCGCAGCCGAGTCTGCTGCCGGGCCTGCCTCACGTATCCCGGTGATCCGGACGACGACGCTGCTGCCCTCGCCCTCCAGTCGGATCAGGTCGATCGGTCCGTCAGCCACCAGTGTCCTCCCGGCTCGCGTAGTGGGCCGAACACTAGCTCTGTCAGGACGTGCCGCCGAAGTCGACATCCTTGGTCTCGACCGTTCCGGCCGTCCGGCCCGGCGCCGTCTGGTAGGTCCAGTACAGATTCGTGTGCGCGATGACCTGGTCCGGCGCCGGCGCGCCCCATGCCGTCTTGTCCACCGTCGTGTGGGCGTCGCTGACGAGGATCGCGTCGTACCCCCGGGCGAGGGCGCCGTGGAGCGTCGAGCGGATGCACGCGTCGGTCTCCGCGCCGGTGATGAGGAGCCGGCCGACTCCGAGGCCCGCCAGCACGGTCTCGAGGGTGGTGTCCTCGAAGGAGTCGCCGTAGTTCTTCCCTACGAGCGGCTCGGCGTCGTCCGGAGTCAGCTCGGGGACGATCCGCCAGTCGTCGCTTCCCTGCGCGAGCTCCTCGTCGGAGTGCTGGACCCAGACGACCGGGACCCGCTGCAGCCGCGCATTCTCGACGAGGCTGCCGATGTTCGCGACGACGGTGTCCCGCTCGTGCGCTCCCCCGACGACGCCGTTCTGCACGTCGATGACGAGCAGTGCGGTGTCCGGCCGGTTCTCGAGTGTCGTCATGGTCTCCCCTTGGCTCTGCGTCCGTCGTCTTGGCTATGCGTCCGTGGTCTTCGGCTCGTACGTCACCGCCACGAGCCGGTCGCTGACCGACGACGGGCTCTCGGACCTCTCCTCGGCGCGCTGTGCGCGGATCGCCGGGTCGGAGAGGGTGAGGACCATCACCGGGCAGTCCTCGACATTGTTGGTCCTCTCCGGTGAGCACTGGGTGATTTTCGTGAATGTGTAGCCCGGGCACAGAGCCCCGGCGGGGAGTTCCACTTGCAGGGTCAGCTGGTTGGCCGGAGTGAAGCGGAACTCTCCCGATTTCGGCGTCTTGGCGCGCTTGCCCGTGATGCCGACGACGACGTCCGCCGTCAGCCCGCGCGCGGAGGCGGTGCGTCCCTCGCCGTGCGGGCCGTACATGTCCACCGTCACGCGGTGTTCGCCGACCGGCGCAGGGAGGGTGAGCGTCCGGTCGCCCGGGGCGATGTTCGCGGTGATGGTGTAGCGGGGGCGCCCGGACGTGCGCGGGCCCGGGTCGTAGTAGCCGTAGGCGGAGATGACCAGCTGCGGAAGTGCGTCCCGTTCGCCTGCGCCACGCGGCTCGGGCCGTACGGGGCCGGTCGCGCCGCACCCCGAGAGCGCCGCCGTGCCGCCGCCGGGCAGCGCGGTGTCCTTGAGCTCGCCGAGTGCGCCGCCCCAGTGTCCCTGTCCGGCGTCCCGCCAGGGCGGGAGATACGGATGGGGGTATGGGTAGAGCAGGGCGAGCAGCAGCAGCGGCGGCAGGCCGAGCAGCAGCCACGACCGCGGCGAGAGCCGGCCGGTCCGGAACACTCAGACCCGCCCCCGCGCTCTGCGCGAGACCACCGCGCGCAGGACGCGGCGGCCCTCGGTCGACACGTCGAGCGCCTGGCGCAGCCCGCCCCCGCCACGGACCGAGAGGAGTTCGAGGATGGTGATCTGACGCCTGAGTTCGGCGGCGACGAGCGGGGACATGGCGTCCGTACTGCCCTCGCGCCGGGCCGTCACGGACTGGGCGCCGTCGTCCTTGGAGTCGAGCATCCGGTGTATCTGGAGTGCGGCCACAGAGCACGCGTCGGCCCATTCGCGCAGCTGCGCGGCCTCGGGCGTGCCGGCCAGGGACTCGCGGCTCTGCGGGAGGACCAGGGGCGCGGCGCCGAGCATCCGGCGGGCCAGGACACAGGCCTCGTCGTCGTCCACCTCCCCCGCGTCGAGGGCGGAGCGCGCCTTGACCAGCCGCTCACCCCAGTCCTCGCCGTCCGTGAGGCTCGCCCACAGCGGGCGCAGCACGTCGTCGTCACCGCCCAGCAGGGGCACGCAACGGTCCAGGCAGGCGAGACCGCTCGCCGCCAGACCTCGCTCGTCGGCCTGAGCGATCAGTTCCACCAGGCTCATCTGCGCCTCCATTTGCGGACTCGGAACCTCCCCTTACTGCGTGCAAAGCCCCGGGAACGTCACTGCACCCGGACCGCGCGGTCTCGGAACGTGACGACCCCGGGCCGCCGCAGCAGTGGAACGGCCGCTCAATTCCGCTGTGCCCCAGGCCCGTTGACCCGCTGCCTCACTGCGGCAGCGGCCCGACCCCCAGCCCGTCGAGGAGCCGGAAGAACAGTGCCTCCGCGAACGGATCCGGGTCCGCGGTCAGCACCTCGACCAGCGGCTCGTCCGGCACGTCCCGGCCCGCCTCAGCCGCCCATGCGACCGCTCGCTCGGCGGCGTCGCGCGGCTCGAGGAAGTAGTCCTCCAGCGTCAGGTCGTCGGCGCCCAGGTACGCGGCCATCGCGCCGCGCGCCAGACACGCGGTCCACGCCCCGCTCTCGGGCCCGGCCGCCTCGACGACCACGCAGTCGCTGTCCATGACGTAGCCGAACAGCGCGGGCGCGCCCGTCTCCAGCGCCAGCGTGTTCATGCTGCCGACGTCCTGGGTGCCCTCGCCGCCGCCCGGGCACTCCCACACCTGCCAGCCTCCGGCGCGCTGCTCGTGCAGCGTCAGTTGATCGCGTACGCCCTGCAGCGCGGCCAGCTCGGCGAGCGGCCGCTCGCTCCTGCCCACAAGGAAATAACCCCAGTAGCCCATTCCGTTGGCCCCTCGGTGCGCTCGACGGCTCTGTCCTGCGGTGAATCTCGGCTCTTTCAGGACTCCTCGGCCGAATACAGCACACCCGTACGCGAGTTCGCCAGCGGTAAGACAGATCTGGCGGTTTCGGGCCGCTCAGCCCACCTTCTCCGCCAGCGCCTTGAACTGCGCCCACGTCATGTCCGGCTTCCCCGGGTCCCATGTCTTCTGGATCATCGCGTTCAGCGGCATCCGGATGCCCTCGGCCACCTGGTCCTGCGTCTGCGCGTCGGCGAGGTCGCACCACACGGAGAAGACGGCACCGAGGATCTGGTCGTTGTACTTCTCCGGGACCGGCGTGGTGCCGCGCAGGACGAGCGGCGTCCACTGCTCGAAGATGCGTTCACCGGTGGGGTAGTAGAACTGGTTGGGCTGGCCGAGGACGTAGTAGAGGAAATCGTCGTTGTAGTTGACGACGTCCCGTCCCTCCTGCAGATACGTCAGCGGCTCCCGCGCCCCTATCTCCCTGCCCGTCCAGTACGCGACCTGGATGTCCTTGTCGGGCTGGACCACGCCGCCGGTGTAGAAGCCGTCGTTCCACGCCTTGACCGTGCGGCCGTGTGCGCGCATCGTCGCCGCCCGGGCGTTCAGCCAGTCCGTCGCCAGGTCCTGGATCCGGCCGTTCGCCCCGTGCGCCTGCTTGGCCGCCGCGGCGAGCTGGGGGTACGAGGCCTCGGGGTTGCTGACCGTCAGAGCGCGGTACTCGTCGCCGCCCAGGTGCCAGAGCGGCCCGGGGAACAGGGCCGCGTACTCGTTCAGCAGGTCGTCGACGAGCTTCGCCGACTCCTTCTTGGAGATGTCGATGGCCCCGGTCACGGCCGTGCCCTGGACGTTGTGCAGCTGCAGCTCGGGGTGTGCGGCGAGCACGGCCCCGAGGTGACCGGGCGAGTCGATCTCCGGCACGACGATCATGTGCCGGGACGCGGCCAGCGCGACGATCGCCCGCACCTCGGCCTTCGTCAGATGCACCTTGGACACGATCTCCGGGTGCGAGTCCGACTCGATGCGGAAGGCCTGGTCGTCGGAGAAGTGCAGACCCAGCTGGTTGTACTTGAGGTCGCCGAGCTCGCGGATGCGGTCCTCGATCCAGCCGGCCGTGAAGTTCTTGCGCGCGATGTCGAGCAGGAACCCGCGCTGGGGCTTCGCGGGCGCGTCGTGCACGACGCCCTCGGGCGCGGAGCCCTGACCGCGCACCTCCTGCTTGAGGGTGCGCGTGCCGTAGAAGACGCCGGCCTCGCCGGGCCCGGTGATCCGTACGCGCTGGTTCTTGACGGTCATGGTGTACGACTCGGCACCACCGCTCGCGCCCGGCGTGAGCGCCAGTTCGACGTCCCCGGCGCCGGCGGCGACCTTCCCGGCGTACCGCAGCTTCAGCTCACCGGCGATCAGACGGCCCTCGTCCGCGAGCGCGTCGTCGTCGACGACGACCCGGCCGCTGCCCGGCTTCCAGCCGGGGCCGCGGGCCGCGGTGAACTCACGGACCGCGGGGATCGTCTGCGGTGCGGTCGACAGCGGATACGTGGGATTGGGCGACTGCGTCGCCGCCGGTGCCGCCGACTGCGCCAGTGGTATCGACGCCCGTGAGGCCGATGGTGTGCCTCTGGGCTGCAGGCTCGCGGCGGGGCCGCCGACTCCGCCTCCCGCCCACAGCGTCACCGTCAGGGCCACGGCGCCCGCCGTGGCCGCTCCCGCACCGCTCCATGCCCAGAAGACTCGACTCACCAAGTCGCACCCTGCCTCATCACGGCCCTGCCGGGCCGCGCTTCCCGAGTTCCTGATTCTTCGAGCGTGCACAACGGACACGTCCGGCGCATCCGGCGGCTCACACGGGGCGCCACGGGCGCACGACTTCCTGTGACCGTATGACCGGATCGATGCTCGTCGACGTCCACTCCGGGCGACGAAACTCTGCCGTCCGGGTGAAATTCGGGCACCGAACGGACAGGTCGCGTCATAGGCCGATAGCGTGACGACACATTCATCACTTCATCCACAGCTGAAGCACGGGTCATTCACCGAAACCACACCACGTCGGGAACCATCAGCGCTCTGCACCGCATCCCACGCAGTGCACCGCATGCACGACAACCGCACGCACTACAACCAGCCTGCACCGCGTCACGCCGCACCGCACGGCACCACAACCCCGGTGCCACGCCGCCAGTGCCCCCCACACCCTCCCCCAGCCAACGCTGGGGGCGCCCCCATGAGGAGCGCACCGCTGCCTTCGCACCGTTTCCCTCGCCTCCCCGGCCGCGCCGCGATTCCGGACCAGAACCTCCGCCAGTGCCTCAAGGGCCCGGGAGGCATTCCCGCGACACCGCGCCTGCCCGGACTCGAGCGGTTCAACACCGCGCCCGCCGATGTCGCCGAGAGCGCGCTCCTCACCTGCTGCGGCAGCCTCCGCTGGGCCCGGCGCCTCGCCGCCCACCGGCCCTTCCCGGACCTCGAGTCCCTGCTCGCGGCCGCCGACGAGGCGGCATACGACCTGACGCCCGCCGAGGTGCTCCAGGCCCTCGCCGCCGAGTCCGCGCACCAGCCGGAGACCGGCTCGGGCACCGCGTTGCGCACCGCGCAGACCGCCCTGCGCGCCGCCCACACGGCGTACGAGAGCCGCTTCGGCCACGCCTTCGTGATCTGCCTGGACGACGTCGCTCCAGAAGAAACGCTCGGCCAGCTGCTGGCCGCGATCCGGGCACGGCTGAACAACGACCCGGAGGACGAGCGGGTGCAGGCCGCCGATGAGCTCAGGGGCCTCGCCCGTGGGCGGATCTCACACCTCGTCCACCGGCTCGGAACGTCCCCGTTCCCGCACGACCGGTCGGCGCAGGACACGGGGCCCCGCCCGGATTCGCCGGAAACAGTGGATTCGGGCCGGCCCGATAGCCCGTACGTACCAGTTTGATTGCCGGTTTGATCACATCGGTAGGCCCCAAGTAAGCGTTCCGACCAGTCGTCGCTACGATGGCCGGGGCCGGTGGACCGTACCCGGCCGGGCCCGACCGACAGACAAGCCGGCGCGGCCCCAATCCCCGCTCCCGGAGGGTTCTTCCGTGCCGGCTGGAACGCTGTACCGCGGCCGGGAAGGCATGTGGTCGTGGGTGGCTCACCGAGTCACCGGCGTCCTCATCTTCTTCTTCCTGTTCGTACACGTGCTGGACACCGCTCTTGTCCGCGTCTCCCCCGAGGCGTACGACAACGTCGTAGCAACCTACAAGACGCCTATCGTCGCGCTTCTGGAGTACGGCCTCGTCGCCGCCATCCTCTTCCACGCGCTCAACGGCCTGCGGGTCATCGCCGTCGACTTCTGGTCGAAGGGCCCGCGCTACCAGAAGCAGATGCTCTGGACCGTCATGGGCATCTGGGTCGTCCTGATGGTCGGGGCGCTGTACCCGGTCCTCGGCCACGCCGTCCGTGAACTCTTCGGGAGCTGAGGCCGATGTCCGCTGACACCACCACCGCAACCTCCGGCATCGGCCCCGTCGAGGGCGGCGCCGGCACCGCGTACGACATCGACAACCCGGCCCCCGTCATCGAGGCCCCGCGCAAGCGCACCGCGAAGACCCCGCGCTCGACGCGCGGCAACTTCGAGATGGCCGCCTGGCTCTTCATGCGCCTGTCCGGCATCGTGCTGGTCGTCCTGGTCCTCGGCCACCTGCTGATCCAGCTGGTCCTGGACGGCGGCGTGAGCAAGATCGGCTTCGCCTTCGTGGCCGGCCGCTGGGCGTCCCCGTTCTGGCAGATCTGGGACCTGGCGATGCTGTGGCTCGCCATGCTGCACGGCGGCAACGGCCTGCGTACCGTCATCAACGACTACGCGGAGCGGGACACCACCCGCTTCTGGCTGAAGATGCTGCTGTACACCGCCACGGTGTTCACCGTCCTGCTGGGCACGCTGGTGATCTTCACCTTCGACCCGAACATCCGCTAGGCACCTGGATACGAGGGACTGAGGTATCAACTGATGAAGATCCACAAGTACGACACCGTCATCGTCGGCGCCGGTGGCGCCGGCATGCGCGCCGCCATCGAGGCGACGAAGCGCAGCCGTACCGCCGTGCTGACCAAGCTCTACCCCACCCGCTCCCACACGGGCGCCGCGCAGGGCGGCATGGCCGCCGCGCTGGCCAACGTGGAGGAGGACAACTGGGAGTGGCACACCTTCGACACGATCAAGGGCGGTGACTACCTGGTCGACCAGGACGCCGCCGAGATCCTCGCGAAGGAGGCCATCGACTCCGTCCTCGACCTGGAGAAGATGGGCCTGCCGTTCAACCGCACCCCGGACGGCCTCATCGACCAGCGCCGCTTCGGCGGCCACTCGCGCAACCACGGCGAGGCCCCGGTCCGCCGGTCCTGCTACGCCGCGGACCGCACCGGTCACATGATCCTCCAGACGCTGTACCAGAACTGCGTCAAGGAGGGCGTGGAGTTCTTCAACGAGTTCTACGTCCTGGACCAGCTGATCACCGAGGTCGACGGCGTGAAGCGGTCGGCCGGTGTCGTCGCGTACGAGCTGGCGACCGGCGAGATCCACATCTTCCAGGCGAAGGCCGTCATCTACGCGTCCGGCGGCACCGGCAAGTTCTTCCGCGTCACGTCGAACGCGCACACGCTGACCGGTGACGGCCAGGCGGCCGTCTACCGCCGCGGGCTGCCGCTGGAGGACATGGAGTTCTTCCAGTTCCACCCGACCGGCATCTGGCGCATGGGCATCCTGCTGACGGAGGGCGCCCGTGGTGAGGGCGGCATCCTCCGCAACAAGGACGGCGAGCGCTTCATGGAGAAGTACGCGCCGGTCATGAAGGACCTCGCCTCCCGTGACGTCGTGTCCCGCTCCATCTACACGGAGATCCGCGAGGGCCGCGGCTGCGGTCCCGAGGGCGACCACGTGTACCTGGACCTCACGCACCTCCCGCCGGAGCAGCTGGACGCCAAGCTGCCCGACATCACGGAGTTCGCGCGGACGTACCTGGGCATCGAGCCGTACACGGACCCGATCCCGATCCAGCCCACCGCGCACTACGCCATGGGCGGCATCCCGACGAACGTCGAGGGTGAGGTCCTGTCGGACAACACCACCGTCGTCCCGGGCCTGTACGCCGCCGGTGAGGTCGCCTGCGTGTCGGTCCACGGCGCCAACCGCCTCGGCACCAACTCGCTGCTGGACATCAACGTGTTCGGCCGCCGCGCGGGCATCGCCGCCGCCGAGTACTCGGCCGAGAACGACTACGTCGAACTCCCGGAGAACCCGGCCGAGCTCGTCGTCGAGCAGGTCGAGCGGCTGCGCAACTCCACGGGCACCGAGCGGGTCGCGGAGCTCCGCCGCGAGCTGCAGGACACCATGGACGCCAACGTCATGGTGTTCCGCACCGAGCAGACCATCAAGACCGCGGTCGAGAAGGTCGCCGAGCTGCGCGAGCGCTACAAGAACGTCGCCATCCAGGACAAGGGCAAGCGGTTCAACACGGACCTGCTCGAGGCCATCGAGCTGGGCAACCTGCTCGACCTGGCCGAGGTCATGGCCGTCTCCGCCCTGGCCCGCAAGGAGTCGCGCGGCGGTCACTACCGCGAGGACTACCCGAACCGCGACGACGTCAACTTCATGCGCCACACCATGGCGTACCGCGAGGTCGGCGACGACGGCACCGAGTCCATCCGTCTCGACTACAAGCCGGTCGTCCAGACCCGCTACCAGCCGATGGAGCGTAAGTACTGATGGCAACCCCTGTTCTGGACAAGGTCGAGGCGGAGTCCGCGGCCTCCCCCTACATCACCGTCACCTTCCGGGTCCGCCGGTTCAACCCGGAGGTCTCGGCGGAGGCGACCTGGGAAGACTTCCAGCTGGAGATCGACCCCAAGGAGCGTGTGCTCGACGGCCTCCACAAGATCAAGTGGGAGCTCGACGGCACGCTGACGTTCCGTCGCTCCTGCGCGCACGGCATCTGCGGCTCCGACGCGATGCGCATCAACGGCCGCAACCGGCTGGCGTGCAAGACGCTGATCAAGGACATCAACCCCGAGAAGCCGATCACGGTCGAGCCCATCAAGGGCCTCACGGTCCTCAAGGACCTGGTCGTGGACATGGAGCCGTTCTTCCAGGCGTACCGGGACGTCATGCCGTTCCTGGTCACCACGGGCAACGAGCCGACGCGTGAGCGCCGGCAGTCCGCCGAGGACCGTGCGCGCTTCGACGACACGACGAAGTGCATCCTCTGCGCGGCCTGCACCTCGTCCTGCCCCGTCTTCTGGAACGACGGCCAGTACTTCGGCCCGGCCGCCATCGTCAACGCCCACCGCTTCATCTTCGACTCGCGCGACGAGGCCGGCGAGCAGCGGCTGGAGATCCTCAACGACAAGGACGGCGTGTGGCGCTGCCGCACGACGTTCAACTGCACGGACGCCTGCCCGCGCGGTATCGAGGTGACGAAGGCGATCCAGGAGGTGAAGCGAGCGCTGATC
Organism: Streptomyces sp. NPDC002577; assembly: GCF_053594815.1. Taxonomy (NCBI): domain Bacteria; kingdom Bacillati; phylum Actinomycetota; class Actinomycetes; order Kitasatosporales; family Streptomycetaceae; genus Streptomyces; species Streptomyces sp. NPDC002577. The sequence continues at coordinate 79,975 of NZ_JBSFWK010000033.1, read as the reverse complement.
ACGCGCCGCTTCTGACGCTTCGACGGTTTCCGCGTTCGCGGTCGTACGTCGTCGTGGGCCCCGTTTCCGGTGGGAAACGGGGCCCACGTGCATGTCTGGGCAGGCTTGGGTGAAGCGGCCAATTCCCCACGCGCAGCGATGACTTGAACGTGTTCAAAAACAGGTCTAGAGTCATCGACGACAGCTTTTGAACGTGTTCAAGAGTGTGAGAGAGCCCCGCCATGGGGCTTTTCAGAAGGGTGGGGACATGGACCTCACGGTCGTCGCTTACGTGATCTACCTGGTCATCAGCATCGGGCTGACGGTCTGGGTGGCCCGCACGCTCAGCAAGAACGGGCGGATCTTCCTCGCCGACGTGCTGCAGGGCAACGAGAAGCTCGCCGATGCCGTCAACCACCTGCTGGTGGTGGGCTTCTACCTCGTCAACCTCGGCTTCGTCGCGCTCTATCTGAGCGACGACGACGCCATCGCGGACACCCGCGGGGTCTTCGAGGCGCTGTCGACCAAGCTCGGCGTCGTCCTGCTGGTACTCGGCGTGATGCACCTCGGCAATGTCTACGTGCTCAACAAGATCCGGCGGCGGGGAGTCATGGAGCGCGAGCAGCAGCCGCCGGTCCCGCCGCAGGGCTGGGTCGCCCCGGAGGGGCGGGCGTGACCGCGGTGGCCACCGCTGCCGACCGGGGCCGGGACGCGCGCGGCGTCCCGGTCCGCGGGCTCACCGTCCTGTACGACGCGCGGTGCTCGCTGTGCACGTTCGTGCGCGACTGGCTCGTCCGGCAGCGGCAACTGGTGCCGCTGGAACTCGTCCCCGCGGGGTCGGACGAGGCCCGGCGCCGCTTTCCCTCGCTCGACCATCGGGCCACCCTCGAAGAGATCACCGTCGTCGGGGACGCCGGGCAGATCTACCGCGGCTCCGCCGCCTGGATCGTCTGCCTCTGGGCGCTGCGCGAGCACCGCCCGCTCGCCCACCGGCTGAGCACGCCGGCCGGGGCGCGGCTGGCCAGGGGCGCGGTGCTCGCCGCCGCCAAGTGGCGGGAGTCGCACAGCGGCACGGCCAAGGCCGGCGCGCAGTGGGGCGGGAGCGCGTACTACCGCGGGGACGGGTGGCAGTACCACCCGCGGTACGGGTGGACGTACACCCCACCCGGCTGTGACAGCGGCACCTGCGCCACTGGTTAGGCTCTGGTTCCGTGCCAGCACCGAACGACGGCCCCGAAGCCCCGCCCACCGCTCCCGCCGGGCCTGCGCCCGCGCCCACGAAGAGCGAGCAGACCCGCGCGCTCATCCTGGAAACCGCCCTGCGGCTCTTCCAGGAGCGGGGCTACGACAAGACCACGATGCGGGCCATCGCCAAGGAGGCCGGGGTCTCGGTCGGCAACGCCTACTACTACTTCGCGGGCAAGGAGCATCTGATCCAGGGCTTCTACGACCGGATCGGCGCCGAGCACCAGGCGGCGGTCCGGCCGGTCCTGGAGCGCGAGACGGACCTGGAGGCGCGGCTCGCCGGGGTCCTCAAGGCCTGGCTCGACGTGGCCGAGCCGTACCACGAGTTCGCGGCGCAGTTCTTCAAGAACGCCGCCGACCCGGACAGTCCGCTCAGCCCCTTCTCGCCCGAGTCGGAGGGCCCGCGCGAGGAGGCCATCGCCCTCCACCGCGAGATACTGGCGGGCTCCAAGGCCAAGGTCCCGGAGGAACTGCGGGACGTCCTCCCCGAGTTGATGTGGCTGTCCCAGATGGGTCTCGTCCTGTACTGGGTCTTCGACCGCACGGAAGGGCGCGAGCGCAGCTACCGCCTCGCCGAGCGCGGCGCCCGCCTCACCGCCCGCGGCGTCGCCCTGGCCCGCTTCCGCGTACTGCGGCCGCTGGTCCTCGAGGTCCACGAGCTGTTCACGGACTTCCTGCCGGGGATGACGAAGGTGCTGCCGGATCCGGGGGGGCAGGGCGGCACGGGTGGGGTGACCACCGTCGGACGACGCGACGGGTGAGAGGCCTGTTCCTGGCGGGGCCAGGGGCGGGGCCCTCGGTCGTTCTGGCGGGTTTTGGCTGCTACCGAAGGGCGGGTTCCGCACCCGTCGCACGAAGCCAGCCCTCCCGCAGCCCCCACAAGCCCCTCGAAGAGCCACAGTATGGCTCCCCGGTCCCCACCGTGGGCGCGCTTACTCTGACGCCATGCCACAGGAGGCTACGTACGAGCTGCTCGGGTTCGACAACGTGCTGTTGCCCGTCGGGGATCTCGACGAGGCGGTGGCGTTCTATCGGCAGGCCGGTTTTCCGTTGGCGTTCCGGTTCGATGAGGCCGGGATCGCGCTGCTGAAGGTCGGTGGCGAGGTGCCGGGGGTGCTGCTGCGGCTGGAGGAGGACCTCGCTTATCGGCCGCCGCCGTGGCCCGGTCCCCGGGTCTGGCTGGAGGTCCGCGATGCGCGGGCCACCGCGCGGGCCCTGGTGGTGGCGGGGGTTCCGGTTCTGGAGGAGCCGTTCGCCGTGGCCACGGGCTGGACCGTCGAGATCGCCGATCCGTGGGGGAACGTCATCGGGTTCACGGACTACAGCAAGCGGCCTGAGCTGGGGCGGGACCCGGAATGGGGGCAGGGCCGACCCTCAGGTCCATGACGCGTCTCCGTGCTGTTCGGCGACCAGCATGATCCGGCGGAGCATGTCGGACAGAGCGCGCCGCTCGTCCTTCGACAGGACACCGAGGAGTCGGTACTCCTCGTGGCCGAGCACGTCCATCGCGCCCAGCCAGGTGGCCCGCCCTGACTTCGTCAGCACCACATCCACACGGCGGCGGTCGCTCTTGGACGGGGTGCGGCTGACGAGGCCGCGGCGCTCGAGGGCGTCCAGGCGGCCGGTGACGGAGGCGGGGGCCAGGTCGAGATCGGCGGCGAGTTCGGAAGGGGCCGCCGTCCCGCCGCGGGCGGCCAGCTGGTGCAGGGTGTCGAACTCGTGCCGCTCCAGGTCGAAGTCGACGAGGGACTGCTCGCGGACCCGGCGCAGATGTACCGAGAGCTTCTTCATGCGGGTGACCGCGCCCTCGATGTCCGGGTCGAGATCCGGGAGGGCCGGAAGCCAGCGCGCGACGTGATCGTCCGTCCGGTCACGGGCACGGGCAGGGGCAGGGCCGGGGCCACGTTCCGCAGGTCGCTTCGGATCCTGGCGGGTGCGGGTCGTCGGCTGCTTCCGCTCCTTGGGCTCCATGACCCGTCAGCCTACTGCGATCTCCTTCGGCCCCGTATATTTCGTTGACGAAACATTCGGTACCGAAATACATTCACGGCCATGCCGCACCCTCTGCTGCGCAACAACTCCTTCCGCCTGCTCTTCATCGGCCGCTCCCTCTCCCTCATCGGCGACGCCGTGGTGCCCGCCGCACTGGCCCTCGCCGTGCTGCGCGCCACCGGCTCCACCTCCGCGCTCGCGCTCGTCCTGGGCTGCGCCATGGTGCCGAGGCTTCTGCTGCTGCCCCTGGGCGGCGTCGTCGGCGACCGCTTCAACGCCCGGACCGTCGCGCTGACGACCGATCTCGGGCGCTGCGCCACGCAGCTCTTCGTCGGCGTCGAACTGCTCGGCGGGCACCCGCAGTTGTGGCACATCGCCGTCGCCGAGGTGCTCGGCGGTGCCGCGTCCGCCTTCGCCATGCCGACTCTGCCTTCGCTGATCACCGGGACGGTCCCGGAGAAGGAGCGGCATGCCGCCAACTCCGCCCTGGGCGTGGTGAAGAGCGGCACCCAGCTCGGCGGGCCCGCGCTCGCCGGGCTGCTGATCTGGGCCGCCGGGCCCGGCTGGGCGTTCGTTCTGGACGCCGCCTCGTTCGCCGTCAGCGCGGCACTGCTCGCCGCGATCCGCGTACGTCATGTGCCGGTCCCGCGCCGCCGGTTGCGCGAGGACCTCGTCGAGGGATGGCGGGAGGTGCGCAGCCGCGACTGGTACTGGACGAGCCTCGTCGGACACGCCGCCTGGAACGGGGCCGCAGCCGTACTGATGACCCTCGGCCCCGCCCTCGCCGTCGACGAGCTGGGCGGCGAGGGCGTCTGGGTCGCGATCCTCCAGGCGGGCGCGATCGGGCTGCTGCTCGGCTCGCTGCTGGCAGGCCGGGCCCGGCCCCGGCGTCCGGTCCTCGTCGCCAACCTGGGCCTCGCGACGTACGCGCTGCCGCTGGCCCTGCTCGCCGCCGAAGCGCCCGCCCCGGCCGTGATCGGGGCGTACGGCGTCGCGCAGGCGGGGCTCGGCTTCCTCAACCCCGTGTGGCAGACGTCGGTGCAGGCCGCGATCCCGCCGGGCGTGCTGGCCCGCGTCACCTCGTACGACTGGCTGCTGTCCCTGGGGGCAATGCCGCTCGGATACGTCCTCGCGCCCCTCGCCGCGAACGCGTGGGGTGCCGGGACGCCGCTGTGGGTCTCGGCGGTCGTCGTCGGCGTGGCGTGCACGGGGACGGCGGCCGTGCCCGGCGTCCGCCGCTTCACCGTGCGCGACGGCGTGGCGGACGCCCTTCCCGCGTCTGCCGGTTCACGGCGTGGCCCCTCTCAGGAGCCGGCTCCGCGTCATACGCCGGTGCCTGGGGATGGCGCCTGATCAGGCCTGTTTCGAGGCGAGTTCCACGACCGTGATGTCGGAGGGCGCCCCCACCCGTACGGGCGGCCCCCAGGCGCCCGCGCCCCGGGACACGTACAGCTGTGTGTCGCCGTACCGCTCCAGCCCGGCGAGCGTCGGGTTCGCGGCGGCCGCGATGAAGTTGCCGGGCCACAGCTGTCCGCCGTGGGTGTGCCCGGACAGCTGGAGGTCGACGCCGTACCGGACGGCGTCATGGATGACGACGGGTTGGTGCGCGAGCAGCACGGCGGCGCGTGAGCGGTCCCGGTCGCCGAGGGCCTGGTCGAAGTCCGGGCCGTCGCCCTCGCTCTCGCCTTGGACGTCGTTCACGCCGGCGAGGTCGAAGCCGTCCACCTCGACGCGGGCGTTCTGCAGTGGGTGCAGCCCGAGTTCGCGTACATGGTCGACCCACTGCTGGGCGCCTGAGAAGTACTCGTGGTTGCCGGTGACGAAGTAGGCGCCGTGCCGCGCCCGCAGCTGCGCGAGCGGCTCGGCGGCGGGCCCCAGATCCTCGACGCTGCCGTCCACGAGGTCGCCGACGACCGCGATGAGGTCCGGCTGCGTGGCGTTGATCGTGTCCACCACGCGCTGGGCGAAGCCGCGGCCCAGGACGGGCCCGAGGTGGATGTCGCTGACCACGGCGATCCTGAAGCCGTGCGCGGCGCGCGGCAGTTTGGCCAGCGGCACGGTCAGGCGCTTCACCGTGGGGCCGCTGAGCACGCCGTACGCCCCGTAGCCCACCGTCCCGACGGCCACGGCGGCCGCGGCGCCGCCCACGACGCGGGAGACGAAGAGGCGGCGGGAGGGGCCCTGCTCCGTGGTGGTCGTCGCCGGCGCGGCCTGCGGCTCGGACGTCGGCTGGTGACCGCCACCGGCGGTCTCGGCCGTACGCGCCCCGACCGCCTCGGCGACGGGCTCGGCCTCCCGTACGGCCACCGGCTCCGCCTGCGCCCCGGCGTCCCTGCGCGCGAGCCACCGCCGCAGCAGAGGCCGTACGAACTCGCCCGCCAGCAGCGCCAGTACGAGATAGAGGAAGAGCGCCAACCACAGGTACCCCGGCCAGGCCAGCACCCGCTCCAGCCAGAACGGCGCTCCCGCCCGGCCGCTCACGAACGCCCCGACCATGAGCAGCGGCCCCGCCACGAAGACGACCGTGCCCGCCCACCGGGCCAGCGAGCCCCGGGCTGTCGTGTCGCGTACGACGCGGCGCCACGCGTACCAGTGCAGCGCGCCGAAGGCCGCCAGCACGGCGAGTGCGACGACTACGAAGACGACGACCACGCCGCCCCTCCCTCTGCGATGGCCGTCGCGTCGCCCTGTCCCTCACGACGGCAGTTGCGCCATCGTACGTACCGTGCCGGGCAGGCCTCGTAAGGCGATCCGGGCCCGCAGATCCGGACCGGCGCCCGGCGTCAGCGGACACGGAGCTCGAAGGCAGCCCCGACCGCTTGCTGACCTGGGCGTCGTCGTGGAGGGCGGTGATCTCGGCGGCACCGCGCCGACGGCCGACGCGACCGTGAGAGCGCAGGCGCACCAGTCGAGACGGCCTGCCTGCCAGTGCCGCACCGGGACCGGGGTCAGACGCGCGGCTGCGGCATCCGCCTGGGCGCGCCGGTGCTGCTTGCCACCATGAACGAGCACCTGCACGTCGCAGAGCTCCCCGCCTCCCGAGCCGGCGGCGCTGCCGACGCGTCCCCTCGAGCCCGGTGAAAGTGACGCAAGAACCCGGTAGCGCCAGCACGCCCGGTGCCCCGACGGCAGGCCGGACCAGTACGGGTCACATACTGGCAAGGAACGGACTCCACCCTCCTGAAGGACGCCCCATGAAGCTCAGCCGCCCCGTCTCCTGGTTCCTCGCAGCGTTCGGCGTGTGGTCGTGGGTGATCTGGGTCACCTTCACCAAGAACCTCTTCGCAGACGCCAGCGGACTTGCATTCGATGATGGCAAGCCCACGGCCTATCTGTGGGTGCACCTCACCCTCGCCATCGTCTCGTTCATCCTCGGAACGATCATCGGCATCATCGGCCTCCGAGGCATTCTGGCCGCCCGTCGCGTCGGCAAGTAGGGGACGAAAAGCCTTAGGGCCTGTCTGGAGTCGTGATCAGTGGTGGGGAAAAGGATTGGAGGGATGATGATCGGGCTGGTAGCTTCCAGTTGACCGTGACACCGCCCGAGGAGGTGAGACCCATGAACGCTGTATCGACGTGGGTGCTCCCCCTTCCGGTCACGGCCGGCGATTGACGTAGGTGTCGCCAGGAGCGCCTCGACAACCAGGCACTCCCGAAAGGCAACACCCATGCATTCTCTGCAGTTCACTGCCGAGTCGTCGTCGAACGGCACGCTCGAACGCGAATTCACCGTGGGCGACGTCCCCGGAGTTCTCTGGTCGCCGGCCTCCGGCGGCGATCACGCGCCCCTGGTCCTGATGGGCCACGGCGGCGGCGCCCACAAGAAGCATCCGGCGATGGTGGGCCGGGCTCAGCTCCTCGTGAACGGCTGCGGCTTCCATGTCGCCGTCATCGACGCCCCCGGTCACGGCGACCGGCCGCGCACTACGCAGGACGAGCAGGACATCGCCGAGCTGCGCAAGGCGCAGGCGGCGGGCGAACCGGAAGGCCCGATCGTCGTCCCTTACAACGCCCGCCTGGCGGAGCAGGCCGTGCCCGAGTGGCAGGCGACCCTGGACGCCCTTCAGGAACTCCCGGAGATCGGCGCCGATGGGCCGGTGGGCTACGTCGGCATCGCCATGGGCACCGCGATCGGGGTACCGCTGGTGGCGGTCGAGCCCAGGATCACGGCCGCGGTCTTCGGCATGATGTGGCCCGATGCCCTGTTCGAGACGGCGAAGCAGATCACCGTCCCGATCGAGTTCGCCCTGCAGTGGGACAACGAACGCATCCCGCGCGAGGCCGGCCTCGCGCTGTTCGACGCCTTCGCCTCGAAGGAGAAAACGTTGCACGCCAACGCGGGCAAGCACTTCGGCTTCCCCATGTTCGAGGTCGACAGCTCGGTCCGGTTCCTCGCCCGGCATCTCGGCCGGACGGTCACCTCACCGGCCTGAAGGTGAGCGGCAGCGGCGTCCGGTCTGCCGATCGGGCGCTGCTACCGCGGCCCGCGTGCTACCAGCTCCCGTGCGACCGAGTGGCTCACGCGGTGTGGTGGGGCCGGTGAGACACGTCTCACCTCGGCGGCGACAACGCCGACAGAGCCATGTACGTTCTCGATCGTGCCTGCCTATAACACGTTTAATCTGAGAAGCAGAGCCGCCTATTTGGCGGCTTCTGTCGCATTGTTGTCTATTTCTGCGGGTATTTCCGTCGCTCCGCCCGCGCTCGCGGACGACAAGCCGGCGGGCAGTCAGGCGAAGCCGCCGGCCGACATGTCGACCGTCGGCGGGGTCCGGCTGGGCAAGGCGGGCACGCAGGTGAATCTGGCGAACGGTGCGCCGGTCCTGCCCAAGGATGTGACGGCCCGTTCCTGGGTCGTCGCGGACGCGGAGTCCGGCGAGGTCCTTGCCTCGCACAACGCGCACTGGCGGCTGCCCCCGGCGAGCACCATGAAGATGCTCTTCGCCGATACGGTCCTGCCGAAGTTCCCCAAGACGGAGAAGCACAAGGTCGAGCCCTCCGACCTCGCGGGCATGGGCGCGGGCTCCAGCCTGGTGGGCATCAAGGAGGAGGAGACGTACACGGTCCACGACCTGTGGCTGGGCGTCTTCCTCCGCTCGGGCAACGACGCGGTGCACGTGCTGTCCGCGATGAACGGCGGCGTCGACCAGACCGTCAAGGAGATGCAGGCGCACGCCGAGGAGCTGCAGGCGCTGGACACGCATGTCGTCAGCCCGGACGGCTACGACGCCCCGGGCCAGGTCTCGTCCGCGTACGACCTGACGCTGTTCGCGCGTTCGGGACTGCAGAAGAAAGACTTCCGGGAGTACTGCTCGACCGTGCGGGCCCAGTTCCCCGGCGCGACCACAAAGACGAAGAAGGGCACGAAGCGGGGGTCTTTCGAGATCCAGAACACCAACCGGCTGCTGACGGGCGACTACGGGCTGAACCCCTACAAGGGCATCGCAGGGGTCAAGAACGGCAACACCACGAACGCGGGCGCGACCTTCACCGGGGTCGCGGAACGCAACGGCAGGGTGCTGCTCGTCACCGTCATGAACCCCGAGAAGAAGGTGAGCAACGAGGTCTACAAGGAGACGGCCGCGCTGTTCGACTGGGGATTCCAGGCCGCCGGGAAGGTGACGCCCGTCGGCGAGCTCGTGGCGCCGAAGAGCGCGCAGACGGGCAGCGGTACGAGCGGCGCCGCGGGCAGCCAGGACGGCGCCGCCGGTCCCGGGAAGGACGCCTCGGACACGAAGGCCGCGCCGGCGGCCGCCGCCAAGGAGGGGTCGAGCGGCATCGCGACCGCGTTGGCGATCATGGGCGGAGTGCTGGTGGTGCTGGCCGCCGGGATCTTCGTGGTCAGGCGCCGCTGGCCGCTTCCGGACCTGGTGCGTCGCCGGCCGCGCGTCTGAACCGGGAGCGGCAGGCCGCGCGTCAGAGCCGGGAGCCACCGGCATCGCCCCCGGCGCCTCCGCTCTCGCCGCCCCCGTTCCCGTCGTCCCCGTCCGCCGCCGGCTCCCTGTGCTGCGTCGCCGTCCAGGCGGCGCAGACCAGCAGCAGCTTCGCGGTGAAGTTGATCCACAGCATCAGCGCCACCGGCACGCCGAAGGCGCCGTACATGCTCTTCCCCGCCACTCCCCTCATATAGCTACCGATCAGCAGCTTCAGCAGCTCGAACCCGACGGCGCCGACCAGCGCCGCGGTGATCAGACGGCCCCGCTCCGGATGGACGCCGGGCAGCAGGGTGAGGACGTAGAGGAGCAGGAGGAAGTCGGCGAGGACGGCGATGGCGAAGGCGGCCGTCTGGAGCAGCGCTCCGCCGGCACCGCCCTCGGCGATCCCGAGGTGCCGCGCCGTCCAGCCGACCGCGCTCGACGCGACGGCGGAGGCGATGAGCGATGCGAGCCCGGCGCCGCCGAGCCCGACGAGGATCCCGGTGTCCTTGGCCTTGCGTACGAAGGGGTTCTCCTCGCTGTCGGGCAGTTCCCACACGGCGCGCAGGCAGTCCCGCATCTGGCCGATCCAGCTGATGCCGGCGACCAGCAGGACGGCGCCCGCGATGACCCCGACCGTGCCGGCGTTCGCGACGAGCCCGCCGATGTCCAGCTGGTCGGAGATGCCCGGCACCTGATCGGCGATCCGGTCCTCGAGCTCGTGCACCCGCTCGGCGCTCAGTGTCGACACGGCGAGCGCGGCGGCCACGGTGACCAGCGGAAAGAGCGCCAGGAAGCTGATGAAGGTCATCGCCGCCGCGAGCCGGGACCACTTCACGCGGTCGAGACGCTCGTAGCAGCGCCACGCGGGCGTGGTCATCAGCCGTTCGACGAGGGGCCCGACGACGGGAAGTCTCTTCAGCCAGTCCATGATCCTTGTGTGCCCCGCGCGGAGCCCTCTGTCCCCCGTTTGCCGGACCGGAAGACCAGCGTCCGGGTGCCCCAGAAGCGCAGGGCTGTGGCGAGGGCCATGCCGATGCCCGCTCCCGAGAGGGTGTCCGCCGCCCGGGAGGTGAGCCCGAGACCGTAGTGCGACACCGCGAGGCACAGCAGCTGGACGAGGGCGCCGGCGACGTTCACCGCGAGGAAGACGCCGTACTGCCGCAGCCGTGGCACGTCCGCCGCCCGGTGGCGGTACGTGCCGAGCGCGTTGCCCGCGTAGGCGACCGTGCAGCCCGCCACGAACGACAGGGCCTTGGCGGTCAGCGGGTCGAGGCCCGCGGGGCCGCGCAGCCACAGGAAGAGCCCGAGGTCGGCGCCGTAGGCACAGAAGCCGGTCGCCGCGAAGCCCAGCACCTCGGGCGCGAGGGCCCGCAGTCCGCCGGGCTCCGCCACGCCGCCCTGTGCGGGCGGTGCCTGGCTCACCAGCCCACGACCGCGAGGCCGTACATCGCCAGCCACACCAGGCCGATGAGGGCGAGCGGACGGTCGCGGAGCACGACGTCCTCGGGCTCGCCCGCGGTGCCGCGATCGGCGAAGACCGCGTACCGCAGGACCGCGAGGATGAACGCGACCATCGACAGCTGCCGCCAGGGCAGCAGGCTCGTGCCGGCGGTGCCGCCCCCCTCCAGCGCCCACAGGCAGTACGCGAGGACGGCGACACCGGCCGCGAGCTGCCAGACGAACCGCAGGTAGCCGGTGGTGTACTCGTTCAGCAACGCGCGCGTGGCGCCCTGTTTTCCGGCCATCTGGACGGCTTCGGAGTACCGCTTGGCGGACACCATGAACAGCGCACCGAAGCCCGTGGTGATGAGGAACCAGCGCGACAGCGGGATCTGCAGCGCGAGACCGCCGATCATGGCGCGCATCAGAAAGCCCGCGGTGACGACGGCGAGATCGACGACGAGCACGTGCTTGAGGCTGATGCAGTACGCCAGTTGCATGGCGACGTACACGGCCAGCAGCGCCGCCGTCAGCGCGTTGCACAGCACCACGGCCGCGGCCGGGGCGAGACCGGCGAGGAAGCTGCCGACGGCGTAGGCGACGGGGACGGGAACGTGCCCGGCGGCGACGGGGCGGTGGCACTTGACGGGGTGGGCGCGGTCGGCGTCGGCGTCCCGTGCGTCGTTGATCAGGTAGACGGCCGATGCGGCTGCCGTGAACAGGACGAAGACGATGGCCAGTTGGAGGCAGGCCGCGGGTGAGAACAGGTCGCCCGCCGCCGCCGGGGCCGCCACGACCAGCGCGTTCTTCACCCACTGGCGGGGTCGTGCGGTCCTCAGCAGGCTCAGTGCGAGCGCGGGCCGGTCGGCCGCGGGGTGCTCGACGGGGGTGGGGCGGCGCGGGGGTTCGCGCTCGAGTACGGCGGTGCGCTCGGTCATCGGCCCGGCCCCCCGGCGTCCATCGGGCAGCCCGCGGTCATCCACCGGACCCCGAGCCGGGCCGTCAGCGCCCCGAGGGCCGCGCCCGCGGCGACGTCCGACGGGTAGTGGACGCCGACGACGAGGCGGGAGAGGCACATCGCGGCGGCGACCGGCCGCAGCAGGCGCGCGCCGCCGGGGCGGAGCGCTCCGTAGGCGACCACCGCGGCGGCCGCCGACGTGGCGTGCGAACTGGGGAAGGAGTGCCGGCTCGCGGTGCGCACCAGCGGCTCGACGTGGCCGGGCCGGGGGCGTCGCACGACGCGCTTGACGCCCATGCTGGCCAGGTGCGCGGCGGCGGTCAGCGCGGTGCCGCGCAGCCAGGCGCCGCGCCGCTCACGGTCGGCGGCGGCGCCCACGAGCCCCGCGGCGAGCCACACCGCGCCGTGTTCTCCGGTCCAGGACAGTGCGCGCGCGGCCGCCGCCACCCGCGGGTCCCTGCCGCAGCCGCGGAGCGCGGACAGCAACCGGTGGTCCATGTCGTGCATATGGCCCCTTGGTGCTCGATCCATCCGGCTGGCGCTGGACACTCCGTCCGGCCGTCCGGAATTCCACGGTCTACGCAACAACCAGTAATCATGGAGGTATTGGACGACACTCCCTCAATCGCCCATTCAAGTGACGGATGGCCACAGCATCCGCAAACCACTGATCATCGTCCATGTCGGACGATACGGTCGCCGACATGCCAGCAGAGACCGTTTCCGTCACCGGCTGGGGCCGCACCGCCCCGAGCGTCGCCCGTGTGGTCCGCCCCCGTTCGTACGAGGAGGCGGTGGAGGCGGTCCGCAGCTGCGGCAGGCGCGGCGGGATCGCCCGGGGGCTCGGCCGCGCCTACGGGGACGCGGCGCAGAACGCGGGCGGAGCCGTGCTCGACATGACCGGCCTGGACCGCATCCACGTCATCGACACGACCGGCTCGGCCGGCACCGGTGCGGCGGCCGGAACAGTGCTGTGCGACGCGGGCGTCAGCCTGCACCGGCTGATGGAGGTGCTGCTGCCGCTCGGCTGGTTCGTGCCGGTGACGCCCGGGACCCGCTATGTGACGGTGGGCGGTGCGATCGGGGCCGACATCCACGGCAAGAACCACCATGTGTCGGGCTCGTTCTCGCGACACGTCCTGTCCTTCGACCTGCTGACCGCCGACGGCGGGGTGCGTACCGTCGAACGCGGCACCCCGCTGTTCGACGCCACGGCGGGCGGCATGGGCCTGACCGGCGTGATCCTCTCCGCGACCGTCCAACTGCATCCCGTCGAGACGTCCCTGATGACCGTGGACACCGAACGCGCCACGGACCTCGACGACCTGATGGCCCGTCTGACCGCCACCGATCACCGCTACCGCTACTCGGTCGCCTGGATCGATCTGCTGGCCCGCGGGGCGTCCACGGGCCGCTCGGTGCTCACGCGCGGCGACCACGCGCCCCTGGACGCCCTGCCCGCCCGCTCCCGCAGAAAGCCCTTGGCGTTCCACCCGGGACGGCTGCCCGCCGCCCCCGTCCACATGCCCGAGGGCCTGCTCGGCCGTGCCACGGTCGGGCTCTTCAACGAGTTCTGGTACCGCAAGGCCCCCAGGTCGCGCACGGGCGAACTGCAGAAGATCTCCACGTTCTTCCACCCGCTCGACGGCGTCCCCCACTGGAACCGCATCTACGGGCGCAGCGGCTTCGTCCAGTACCAGTTCGTCATCGGATACGGAAAGGAGGACGCCCTGCGCCGGATCGTGCGCCGCATCTCCGGGCGCGGCTGTCCCTCCTTCCTGGCGGTGCTCAAGCGGTTCGGGGAAGGCGACCCGGGCTGGCTGTCCTTCCCGATGCCGGGCTGGACGCTCGCCCTGGACATCCCGGCGCACCTGCCGGGCCTCGCCGGCTTCCTCGACGAGCTCGACGAGGAGGTCGCGGTGGCCGACGGGCGCGTCTACCTCGCCAAGGACTCCCGGCTCCGGCCGGAACTGCTCGCCGGGATGTACCCCCGCCTCGGGGACTTCCGTGCGCTGCGCGCGGAACTCGACCCGCGGGGGGTGTTCGTGTCGGACCTGTCCCGCCGGCTGAACCTCTGACCCTCCGTCCGGCCACCCCCAGGAACCGGACCAGGAGCCGGACCATCCCCAGGAGTTGGTTGTCATGAAGGACGCCTTCGGCACCCCGCAGTCCCTGCTCGTCCTCGGCGGCACATCGGAGATCGCGCTCGCCACCGCACGCCGCCTCATCGCGCGGCGCACCCGTACGGTGTGGCTGGCCGGCCGCCCCTCGCCCGCCCTCGAGGCGGCAGCCGAGCAGCTGCGCGCGCTGGGCGCGGACACCCGTACCCTCGCGTTCGACGCGCTCGAACCCGCCTCGCACGAGGAGGTGCTCGGCAAGGTCTTCGCCGAGGGCGACATCGACGTGGTGCTGCTGGCCTTCGGTATCCTCGGCGACCAGGCGCGCGACGAGGGCGACCCGGCGGCGGCGGTGCGCGTCGCGCAGACCAACTACACGGGCGGGGTGTCCGCGGGCCTGGTGTGCGCCAGGGCACTGCAGTCCCAGGGCCACGGCTCTCTCGTGGTGCTGTCGTCGGTCGCGGGCGAGCGGGCCCGCCGCTCCAACTTCATCTACGGATCGAGCAAGGCGGGCCTCGACGCCTTCACACAGGGCCTCGGCGACGCCCTGCACGGCACGGGCGTCCACGTCATGGTCGTACGCCCCGGATTCGTCCGTTCGAAGATGACCGCGGGCCTGCAGGAGGCGCCGATGGCCACGACTCCGGACGCGGTGGCCACGGCCATCGAGACGGGGCTGCGGCGCCGCTCCGAGGTGGTGTGGGTGCCGGGCACACTGCGGCTGGTGATGTCGGGGCTGCGGCATGTCCCGCGGGCGCTGTTCCGCAGGCTGCCCGTGTAGCCGGCCCGGCTAAGTAGCGGTTGCCCTGGAGGAACGTCCCGCGCTCACCGTCGAGGGCCACCGGGACGCGTCTGGCGCAGTCCCCCTTCGCGTCCGGCTGCTTGGTCCAGCGAGTGCCGTCCTCCCCGCTGAAGTCGACGGTGGGGATGGCGGCGCCCGCCACCCAGATGTCGTCGCGCGCGGTCGCGATCACGTCGGAGAGCTTGCCGAGGTCCTTGTAGACGTTTCGTACCGCCAGCTCGGCCCGGAGCCGGACGCCGGTCCGGAGCCGGAACCCACCGATGCACAACCGGCGGCCGCCAGGGCCAGCACCGCGAGGGCCGCCACCGTCCTGCGCATGGTCCCCCCGTCGTTCGTTCGCCGGCTCAGTGCGCGGGAAGCGTCCTCCGGACCACGGGCGCCGACGCCTGCAGAGGTACGACGAGACGGCCGGCGGGCTCGTCGCCCCCGAAGACGTAGTCGCGGAGCTTGCGCCACACGGCGTCGGCCCCCTGCTCGTAGAGCGCGAACCCGGTGCAGGGCCACTGCGCCTCGAACCCCGCGAGCTCCTCGTACGCCCGGTCCATCGCCTCGTCGTCGATGCCGTGGGCCACCGTGACATGCGGGTGGTACGGGAACTGCAGTTCGCGTGCAACCGGGCCTGATGCGTCCCGGACCTGCTTCTGCAGCCAGGTGCAGGCCTCGACGCCCTCCACGACCTGTACGTACACGACGGGCGACAGCGGCCGGAACGTCCCCGTGCCCGACAGCCGCATCGGGAAGCAGCGGCCCGCGGCCGCGACCTCCAGCAGATGCGCCTCGATCGCGGGCAGCTCCGAGTCGTCGACCTCCGTGGGCGGCAGCAGCGTGACGTGGGTGGGGATGCCGTACGCCGCGGGGTCACCGAAGCCCGCGCGCCGCTCCTGGAGCAGGCTGCCGTGTGGCTCCGGGACCGCGATCGACACACCGATCGTTACGGTCCCCACGTCTTACTCCTGTCGTCGCGTCGGGTGGTGGACAGTCGGGCAGGGAAGAACCGGCCGGCTCGTCCGGCCGGTTCTTCGCCTCAGTGTTTGGCGGGCAGGAAGCCCGCCTTCGCATACGCCTGGGAGAGCGTCTCCGCGGCGACGGCTCGTGCCTTCTCGGCGCCCTTGGCCAGGATCGAGTCGAGCGTCTCCGGGTCGTCCAGATACTGCTGGGTCCGCTCCTGGAACGGCGTCACGAACTCGACCATGACCTCGGCGAGGTCCGTCTTGAGCGCACCGTAGCCCTTGCCGGCGTACTTCTGCTCCAGTTCGGCGATACCCGTGCCCGTGAGGGTCGAGTAGATGGTGAGCAGGTTGCTGACGCCCGGCTTGTTCTCCGCGTCGTACCGGATGACCGTGTCCGTGTCGGTGACCGCGCTCTTGACCTTCTTGGCGGTGGCCTTCGGGTCGTCGAGGAGGTTGACGATGCCCTTCGGCGTGGACGCCGACTTGCTCATCTTGACCGACGGGTCCTGCAGGTCGTAGATCTTCGCGGTCTCCTTGAGGATGTACGGCTTCGGGACCGTGAAGGTCTCGCCGAACCGGCCGTTGAACCGCTCGGCGAGGTCGCGTGTGAGCTCGATGTGCTGGCGCTGGTCCTCGCCCACCGGCACCTCGTTGGCCTGGTAGAGGAGGATGTCGGCGACCTGCAGGATCGGGTACGTGAACAGGCCGACGGATGCCCGCTCGGCACCCTGCTTGGCGGACTTGTCCTTGAACTGCGTCATACGGGACGCCTCGCCGAAGCCGGTCAGGCAGTTCATGACCCAGGCGAGCTGCGCGTGCTCGGGGACGTGGCTCTGCACGAAGAGGGTGCAGCGCTCCGGGTCGAGACCGGCACCGAGGAGCTGGGCCGCGGCGAACCGGGTGTTGGCGCGCAGCTCGGCCGGGTCCTGCGGGACGGTGATCGCGTGCAGGTCGGCCAGCATGTAGAACGCGTCGTGGGTCTCCTGCAGCGCCACCCACTGGCGCACCGCTCCCAGGTAGTTCCCGAGGTGGAACGAGCCTGCGGTGGGCTGGATTCCGGAGAGGACACGCGGACGGGCGCCGGACGCGGAGCGGGGCGTCTCGGGCCCCGGGGCGACGGGTGGGTGATCAGAGACCATGCTCAACATTCTCTCAGGTACGCGCGAAAGCTTGGGAACCGATCCGCGACAGCTCCCGTGGAACCGTTTCTCCCGCGATGGGGGAGGGTGACGGCATACGTCCAGGATGCGCGCGGCCACGGCCGCCATCGAGCGGCGGCCGGTGAGACGTGGAACACAGTGCCGTCGGCGGCAGATGCACAGTCGCCGCCCGGAGGGCTCGGTGAGCCTCCGGGCGGCGGTACGCAGGTACGCAGGTCAGCTGAGGTCGATACCCGGGTACAGCGGGAACCCGTCCAGCAGCTCCGCGGCCCGGCGCGAGACCTCGTCCGAGACCTTCTCGTCCAGAACGTGCTGCGCCTTGGAGGGGGCGCCCTTGCTGGTCGTGCCCGGCTCCGCGGAGGTCAGCACACGGTCGATCAGCGCGGCGATCTCGTCCATCTCGGCGGTGCCGAGCCCGCGGGTGGTCAGGGCAGGGGTGCCGATCCGGATGCCGGAGGTGTACCAGGCGCCGTTGGGGTCCTGCGGGATGGCGTTGCGGTTGGTCACGACACCCGAGTCGAGCAGCGCGGACTCGGCCTGGCGGCCGGTGAGGCCGTAGGAGGTCGCGACGTCGATCAGGTTGAGGTGGTTGTCCGTACCGCCGGTGACCAGGGTCGCGCCGCGCCGCATCAGGCCGTCGGCGAGGGCGCGGGAGTTGTCGACGATGCGCTGGGCGTAGCCCTGGAACGCCGGCTGCCGGGCCTCGGCGAGGGCGACGGCCTTGGCGGCCATGACGTGCGGCAGCGGGCCGCCGAGCACCATCGGGCAGCCGCGGTCGACCTGCTCGACGAGCGAGTCGTCGCACAGGACCATGCCGCCGCGCGGGCCGCGCAGCGACTTGTGGGTGGTCGTGGTGACGATCTGCGCGTGCGGTACGGGGTCGAAGTCGCCCGTGAGCACCTTGCCCGCGACCAGGCCCGCGAAGTGCGCCATGTCGACCATGAGGGTCGCGCCGACCTCGTCGGCGATCTCCCGCATGATGCGGAAGTTCACCAGGCGCGGGTACGCGGAGTAGCCCGCGACGATGATCAGCGGCTTGAACTCGCGGGCGGTGGCGCGCAGGGCCTCGTAGTCGAGGAGGCCGGTCTCCGGGTCGGTGCCGTAACTGCGCTGGTCGAACATCTTGCCGGAGATGTTGGGCCGGAAGCCGTGCGTGAGGTGGCCGCCGGCGTCCAGGGACATGCCGAGCATGCGCTGGTTGCCCAGCTCGCGGCGGAGCTCGGCCCAGTCCTTCTCGGAGAGGTCGTTGACCTGGCGGGCACCGGCCCGCTCCAGCGCCGGGGCCTCGACACGAGCGGCGAGGACGGCCCAGAAGGCGACCAGGTTGGCGTCGATGCCGGAGTGCGGCTGGACGTAGGCGTGACGGGCGCCGAAGAGTTCCTTGGCGTGCTCGGCGGCGAGGCCCTCGACGGTGTCGACGTTGCGGCATCCGGCGTAGAAGCGGCGGCCGATCGTGCCCTCGGCGTACTTGTCGCTGAACCAGTTGCCCATGGTCAGCAGGACGGCGGGCGAGGCGTAGTTCTCGCTGGCGATCAGCTTCAGCGACGCGCGCTGGTCCTCGAGCTCCTGGCCGATGGCGTCGGCGACGCGGGGCTCCACGCCCCGGATCACCTCGAGGGCGCTGCGGAAGGCGGTGGACTCGGTGGAGAGGGGCTCTGGCATGGCGTAGGACCTCCGGACGCGGACTCGGGATGCACGGGTCGGCCCAGGCGCACGGCACACGGTTGCGCGGGCCGCTCCCCGATGGTCGGTCCCATCCCAGCGCGCCAGTCACGGCCCGCCGCCAGCCTACCGGCAAGGCCGGGGGCCGGCCTTGCCGGTCCAGGATGCGGTACCGCTGCGCTGGGCTCCGTTCCGCTGTGCCCACCCGTTCCGCCCCAGCGGAACGGGTGGGCACAGCTCCCAAATCGGGTAGAAAGGGCACACCTGGCCTTCTCTGCCGTACGGACGGAGGTCCCGTGAGTGCTGCTGACGCGCTCATCGCGTCTGCCGAGGCGCACAGTGCGCACACCTATCACCCGCTGCCCGTCGTCATCGCGACCGCCGACGGGGCGTGGATGACGGACATCGAGGGGCGTCGCTACCTCGATCTGCTCGCCGGGTACTCGGCGCTGAACTTCGGGCACCGCAACCGGCGGCTGATCGCGGCCGCGCAGGCGCAGCTGGAGCGGGTGACGCTGACCTCGCGGGCGTTCCACCACGACCGGTTCGCGGACTTCTGTGCGCGGCTGGCCGAGCTGTGCGGCATGGAGATGGTGCTGCCGATGAACACGGGTGCGGAGGCGGTCGAGACCGCCGTGAAGACCGCACGGAAGTGGGGCTACCGGGTCAAGGGCGTGCCCGACAGCATGGCCAAGGTCGTCGTCGCGGCGGGCAACTTCCACGGCCGTACGACCACGATCATCAGCTTCTCCACGGACCCGGAGGCGCGGGCGGACTTCGGCCCGTACACGCCCGGCTTCGAGATCGTCCCGTACGGCGACCTGACCGCGATGCGCGAGGCGCTCACGGAGAACGCGGTCGCCGTGCTGCTCGAGCCCATCCAGGGCGAGGCCGGGGTGCTGATGCCGCCCGACGGCTATCTGAAGGGCGTACGGGAGCTGACCCGCGAGCGGAACGTGCTGTTCGTCGCGGACGAGATCCAGTCGGGCCTGGGCCGTACGGGGAAGACCTTCGCGTGCGAGCACGAGGGCGTCGTGCCGGATGTGTACGTCCTCGGCAAGGCGCTCGGGGGCGGCATCGTGCCGGTGTCGGCGGTCGTGGCGTCCAGCGCGGTGCTGGGGGTTTTCAGACCGGGTGAGCACGGTTCGACGTTCGGCGGAAACCCGCTGGCGTGTGCCGTGGCGCTGGAGGTCGTCGACATGCTGCGGTCGGGCGAGTACCAGCAGCGGGCCGCTGAGCTGGGCGCGCATCTGCTCGACGAGCTGCGGCTGTTCGCCGGCAGCGGCGGCGCGGTGCGGGAGGTGCGCGGCCGCGGGCTGTGGGCGGGCGTCGACATCGACCCGTCCCACGGCACGGGGCGACAGATCTCGGAGCGGCTGATGGACCGGGGCGTCCTGGTCAAGGACACCCACGGCTCCACCATCCGGATCGCCCCGCCGCTGGTCATCAGCAAGGAGGACCTGGACTGGGGGCTGGATCAGCTGCGGGCCGTCCTCACGGCCGGAGAATCACGCCGCTGAAGGCCGACAGGGCCTAGAGGATCACGTGGGGCAGGAAACGCGCGTACTCGTCCGTGACCAGCCCCGACGACTCGCGGATACCGAGCCCCGCCGACTCGTCCTGGACCACCCAGGCGCCGAGCACCACACGGTTGCCGTCGAACGACGGCAGGGGCGCCAGCTCCTGGTAGCAGCACGGCTCTGCCCGTACGACGGCGTCGCCGGAGCCCGCCTCGTGCACCGTGACGCCCGCGCCCTCGCGGCCGAGCAGCGGCTTGGCGACGTACCCGGTGGTGGCCGCGAGCTCGCGCGGACCGTCGAGGTAGGCGGGCAGGAGGTTCGGGTGGCCCGGGTACAGCTCCCACAGGACGGCGAGGAGCGCCTTGTTCGACAGCAGCATCTTCCAGGCGGGCTCGATCCACAGGGTGCTGCCGGTGCCGCCGCCGTTGTCGAGCGTGTCGAGGACGTGCTCGCCGAAGCGGTCCGTGGTCAGCCACTCCCACGGGTAGAGCTTGAAGCAGCTGCGGATGAAGCGGAGCTTGTTGTCCACGAAGCGCCCGGAGAGCCGGTCCCAGCCGATCTCCTCCATGGAGATCCACTCGGTGTCGAGACCGGCCTGCTGGGCGGTCTCCTGCAGATACGCGACGGTCATGAGGTCCTCGCCGAGCTCGTCGGCCGAGGAGTGCGCGAAGTACAGGGGGCTGCCGGGCGGCAGCAGGGCGGCCTGCTTCTTCCAGGCGTCGACGAGCCGTTCGTGCAGGGAGTTCCACTGGTCGGCGCCGGGGAAGCGCTCCTCCATCCAGAACCACTGCGGGCTCGCGGCCTCGACCAGGGACGTCGGCGTGTCGGCGTTGTACTCCAGGAGCTTGGCCGGGCCGCTTCCGTCGTGGCGGAGGTCGAAGCGGCCGTAGACGGAGGGCAGTTCGGCCCTGCGCCGCCAGGCCTCGGCGACCAGCTCGGCCAGTCGCGGATCGGTGATGCCGAGATCCGCGAACCGGTCCTCGTCCACGATGCACTGCGCCGCCGCCAGGCACATGCGGTGCAGTTCCTCGACGACCTCCTCGAGCGCCTCGACCTCGGGCAGCGAGAAGACGTAGTACGCGCTCTCGTCCCAGTACGGGCGCAGCGAGCCGTCGGGATAGCGGGTGAGCGGATAGATGAGCCCCTGCTCCTCGACGGTCTGCTGCCAGCCGTCGCGGGGCTCGATGGTGCGTCGTTCCATGGGTACGGCTGTTCCAGGTGTGGTCTGCAGGGCGATCCGCGTGTCCCGGCCGCTCAGCCGCCGGAGCTGCCGTGGCCGCTGCCGAAGCCGCCGCGGCTCACGTGGCTGTCGTCGTCGCTCGAACCGCCGGAGCCGCTCGACTTCCTGGTGAACGAGCCGCCGTCGACCCAGCCGCTCTTCTCCTTGCCGCCGTAGTACCAGTCGCCGTCGACCGGGACCTTGCCGGTCTTGCGGCTCTTGCTGGTGCCGGAGGTGGTCTTGCAGTTCTTGTCGGCGACGACCTTGTAGCCCTTGGCTGCCTGGTAGCTGTCGCTGTCCACGCACCGCTTGTCCGGGTCGGACGAGCAGGAGGTGAGTGCCGCCGCGAGCAGCCCCACCCCGCCGAGTACGACCGTGCCGGATCTCAACTGCCGCTGTGCTTCCGCCATGTTCCGCTCCCCCGTGACATTCCTGTCTCTGCCGTCCGTCAGCTGATCGTTCAACTGATCGTTGACGAACGGTGGTCAGGGTACGGGCGTGCCCGCCCGGTCGCGCAACCGGGCCCCCGGGCGGGCACGAGGAGCAAGGGTCAGTCGCGGCCGGCGGGCAGCACCTGGACGGTGTCGCCCACCGGGCGCTCCCCGGTCGCGTCCGACGTGGTGTTGACGAGCGTGCCGTCGACGGCCATGGCGGTCGAACCGCCGCCGTCGAGGTTCAGGGCGTCGACGGCGCCGAGCGAGCGCATGAAGGACGCGGCCTCGGCCGGCGTGAAGCCCTCGCTGACGGTCGGCTGCCGCCCGTCCACCGTGACCAGGAGCAGCCGTCCGCTGTTGGACCGGGGCGACCGGCGGGCGCAGTGCCCTGGTCCCCTGCGCCCCGCCGCCAGAGCACGAGGGCGTGAGGGCGCGGCCGGCGCGCCGACCCAGGGCTCCGAACGGCCCGCGCGGCGGCGCGGCAGCCGGACACTCCGAACAGCCCGCGCGCCGGATCGGCGACACTGGCCCCATGGACCGCGCCCCCGCTCCCGACCCCGCCCCCGTCCTGGCCGACGTGCTGAACATCGGCGGCATGGGCGTGGTGGACGTGGTGCACGCCGGGCGCGGTCTGGACGTCCCGGTGACGGGTGTCGGCCTCTACGACGCCGGGGAGACCATCGACGCCCGGGGCCAGATCCTCGTGGCCGCCGGCGTGGACACCTCGTCCGACGAGGCCCCCCGGCTGCTGCGCGCGGCGGCCCGCGCCGGGGCCTCCGCTCTCGTGATACGCCGAGGTGCGCAGGGCCCCACGCCTCGCCTCCTGGAGACCGCCGCCGATTCTCCCGCCGCGCTCCTCACCCGCGCCCCGTGGATCGACTGGACCGAGTTCATCGGCATGCTCAGGGCAGCCCTGGCGCAGGAGCGTGGCCGGCCGTCGTCGGTCGAGGTGCCGCTCGGGGATCTCAACGCGCTCGCCCTGGCCCTGGCCGCGCTCGTGGGCGGCGCCCTCACCATCGAGGACCCCGAGTCGCGCGTCCTCGCCCACTCCCCGACCGACGGCACCGCCGATCCCCTGCGCCGTCTGACGATCCTGGGCGGCAAGGTCCCCGAGTGGCGACTCGCCGAGCTCACCGAGAGCGGGTTCCTGGGGACCCTGTGGGCGACCCCGGACGTGGTGCACCGGCCTGCCGACGACCGGTTCCCCGAGCGGCTCGCCATCGCTGTGCGGGCGGGCGGGGAGGTCCTCGGTTCGCTGTGGGCCGCCGCCGACGGCGCCCCGCTGCCGCCGCACGCCCGCGACGCCCTGCGCGAGGCCGCCCGCACCGCCGTACCGCATCTGCTGCACCACCGGCTGCGGACGCGCTCGGCGGCGGCCCGCCGGGGCCAGGCGGTACGGGCCCTGCTGGACGGGCATCCCGACGTGCCCGCGGCCGCCGCCGCACTCGGCCTCGCCCCGGACACCGCGTGCGCCGTCGTCACCGCAACCGTGCGGGAGAGCGAGGGCGGCCTCGACCGCGCCTTCCACCTCGCGTCGCTGCGCGCCGCGACCCTCCCCCAAACTCTCGGGCTCGCTCGACCAGGGGGCACCCCCACGCCGCCCGCGTTCCCGCACCGGGACGGGGACCGGCTTGACGTGCTCGTACCGGCCCCGCGCGCCACGTCCGAGCCGGGCACGGGCCCGAGCCCGGCAGGGGCCGGTAAACCCCGCGCAGACCGCGAAGGGCAGTCCGATCCGCTTGCGGCCGCCGCGCGCCGCCTCGGCGCCGAGCTGGCCGCGGTCCTGCGCGGCGCGGGCTTCACCCCGTACGTCGCGGTCGGCCCGGCCGTCCCCGTGCTGAGCGACGCGCCCCGCTCCCGTGCGGCGGCCGCCCTGATCCTGCGGGTGCTGCGCGCCAAGGGCGGCCCGGATGCCGCCGACGCCGCCGACGTCCGCCCGGCGCTCGACGCCCTGCGAGTGACCGACGCGGTGGCCGCGCTGACCCCGTCCGTGACCGATGCGACCCGCGACCTGCTCGCGTACGACGCGGAACACCGCACCGACCTGCCGCGCACCCTCGCGGTCCACCTCACGCGCTTCGGCGACGTCGCCGCGGCCTCACGCGACCTCGGCATCCACCCCAACACCCTGCGCTACCGGCTGCGCCGCGTCCGCGAACTGTTCGGCCTCGACCTGGACGATCCGGACATCCGGCTGCTGACCGAGCTGGGGCTCAGGCACGCAGGGCTCATCCCTCCGCCGCCGCCTGTCTGATCGCTGATCGGCTGAGGGCTGAGGGCTGACGGCGAGATCGCGACCAAGGAGCGAGGAGGCCCCGTCTGTGCGCCTCCTCTGCGCGCCTCCTCTGCGCGCCTCCTCTGCGCGCCTCCTCTGCGCCGCATACGCTCGTCACCTCCCCGGCCCGCCCCTGTGCACTCGCACCACGCCTCCCCCGCCGACGTTGTCCATCCGCACCATGGAACCCGCCCCACCGCCCCCGGTTGTGCGTCCCGCCACCGGGCCCGGCCAGATCTTCGTACGGACGCACGCAGACTCCGCCCCTGACGGTCCTGCAGAGTGAGCGAGTTGTCGCCCCCGTACCACCGAAGGCAGGTCCCGGTCCATGGCTCTCGATTCCGTCACCCGGAGGGAAGCGGCCCTGTGGGCCGCCGTCGAGCAGGGTCTCGTCGGGGAGCACGCGCCCGTGCTGGGACTGCTCGACGTCGAGGGAATCCGCGCCGCCGCCCGCGACCTGCACACGGCCTTCGCCCCCGACGGGCAGCCGGGGCGCAGCGCCCGCGTCCTGCACACCTTCGCGGTGAAGGCCGCTTCCCTCGCCCCGGTTCTCGCCCTGCTCCACGAGGAGGGCGTGGGCGCCGAGGTCGCGAGCCCCGGCGAGCTGGAGCTGGCCCGCGCGGCCGGCGTGCCCGCGGACCGCATCGTCTTCGACTCGCCCGCCAAGACGGTCGCGGAGCTGCGCGACGCGCTCGCCCACGGCATCGCCGTCAACGCGGACAACCCGCAGGAGCTCGCCAGGATCGACGCGCTCGTCCAGCAGGGCCTGACCGGATCGCCCCTCGGCATCCGGATCAACCCGCAGGTCGGGACCGGGTCGATCGGCGCGATGAGTACGGCGACCGCGACCTCGAAGTTCGGTGTGGCGCTGCGCGACGAGGGTGCCGAGCAGTGGGTCCTCGACGCCTACCGCGACCGCCCGTGGCTCACCCGGCTGCACACGCACACCGGCTCGCAGGGCGTCCCGCTGGAGCTGATGGCCGAGGGTGTGAAGGCCGTCTACGAGCTGGCCGAGCGCATCAACGAGCGGGCGGGCCGTCAGCAGGTCGACACGATCGACATCGGCGGCGGACTGCCCGTGAACTTCGCGGGCGAGGAGGTCACGCCCCGCTTCGCCGACTACGCGGACGTGCTGCGCCGTGCCGTGCCCGGCCTGTTCGACGGGCGCTACACGCTCGTCACCGAGTTCGGGCGCTCGCTGCTCGCCAAGCAGGGGCTGATCGCCGCGCACGTCGAGTACACGAAGACGTCGGGCGGCCGCAGGATCGCCGTGACCCACGCGGGCGCGCAGGTCGCCACCCGCACCGCGTTCGTGCCCGAGTCATGGCCGCTGCGGGTCGGCGCGTTCGACGCGAAGGGCCGGCCCAAGCAGACCCCGGCCCTGGTTCAGGACGTGGCGGGGCCCTGCTGCTTCGCGGGCGACCTGGTGGCGCGCGGACGTGAGCTGCCGGAGCTGGAGCCGGGCGATCTGATCGCGCTGTACGACACGGGCGCCTATTACTTCTCCACCCACTTCCACTACAACAGCCTGCCGCGGCCCGCCGTGGCCGGATTCGTCGTGGACGACGCGGGTGCCGTGACGTTCGCCGAGGTCAGGCGGGCGCAGACGCTCGCGGAAGTGCTGGCCGAGAGCGGCGCGGGGCAGGTGTCCGCCCTCACCGGACTGCCTCGCACGTGACATAGGTCACTTTGCGTTTGCACGGAACGAAATTCACGAAACGGGACAAAAAGCGGAGTTGAACCCTCCGCTTCCAACCGCCCGTGGACGGTTGCCTCGGTCAACCGGATTAAGGTGACGTATCGCCGCGTGGTCTGCCCGCGGCACTCCACCGGGACGCCCCGGATCACACGGACCCCCCAGGTCCGGGACCGGGCGCGGCGGCACGTCCGCTGTCATCCCCCTCGCCGGCACCGCCCGACGGTCCGGTCCTGTCCAACAGGCACGCCACCGCGCGCTCGCCCTGGCAAGCGCGTACGCACGCCCACATGGGCTGCCTCGGCATGCCCCAGAGCACGGAGCACCCCATGGAGCACACAGCAGACACCGCCACCGCGGTGCGCCCGGACACCGCGACCGCGGCCAAGGGCACCTCCGAGCCGATCCGCGAGGGCGGCTACGCCGCCGGCCTGCGCAACCGGCAGGTCCAGATGATCGCGGTCGGCGGCGCCATCGGCACCGGCCTGTTCCTGGGCGCGGGTGAGCGTCTGCACAAGGCGGGCCCGATGCTGGTCGTGATCTTCGCGGTCACCGGCCTGGTCGCCTTCTTCATCACCCGCGCCATGGGCGAACTGGTGATGCACCGCCCCACGTCCGGGTCCTTCGTGTCGTACTCGCGCGAGTTCCTCGGCGAGAAGGCCGCGTACACGGCCGGCTGGGTCTACTTCCTGCACTGGGTGTGCAGCGGCATCGCGGAGATCACCGCGGTCGCCATGTATATGCACTACTGGGCGGCTTTCCGGGACATCCCGCAGTGGGTGCTCGCGCTGTTCGCCCTGGTCGTGGTGCTGGCCGCGAACCTGATCTCGGTGCGCTGGTTCGGCGAGTTCGAGTTCTGGTTCGCCATCATCAAGGTCGCCGCAATCCTCGCGTTCCTCGCCATCGGCTGCTGGCTGCTCGCCTCGCGCCACCCGATCGAGGGGCACGCGGGCGGCCCGCAGCTCATCACCGACAACGGCGGCATCATGCCCGGCGGCCTGCTCGCCTCGCTCGTGGTGATGCAGGGCGTGGTCTTCGCCTACGCGGCGATCGAGATGGTCGGCATCGCGGCCGGCGAGACCGAGAACCCGCGCAAGGTCATCCCGCGCGCGATCAACTCCGTCTCCTGGCGCATCGTCGTCTTCTACGTCGGTTCCGTGCTGCTGCTGGTCCTGCTGCTGCCCTGGACCGCGTACAAGGCGGGCGAGTCCCCGTTCGTGACGCTGCTCGGCAAGCTGGGCGTGCCCGGCATCAGCGGCATCATGAACTTCGTGATCCTCACCGCGGCCCTGTCCAGCTGCAACTCCGGTCTGTACTCGACCGGCCGCGTGCTGCGCTCCATGGGCCTCGCGGGCTCCGCCCCCAAGTTCACGACCGTGATGAACAAGCGCGGCGTGCCCTTCGGCGGCATCCTCCTGACCGCGTCCTGCTACATCCTCGGCATCGTCCTCAACTACCTCGTGCCGGAGCGCGCCTTCAGCATCGTGCTGAACTTCTCGGCCATCACGATGATCGGCACCTGGGTGATGATCATGATCTGCCAGATGGTGCTGCGTCGCCGGGCCGCGCGCGGCGAGGTCGAGCAGCCGTCGTTCAAGCTGCCGGGCGCACCGTTCACCTCCTGGCTGACCATCGTGTTCCTGGTCGCGGTCGTCGTGCTGATGTGCGTCGGCGGCGGTGACGCGGCCTGGTCCGTGGCCTGTGTGCCGCTGATCGCGCTCGCGCTGGTGGGCGGCTGGTTCCTGGTGCGCGGGAAGGTCGACGCGCTGGCCGGGCAGGAGCGGCGGGCCGTCGCGGCCGAGTCGGCCGAATAGGCGGAGCCCTCCAGGTCCGCGAAGACTGACTGAAGGGCCGGCCTGCGGGGCGCTTCGGGCTCGGGGCTCAGGCCACCGCCTGCAGCGTCCCGCACAGGGCGTCCAAGGCCCCTGACCACGCATGGTCCGGCGGCGTCCCGTACCCCACGACCAGCGCATCCCTCGGTTCGGTGGCGGCGTCCGGGTGGGTGAAACGGGCCAGGCCGTGTACGCCCAGTCCCTGCCACGCGGCGGCCCGTACCACCGACTCCTCGGTGCCGGGCGGGAGTTCGAGGACGGCGTGCAGCCCGGCTGCGATGCCGGTGGCCCGCACGCCCGGCGCCTTCTCCGCCAGTGCGGCCACGAGCTGGTCGCGGCGGCGCCGGTAGCGCAGCCGCATGGATCGCACCTGCCGGTCGTACGCCCCTGATTCGATGAACTCCGCGAGGGTCAGCTGGTCGAGGGCGCCGCACGACCAGTCGCTGATGCCTTTCACCTCCGCGACCTCGGCGGTCAGCGAGGGAGGCAGCACCAGCCAGCCCAGGCGCAGCCCCGGCGCGAGGGACTTGCTGGCGGTGCCGAGATAGACGACGCGGTCCGGGTCGAGTCCCTGGAGCGCGCCGACCGGCTGTCTGTCGTAGCGGAACTCCCCGTCGTAGTCGTCCTCCAGGATCAGCCCGCCGCTGCGCCGCGCCCAGTCGACGGCGGCGGCCCGCCGGTCGGGGTGCAGCGGCACACCCATGGGGAACTGGTGCGCGGGCGTCATCAGCACCACGGCCGGGCCCAGACCCTCCAACTCACCTGTGTTCGTGCCGAGTTCGTCGAACGGCAGCGGTCTCGTGCGCAGCCCGGCTCCGGTCAGCAGGTTCCAGTGGACGTCCAGGCCGTACGACTCGACGGCCACGTCCCGGGCGCCGCGGCGCCGCAGCACGGCACCGAGCAGCATCAGCCCGTGCGCGAACCCCGCGCAGACCATGATCCGTTCGGGGTCCGCGTGCACGCCACGCGCGCGTGCCAGATAACCGGCGAGGGCGGTACGCAGTTCGACGCGGCCTCGCGGGTCGCTGTAGCCGAGGGCTTCGTTCGGTGCGGCGGCCAGGGCGCGGCGGGCGGCCCTGAGCCACTCGGCGCGCGGGAAGGCGCCGAGGTCGGGGCTGCCGGGCGTCAGGTCGTACGTCGGGCGGCCCGCCGCCCTGCGCCGCGGCGCCGGGCTGCTCGGCGCCGGGACGGGCCGCTCGGCGACCCGGGTGCCCGAGCCCTGCCGGGCGGTGAGCCAGCCCTCCGCCACCAGGTCCGCGTAAGCGTCGGCGACCGTGTTGCGGGCGATGTCCAGGTCGGTGGCGAGCGAACGGGACGACGGCAGGCGCGTACCGGGGGCGAGCCGTCCGGTGCGGACCGCGTCGCGCAGGGCGTCTGTCAGGCTTTTCCGCAGGCCGGAGCCGCTGCCCTTGCGGACCGGTTCGAGATGCAGGTCCACTCCGAGATTGGCCCAGGTTTCCGCCATGGAAATGGACCATACTCCTGGGCTACTCCGCCCATAGTGTCAACGGCATGACGAGCAACGAGAGCACCGAGAACCCCCGCAAGGACACCGCCGCCGACGCCGCGTACGCCCCCGAGCACACCCCGCGGCTGCAGTGGGCGAAGCACGCGCCCGACGTCTACAAGGCCATGGTCCGGCTGGACGCCGCGGCCCGCCGGGGCGTGGACCCCACGCTGCTGGAGCTGGTGAAGATCCGCGCCTCGCAGCTCAACCACTGCGCGTTCTGCCTGGACATGCACACGAAGGACGCGCTCGCGGCGGGCGAGTCGGTGGAGCGCGTCATCCAGCTCAGCGCCTGGGAGGAGTCGAAGCACTTCTACACCGAGCGGGAGCTCGCCGCGATCGAACTGACCGAGGCGGTCACCGTCCTCACGGACGGCTTCGTGCCGGACGAGGTGTACGAGAAGGCCGCGAAGCACTTCGAGGAGGCCGAGCTGGCGCAGCTGATCGCGGCGATCACGGTGATCAACGCGTGGAACCGCTTCGCTGTGACCACGCGGATGGTGCCGGGGCATTACCGGCCGGGCGACCACGGGTGAGTCGGGGCCGCGCGACGTACGGCACCTCGTGAACGGCCTGCGCCCACCGCTTCCCCCTGGAGGTCCCACATCGTGAGCCCCGTCGAGACATTCCGTTCCCTGCACCACGGCCGCCGGCCCGGCGATCCTCTGGTCCTCCCCGGACCATGGGACGCCGCCAGCGCCCGCACGTTCGCGGAGGCCGGCTTCCCGGCCCTCGCGACACCCAGCGCAGGCGTCGCCGCGTCACTCGGCTACGAGGACGGCGCGACCCCCGCGGACGAGATGTTCGCGGCGGTCGCCCGGATCGTACGGTCGGTCGACGTCCCCGTCTCCGCGGACATCGAGGACGGCTACGGGCTGCCGCCGAAGGAACTGGTGGAGCGGCTCCTGGAGACGGGCGCGGTCGGCTGCAACCTCGAGGACTCACACCGTGGCGTCCTCAAGGACCCGCGGCAGCACGCCGACTGGCTCGCCGAGGTGCGGCAGGCCGCGGGCGACCGGCTCTTCCTCAACGCGCGCGTGGACACGTTCGTACGCGGAGTCCCGGAGCCGGAGCAGGCGATCGAGCGGGCCGCGCTGTATGTGGCCGCGGGCGCGGACTGCGTGTATCCGATCGGCGCGCCGGCCGGTGTACTTCCGCTGCTGCGTGCGGGCATTCAGGGGCCGGTCAACGTGTTCGCGAAGCCGGACGGCGCATCGGTGCGCGAACTGGGCGAGCTCGGCGCCACCCGCGTCACGTTCGGTCCCGGCCTTCAACGCCTGGCTGCCGCCGCGCTGTCCGGCGTGGCGCGAGAGCTGCTGGCAGCCACTGATCACCATGCGCCCCAGGAGCCCCAGAAGTAAAATATGTGGTGATATGCGCCTGGAGTTCCTGGAGGTGTACGCGATGCACACGAAGATGTCCGCGGGTCGACCCAGGGCCTCCGGGGCGCACCGCGCCCGCCGCCTGCTGGCGGTCACCGGCTGCACCACGGCGCTGCTCGCCGTCCCGCTCTCCTCGTACACCGCGACGGCGACCGACGGGAACGGCATCGAGAACCTGAGCGCGCAGGAGATCAGCGACAAGACACTCGCCGCCTTCACGAGCGCGCAGTCCGTCCATGCGACGGCCACCGACAGAAACGTCGGCCGCGGCGACATCATGTCCGCGGACCTGACCCTCGACCGCGCCGGCAACTGCGCCGGTTCCCTGCAGTTCAGGGACGGCGGCGGCGTGACGCTCGTCAAGCACGGCAGCGAGGTCTGGCTGAAGGGGGACGCGGCCTACTGGAAGGCCCAGATCTCCGGCAGCAGGGGTGAGAGGGTCGCGGAACTCTTCAAGAACAGCTACATCCACGGCACCACGAGTGACTCCCCGATGAAGAACCTGGCCGGCGTCTGCAACCTGCAGCAGATCCAGCAGGAAGCCGTCAAGGAAACCCGCAATGCCACGAACCTGCGGAAGGGCGACCCGACGACGGTCGACGGGATGCGGACCATCCCCGTGCTGAGCACGAGGAGCGGCGCGACGCACACCGTGTACGTCGCCACCGAGGGCACGCCGTATCCGCTGAAGATGACCAAGCAGGGCCACGGCGCCGATGTGACGGCGACGTTCGGGAACTACAACAAGCCCGTGCCGTCCCAGACCCCGTCGGCGAACGAGTCGGTGGACGTCTCGAAGCTGCGCCAGGAGGCGCCGAACGCCTTCTGACACACCCGTACCGGGCGCCCGGCGAGGGGGGCGCCCGGCACGGGATGCCGTTCCGGTCCGTTCACCGCGTCACTGCGGCAGCCACGCCTTCCACGTCGACTCGTGGCCCTCGACCCACTTCTTCGCCGCCTGCTCCGGCGACATCTTCTGGTCGGCGATCATCAGGGAGACCTCGTTCTGGTCCTCGGTCGTCCACTTGAAGTTCTTCAGGAACTGAGCCGCCTTGCCGCCGGTCTTCGCGAAGTCCGCGTTGAGGTACTTCTGCAGCGGCGTGTGCGGGTAGGCGCACGCGACCTTGTCCGCGTCGGCGTCGCAGCCCTCCTTGTACGCGGGCAGCTTCACCTCTGTCATCGGCACCTTCTCGAAGAGCCACTGCGGCTCGTACCAGTAGGTGAGGAACGGCTTCTGCTCCTTGGCGAACTGCTTCATCTGCGTGATCTGTGCCGCCTCCGAACCGGCGAACACCACCTGGAGGTTCAGGTCCAGGTTGTCCACCAGCGCCTTGTCGTTGGTGACGTACGACGGCGAGCCGTCGAGCAACTGGCCCTTGCCGCCGCTCTCCGCGGTGCGCAGCTGGTCGGCGTACTTGTTCAGGTTCTTCCAGTCCGTGACGTCCGGGTGCTGCTTGGCGAAGTACGTCGGGACGAACCAGCCGATGTGGCCGGTGACCCCGAGGTCGCCGCCGCTCGCGATGGTCTTCTTCTCCTCGACGTACCGCTTCTCCTGGTCCGGGTGGCCCCAGTCCTCCAGGATCGCGTCGACCCGGCCCTGGCTGAGCGCGTCCCACGCGGGGACCTCGTCGACCTGGACGGTGTCGACGCGGTAGCCGAGCTCGTGCTCCAGCAGGTACTTCGCCACGCCCACGTTGGCCTGGGCGCCCACCCAGGACTGCACGGAGAGCGTCACGGTCTTGGCGCCCCGCGCGCCCGCGAAGGGCGATGCCTGCTTGGTCATGTCGGCGGCGCTGCAGCCGGTCAGCGCCAGCACGAGCAGCGCCGACCCGGCCGCGACCGCGGTCGTCGTCCGCGTACGGAATCGCTTGGTACGAAACGGCTTGGTACGGAATCGCATGTCACGCTCCCTTCTTCGCGTGGCGCTCGACCGGCTGGGTCACCCGGTCGAGCATCAGGC
Source organism: Streptomyces sp. NPDC002577 (assembly GCF_053594815.1). NCBI lineage: Bacteria > Bacillati > Actinomycetota > Actinomycetes > Kitasatosporales > Streptomycetaceae > Streptomyces > Streptomyces sp. NPDC002577. The sequence continues at coordinate 47,927 of NZ_JBSFWK010000033.1, read as the reverse complement.
CCAGGCAGACGATCGCGGCACCGGCCACCAGACCGGTCGCCAGGTCGCCCTGGGCGAGCCCGAACACGACGTCGTAGCCGAGCGCTCCGCCGCCGACCAGGCCGCCGATGATGACGACGGCGAGGACGAGCACGACGCCCTGGTTGACCGCGAGCAGCAGGGCGCTGCGGGCCAACGGGAGCTGCACCTGGCGCAGTTGCTGCCCGCTGGTGGCGCCCAGTGAGCGCGCGGACTCCAGTGCGCCCTGGTCGACCTGGCGCAGGCCCTGCGCGGTGATGCGGACGACGGCGGGCAGCGCGTACACGACCGCCGCGGCGACGGCGGGCGCGCGGCCCACGCCGAACAGCGCCACCACCGGGATCAGATACACGAACTGCGGCATCGTCTGGAACACGTCCAGTACGGGCCGGAGCATCCGGTCCACGCGGGCGCTGCGCGCGGCCGCGACACCGGTCGCGACGCCCAGGACGAGGGTGACGGCGACGGCCGCGAGGACCTGCGACAGCGTGTCCAGCGACGGCTTCCACACGCCGAGGACACCGATCGCGGCCATGGCGACGACCGCGGTGAGCGCGGTGCGCCAGGTGCCGATCAGCCAGGCGAGCGCGGCGACGATCAGCAGGACGGACCACCAGGGCAGCCACTGCAGTCCGTCGCGGACCGGGTCGAGGATCCAGGTCGTGAAGTGGCCGGCCCAGTCGGCGGTGCCGCCGACGAGGGGCACGCCGGTGTAGAGGTGGTCGGTCATCCAGTCGACCGCGTTGTCGACGGGCTCGGCGATGGAGACGGTCCAGCCGCCGGGCCACTCGAGGCCGTCCGCGAAGCGTCCGGCGAGGGCGACGACGACGGTGAGGACGGCGGCGGCCGCCCAGCCGCGCCCGCCCCGCAGGGCGCCCTGCTCCGGCTCGGACGCGCCGAGCCGGGCGCCTGCCGCCCCCGTCGTACGGTCCAGGACCACGGCGAGCAGCACGATCGGGATGCCCGCGGCGAGGGCCGCGCCCACGTCGACCGAGGCGAGGGCCTGGTAGACGCGGTCACCGAGACCGCCCGCGCCGATCACCGAGGCGATCACGGCCATGGACAGAGCCATCATGATCGTCTGGTTGAGGCCGAGCAGCAGCTCCTTGCGGGCCAGCGGCAGCCGGGCAGTCAGCAGCCGCTGGCGGGCCGTGGCGCCGAGGGAGTCCACGGCCTCCATCACGCCCTCGTCGGCGCCGCGCAGCCCGAGCGCGGTGAGCCGGGCCATGGGCGGCGCGGCGTACACGACGGTGGCGAGGACGGCCGCGGGGACACCGATGCCGAAGACGAGGACGACCGGCAGCAGATACGCGAAGGCGGGCAGCACCTGCATGGTGTCGAGGACGGGCCGCAACGCGCGGTACGTACGGTCGGAGAGCCCCGCCGCGAGCCCGAGCAGCGCCCCGAGCGCCACGGAGGCGACCACCGCCACCACCATGAGCGCCAGCGTCTGCATAGTAGGCACCCACATGCCGAGCAGCCCGCAGACGAGGAAGGCGACGGCGGTGGAGAGGGCGAGCCGCACCCCGGCGACGCGCCAGGCGATGAGCCCGGCGGCGGCCGTGACACCGGCCCAGCCGACGGCGAGCAGTGCGAGATACACCGCGCGCACGGACAGGGTGACGGCGTTCGCGATGTGCCCGAAGAAGTACAGGAACAGCGGGTGGCTGTCGCGGTTGTCGATGATCCACTCGCTGGCCCTGCCGAGCGGCCCGGACAGGTCGACGGTCAGCGCGTCGGGCCAGGCTCCGCTCGCCCAGCGGGCGTCGACGATGGGCACGAGCACGGCCGCGACGACGGCGAGCAGCAGGAGCTTGCCGACGGCACGGTGCCGGAACAGGCCTCTGACGAGGCCCGCGATCCCCGTATGGGGAACGGGTGCGGTGGCGGTAGCCATATCAGGCCACCTCCTCGCCGGGAGCGGCCGGACGGCCGGGCTCATCCACCTGCCCCTCGCCGTGCTCACCCGTCCCGGCCACCACCTCGAGCAGCGCCTCGGAGTCGACGACCCCCACGCACCGCCCGTCGTCCATCACGCGCGCCGGGCACCCCGAGCGCGCGACGGCCTCGATGGCCTCCGACACGGTCGCCTCCGGCGCGACGGCCGGGCCGTGGCCCGCCTCGCCCGCGCCCGCGGGACGCATCGCGGTCCGCACGGTCATGACCTGCTCGCGCGGCACGTCCCGCACGAACTCCCGTACGTAGTCGTCGGCGGGCGACCCGACGATCTCCTCGGGCGTGCCGAGCTGCACGATGCGGCCGTCGCGCATCAGCGCGATGCGGTCGCCGAGGCGCAGCGCCTCGTTCAGATCGTGGGTGATGAAGACCATCGTGCGGCCCTCTTCGTCGTGCAGGCGGATGACCTCCTCCTGCATGTCGCGCCGGATCAGCGGGTCGAGCGCGCTGAACGGCTCGTCGAAGAGCAGCACCTCGGGATCGACGGCGAGCGCCCGCGCCAGGCCGACGCGCTGCTGCTGACCGCCGGAGAGCTGGCCCGGACGGCGCTGCTCCATGCCCTCGAGGCCGACCTTGGCGACGACCTCCTCGGCCTTCGCGCGGCGCTCGGCCTTCCCGACGCCCTGGATCTCCAGGCCGTACGCGACGTTGTCGAGCACGGACCGGTGCGGCAGCAGCCCGAAGTGCTGGAAGACCATGGCCGCCCGGTGCCGGCGCAGTTCGCGCAGCCGGGACTTGTCCATGCCGAGCACGTCCTCGCCCTCGATGGCGATCTTCCCGTACGTGGGCTCGATCAGCCGCGTCAGACAGCGGACGAGCGTGGACTTGCCGGAGCCCGACAGGCCCATGACGACGAAGACCTCGCCCTTGCGGACGTCGAAGCTCACGTCCCGGACGGCGGCGTTGCAGCCGGTGCGCTGCCGCAGTTCGGCCGGGGTGAGGGCGGCGAGCTCGGGGTCGGCGGGCACGCGCTCGGCCTTGGGGCCGAAGACCTTCCACAGACCGTCGACGGAGAAGACGGGAGCGTCGGCGGGCGACTCGGTGGTGGCGGGGGCAACCGCAGTCGTACTCATCACGCATCACCCCGCAGCAGCTCGGCGGCCTTCTCCCCGACCATGAGCACCCCGATCATCGGGTTGACCGCGGGCATCGTCGGGAAGACGGACGCGTCGGCGATCCGGATGCCGTCGAGGCCGCGGATGCGCAGCTCCGGGTCGACGACGGCGAGTTCGTCGTCGACGGCCCCCATGCGGCAGGTGCCCGCCGGGTGGTACACGGTGTGCGCGACCTTGCGCGCGTACTCGCTGAGCTCCTCGTCGCCGGTGATCTCCGGGCCGGGGCACACCTCGCGCTTCAGCCAGTTCGCGAGCGGTTCGGTCTTGGCGATCTCGCGGGCGATCTTGATGCCGTCGACGAGGGTGCGACCGTCGTAGTCGTCCTCGTCCGTGAAGTAGCGGAAGTCGAGCGCGGGCTTGACCTCCGGGTCGGCGCTGGTCAGGTAGATCCGGCCGCGGCTCTTGGGCTTGGGGATGTTCGGGGTCATCGAGACGCCGTGCTCGGGCCGTTCGTAGCCGAGGCGCTCCGGGTTGTCCGTGAAGGGGATCTGGTAGAAGTGGAACATCAGGTCAGGGCCCTGGTGTTCGGGATCGCGCCGCACGAAAAGACCGGCGTCGGAGTCCATCGCGGAGTTCTCCGGGATGGGCCCGTTCGTCTCCCACACGATGACGGACTCCGGGTGGTCGAGCAGGTTCTCGCCGACGCCCTGCAGATCGTGCACGACGGGTATGCCGAGCCGCTCCAGGTCCGCCTTCGGGCCCACGCCGGAGTGCATCAGCAGCCGCGGCGAGTCCACCGCGCCCGCACACAGCAGCACTTCGTGCTTCGCCTCGACGAGGATCTCCTCGCCGTCCTTGGTGCGGACGTGCACACCCGTCACGCGCGTGCCGTCGAACTCCAGCCTGCACGCCCAGGTCTCCAGCCAGATGTCGAGATTGGGCCGGTCGAGGAAGGGGTGCAGATACGCGACCGAGGCGCTCGACCGCTTGTTGTTCTCCGGGTGGTAGGCGAGGTCGAAGAAGCCGACGCCCTCGTCGAACGGCTTCTTGTTGAAGCCCTCGATGCGCGGAACGCCGAGCGCGGCCTGCGCGGCGTCGACGAAGTCGCGGGCGATCGCGTTCCGGTCCGTCTCGTCCACGGGAACGATGTTGTTGAGCAGCCGCGCGAAGTACGCCTCCATCTGCACGGCGCCCCAGCCCTTGGCGCCGGCCTGCTCCCACTCGTCCCAGTCGGACGGCAGCGGCTTGAAGGAGATGAGGGTGTTGTGCGAGGAGCAGCCGCCGAGGACACGGGCGCGGCTGTGCCGGATGTGCGAGTTGCCGCGCGGCTGCTCGGTCGTCGGGTAGTCGTAGTCCAGCTCTCCGCCGAGCAGTCCCATCCAGCGGCGCAGGGTGAGGACGTCGTCGCGGTCGACGTCGCTGGGGCCGCCCTCGACGACGGCGACGCGGACGTCGGGGTTCTCGGTCAGCCGGGACGCGATCACGGATCCCGCGGTGCCGCCGCCGATGACGACGTAGTCGTACTCAGACATGAATGTGTTGCTCCTCTGTCGTGCAAGGTGCTGCGCGTATGTGGTCAGCGCATATGTGGTTCGCGTGGTCGTACCGATGGACACGAAGACGGGCTCAGCCCGCGAACCACCGCACCGGGCGCGGGTCCAGGTTCTGGTAGACGTGCTTGCTCTCGCGGTACTCGGCGAGCCCGGAGGGCCCGAGTTCGCGGCCGACCCCGCTCTTGCCGAAGCCGCCCCACTCGGCCTGCGGAAGGTAGGGGTGGAAGTCGTTGATCCACACGGTGCCGTGCCGCAGACGGCCTGCGACGCGCCGGGCGCGTCCCGCGTCCGCGGTCCACACGGCGCCCGCGAGTCCGTACTCGGTGTCGTTGGCGAGGGCGACGGCCTCGTCCTCGGTGCGGAAGGTCTCGACGGTCAGCACAGGACCGAAGACCTCCTCGCGCACGACCCGCATCTCGCGGTGGCACTGGTCGAGGACGGTCGGCTCGTAGAAGTACCCGGTGGCGGGCCGGATATCGGACGGCTCGGGCCGCTGCCCACCGGTACGCAGGACCGCGCCCTCTTCCAGCGCGGAGGCCACGTAGCTCTCGGTCTTCGCGCGCTGCTGCTCGGATACGAGCGGTCCGCACTCGACGCCGTCCTCGGTGCCGCGGCCGAGCCGGATCTTCGCGGCCCGGCGGGCGAGTTCGGCGACGAAGCGCTCGCGCACCGACTCCTCGATGATGAGCCGGGAGCCCGCGGAGCACACCTGGCCGCTGTGGATGAAGGCGGCGTTGAGCGCCTGGTCGACGGCGGTGTCGAAGCCCTCGTCGGTCGCGCAGGCGTCGGCGAACACGACGTTGGGGTTCTTGCCGCCCAGCTCCAGGGCGACCTTCTTGACGCCGACAGCCGCGGCCTGCGCCACCTTCGTACCGCTGACAAGCCCGCCCGTGAACGACACCAGGTCGACGTCCGGATGCTCGGCGAGCCGCGCACCGACCGAATGGCCGGGGCCCGTCACGATGTTGGCCACCCCTGCGGGCAGCCCGGCCTCGGCGAGGAGGCCGATCAGCGCGATGGTCGTCATCGGCGTGATCTCGCTCGGCTTGACGACGAAGGTGTTGCCCGCGGCCAGCGCGGGCGCGATCTTCCAACTCGCCTGCAGCAGCGGGTAGTTCCAGGGCGTGATGAGCGCGCAGACGCCGACGGGCTCGTGCACGACGACACTGTGGACGGTGTCCGTCCCGGCGTCGACGACCCGGCCACCGCCCTCCGCCGCCACCAGGTCGGCGAAATAGACGAAGGCGTCGGCGACGCAGTCGATGTCGACGCGCCCCTCCTCCACCGTCTTGCCCGCGTCGCGGCTCTCCAGCAGGCCGAGCTCCTCGCGGTCGCGGCGCAGCAGCCCGGCGACCCGGCGCAGCAGCGCGGCCCGCTCGGCTACGGGCGTTCCGGGCCACGGCCCCTGGTCGAATGCGGCACGGGCGGCAGCGATGGCGGCGTCCGCGTCCTCAGCAGCACCCTCGGCGACCACCGTGAACGGCTTCGCGTCCGCGGGGTCGAGGATCTCTCGCGTGGCACCGGAGAGGGCGCTGCGCCACTCTCCGTCCACGTGAATGGTCTTCTGTGCTGACACTGACACGTCGTGCTTGCCTTCCGTTCGGACTCTGTGAGCCGTGACCGATATCGTCACTCTCTGCGACCGAGGGGCCTGCCCTGGAAATCAAGAAACATGCATATTCGATCGCGAAAGTGCGTCATGTCACTGCAAATGCAGCCAATGCGGCCCTACGCCTCTAGCGACCGTAATAGCTGCGCCGGAGCCCGCGGTCACTCATCGCAACCGCGAAACCTGCCCGGAGGCCCGGAAAGCATGCGTTTTCACTGACAAAAGTGCAGGGTGTCACTGCACAAGCGGGTTATTCAGGCGAAAAGTACGCTCAGTAGCCATGAATCCCTGAAGGTGATGCAATGCACAGAAATGCGGCGTCGGCGGACTATTTCACGGTCATTCCGAGGGCCGCTCCGGAAGAACGCAGCGGAGTTCTTCGGTGACGTCCGGTCAAGAAAGCGCTCAGGACAGTGGCTCGCCCAGCTCGATGGCGCGCAGCGCGGCCGCGAGCGCCTGTTCGTCGCCGATGTCCAGTGCGGTGTCGGTCAGCTTGATGACGTGTTCGTCGCCGTGCGCCAGGGCACGCTCGAGGACCTCTTCGGCGGTGATGCGGCCAGGTGGCACATAGGGCACGGGCTCGCTCGGCGCGTACATCGCCGTCACGGCCGCCGACGCCAGCCACGCCGCGTGGAGGCTCGGCGCCCACAGGGCGCGGGGCAGAGCGGGAAGGGCGCGCAGCACGGCACTGGGGGCCGTCGCCGCGTGGACCAGCATGATCTCGTCGCCGTGGCCATGGGTGGCGTAGCGATGGGTCGCGGCACGCACCAGCTCGGTGAGCCGCTGCCTGGCCGCGTCCGGGTCGGTCACCCCGCCGGCCCAGGCGGGCAGCCGCTCGACGAGTGCCAGCCGGGCGGGGAATCCGCCGCTCGGTTCATGGATCGCGGGCACGGCATCCAGCGCCTCGACGGCCTCACCGGCCTCATGGGCACCGGGCAACAGTTCGATGCCGGAGAGCGGATGGTGCCTGGCGGCCCAGTAGCCGAGCCCATGGGCGAGTTCGGCGAGACGCGGCGCGCTCTCCCCGCCCTCGACGAGCGAACGCACGGCGTGACCCACCCGGATCACGGGGTGGGTGGATCCCCCGCACATCCCGGGCAGCAGACGCGGCCACCACTCGGCGAGTACGCCCTTCCAGGAGCGCTGGCCGACGGCTCGCGTGAAGTAGGCGATCCAGTCGGCGACCCTGCGCGGATCGCCCAGCGCGGCAGGCCAGTTGGCGTCGGTCACGGGCTCCACAGCGCTGGGGAACTCCTCGAGCTTCGCCTCGTAGAGATCCAGCCAGCGGTGCACGGCACCCGACTGCCCATGCGCGGCGAGCGCCTCGACCACCATGGGAGCGTGGTTGGTGAGCCGCCCGAGCCGCTCGGGACCCGCGGCATGCAACCGCTCCAGAGCCTCCTCGAGCACACCACTCGAATCTCGTGTTGTGTCCATGCAAGCACGCTAGTCGGCCGTCGTACGGCTCCGTATCAGGCCCGGGACCGAGGCCTCGCCCTGACCAGGACCTACGACCGAGGACGGAGCGCGAATGCGCTGGGTGAGGAAGAGAGCCGCGCGGTCCAGTGCCTCGTCCGCCTCGTCCAGAACGCCGGCGAACGACTGGAACACGTGCGGCACGTCGGCGGTGATGTCCAGGATGACGTCCACTCCCACCTCCCTCGCATGCGCGGCAAGGCGTGTGGAGTCGTCCAGCAGGATCTCGTTGGTGCCCACCTGGATCAGCAGGGGAGGGAATCCGGTCAGGTCGGCGAGGACTGCCGGGCTGAGCAGGGGCTGGTGCGGGTCGGCTCCGGCGAGGTACATGGCCCCGGTGTGTTCGACGGCCTTTCGGGTGAAGATCGGGTCGATGCCTTCCTTGGTGTCCATGCTCTCGCCCGTGCGGGTGGCGTCGAGGCCGGGGGAGAACGCCACGATGGCGGCGGGCAGTGGGAGGCCCGCGTCACGGGCGGCGAGGCAGGTGGTGACGGTGAGGCCGCCGCCGGCGGAGTCGCCGGCGAACGCGATGGCCGAGGGGTCTCTGCCGCTGTCGAGGAGGGCGCGGTAGGCGCTCAGGGTGTCTTCGATCGCGGCCGGGTACGGGTGCTCGGGGGCAAGTCGGTAGTCCAGCGAGTGTGCCTCGAAGCCGGTCTTGGCCACGAGGTGTCCCGTCAGCGACAGGGCCGTCTCGGGGGAGCCGAACACAAAGCCGCCGCCGTGGAAGTACAGGATCGTCCCGGCGCGGGGCCCGTTGTCCGGCTCGACATGCAGTGCGGGTCGGTTGCCGAGCGTTGTCTGCGTGGTGCAGATGGCGTCGGGCACGATCATCTGGGCCATCAGCGCCTTGAATCCGGCGCGGAGCTCTTCGACCGACCGGGGGCCCTCGGGCCTCGGCTGTCGCAGCATCGCATCGACCTGGGCCCGTTGTTCCTTGCTCATGGCTGTACTCCTGCCGCAAGTAGCTTCCACTACACTATATGCCATGGAATCTAAATCGAGCGGTGGCGAGGTCGACCTCGCGGGCTTCTTCGCCGATCTGGTCCGATGCGAGACGCGTCTGTACAACGCCCTCAACGACCGTCTCCGTGAGCGGCACGGGATCGTCACCTCGCAGTTCGAGTTCCTGCGCTACCTGCGCGACCGCCCCGGATCTCGCGTGGCGGACCTCGCCGCCGAGTTCGCCGTCGGCATCGGGGCGACCAGCAAGGGCGTCGACCGTCTGGAGAAACAGGGATGGGTCGTCCGGCAGCCGAATCCATCCGATCGCCGGTCCTCTCTGCTGGCCCTGACCGACGACGGCTCACAGCTCGTCGACGCGGCGGAGAAGACATTCACCAACGGACTCGCCGCGCTGATCGGAGATACGCTCGACGGCTCCTCGGCCTCGGCCGCCGTCCGCGCCCTCTCGAAGCTGCGCTCCGTGCTCGAACGCAACCAGATCGGCATGCCCACAGGCTGACGGACATCACCTCGGTCCGGGCGGGCGGCGGCGCCCGGCCTGCACGGGTACGACGAACGGCCGGGAAGAGCTCATCGCTGCGGCCCCCTTACGCAGAACCCGCCTTCCGCGGCGCCCCCAGTGTCCGCGTCCTCTCATAGCGCAGGGACACATTGCCCGTCGTGCGGGCCGTGCCCACCGCCGTCAGCTGCCAGGCGTCGGCGGGGGCGGTGGCCGGGGGCGTGATACGCCAGCGCACGGTGAGGGACGCGCCGGCCGGCAGGCGAGAGGCGCCGGTCTCCGTCAGGGCCTGCACCTGCCAGCCCTCGGGCGCGGTCAGGGTCAGGCGGGCGTCCGTCCAGACGCGGGCCGAGGCGTTGCCGAGGACCGCTTCCAGGGTGAACTCCTCGCCGGCGTGGGCCCGCTCGGGCATACGGCCGATCCGTACACCGAAGGGCTTGCGACGGTAGTCGTCGACCCATGAGGAGCGGGCGGTGGCGACCAGCTCCGCGACCTTGCGGGGGTGCGTCGCGGCCAGGTCGCGGGTCTCCCCGAGGTCCGTGGAGAGGCGGTACAGCTCCGCGCTCCACTGCGCGTCGGGGGCCGTCCGGTCCTGACCGGGGGCGAAGCGGACCAGCTTCCACTCGTCCTGGCGCACGGCCTCGGCGACCCGGCGGATACGGCCCTTGTCCTCGGCGTTGGCGCGGCGCGTCGCCGCGGGGTCGTGGCGGTAGAAGTACAGCGCGTCGTGACGGGCGGCGGCCGCGGCGTCGCCGGTCAGCAGCGGGGCGGCCGACAGCCCGTCGATGTCGGTCGGGGCGGGCGCACCGGCCAGTTCGGCGAGCGTGGGCAGGAGATCGGTGAGCGGGGTCGGCCGGTCCGTCGTGCCCGCGGCGATACGGCCGGGGCCCCAGGCGATCAGCGGCGTGCGGATGCCGCCCTCGTACAGGTTCCGCTTGTAGCCGCGCAGCGGGCCGTTGGCGTCGAACAGGTCCGGGTCGACGCCGCCCTCCTCGTGCGGGCCGTTGTCGCTGGCCACGAGCACGACGGTGTCGCGGGCGATGCCCAGCGCGGTCAGCTTGTCGGTGACATGGCCGACGAGGGTGTCGAAGTACGTGACCTGCGCGGCGTGCCCCTTGTCCGCGTCCGGCCAGGGCTTGCCGGCGTACTCCCCGAAGTCCGGCACGACGCTCGGCGCATGCGGCACGGTGGGCGCCAGATACAGCAGGAACGGCTCGTCCGCGTGGCGCGCGATGAATTCGAGCGCGCGTGCCTGGATGAGATCGGGGCTGTACGTCCGCCCGTCCAGAGCCACCTTTTCGCCGTTGTGCCAGAGATACGCCGGGAAGTAGTCGTGGGCGTGGCGGTGGCCGATATAGCCGTAGAACTCCTCGAACCCGCGGGAGTTGGGGTGGCTGGGCTGACCGGCCTCCTCCGGGCCGAACCCCCACTTGCCGATGACGGCGGTGCGGTAGCCGCGGGCGCGCAGCACCTCGGCGAAGGTGGTGTCGGTCGCGGTGAGGGACCCCTGCGGCCCGTGGAACGGGTTCTGGCGTACTGTCGCATGGCCGCTGTGCAGACCGGTGAGCAGCGAGCAGCGCGAGGGGGCGCAGACCGGTGCCGGTGAGTAGGCCGAGGTGAAGCGAAGGCCCTCGGCGGCAAGCCGGTCGATCCGCGGGGTGCTGATGATCTTCTGACCGTACGCTCCGACCTCGCCGTACCCGAGATCGTCGGCGAGGATGACGACGAGGTTCGGGCGGCCCTCGCGGCGTGCGACGGCGGGCTTCGCGGAAGCAGGGGCGGGGCCGGTGCCGGAGTCCCCGCCGGTGGCGGTGTCCTTCCCCTCCGATGAGCACCCGGCCAGTGTGGCGAGCCCGAGGGTCGCGGCCGAACCGGCAAGAAATCTGCGGCGATCGGTCATGTTATTGATCATCCATGGCTCTGTGCCGTTACATCCATGCACACCGCATTGCAGTCCTGTGACAACCCCGTACGCGGAAGGCCTCGGTCCTGTAACGGACCGAGGCCTTCCGTCGGTGCTGGTCAGCGGTGGCGCGGCTCAGATGAGGCCGAGCGAACGGACCGCCTCGCGCTCCTCCTCGAGCTCCTTGACGGAGGCGTCGATGCGGGCGCGGGAGAACTCGTTGATGTCCAGGCCCTGGACGATCTCGTACTTGCCGTCCTTGGTGGTGACCGGGAAGGAGGAGATCAGGCCCTCCGGGACGCCGTAGGAGCCGTCCGACGGGATGCCCATGGAGGTCCAGTCGCCCTCGGCGGTGCCGTTGACCCAGGTGTGGACGTGGTCGATGGCGGCGTTGGCGGCGGAGGCGGCCGACGACGCGCCACGGGCCTCGATGATCGCGGCGCCGCGCTTGGCGACGGTCGGGATGAAGTCCTCGGCCAGCCACTTCTCGTCGTTCACGACCTCGGCGGCGTTCTTGCCGGCGACCGTGGCGTGGAAGATGTCCGGGTACTGGGTCGCGGAGTGGTTGCCCCAGATGGTCAGGCGCTTGATGTCGGCGACCGTGGTGCCCGTCTTCTTCGCGAGCTGGGTGAGCGCGCGGTTGTGGTCGAGGCGGGTCATCGCGGTGAAGCGCTCGGCCGGTACGTCCGGAGCGGCGGCCTGGGCGATGAGGGCGTTGGTGTTGGCCGGGTTGCCCACGACGAGGACCTTGATGTCGTCCGCGGCGTGGTCGTTGATGGCCTTGCCCTGGGGCTTGAAGATGCCGCCGTTGGCCGAGAGGAGGTCGCCGCGCTCCATGCCCTTGGTGCGGGGGCGGGCGCCGACGAGCAGGGCCACGTTCGCACCGTCGAAGGCGACGTTCGGGTCGTCCGAGATGTCGATGCCCTGGAGGAGCGGGAACGCGCAGTCGTCCAGCTCCATGGCGGTGCCCTCGGCGGCCTTCAGCGCCGGGGTGATCTCGAGCAGACGCAGCTTGACCGGCACGTCCGCGCCGAGCAGCTGACCGGAGGCGATGCGGAAGAGCAGCGCGTAGCCGATCTGGCCGGCCGCGCCGGTGACGGTGACATTCACGGGAGTGCGGGTCATGGCGATCTCCGTAGGACAGCGGTTTTTGATCGATCTCTTGGCATCAAGAGATCCATCGGTCAGGCTATCGCGCCCCGGGCGCGCTGGCCCCCCACACCCCTGTGGCCCGGCACACATACACCGATACGGGCACCTCTGCGACACGCCGCCGCACAGAGAAACGGCGGCCGCCTGCGCCCCGGGAGAGCTGGGCGATGGCGGCCGCCGTGGGGGTGCCGGAGGTGCGAGGGGTGTTTCCCTGACAGCACCGCACTCCCGTGGGGGTACTGTCCGCCTGCCCCGGACCGCGGCAGGCATGCCCCCATTCCCTGAACTCGTTCGGCTTACTTTCCGCGGACCTGCGCTGACGACGTCACGATGCGCCTCTCCGTGTGAAGTCTTCAGCGTGAAGTCCTAGTTGGTGCAGCCCTCCTGACCCGACTTCAGGGTGGCGCAGGCCTTCGCGTCGGTGGCGTCCTTGACGGCCACCATCGGTGTGTACGCGTCGGCGTCGGCGTCGACCGTGCCGTTCTGCTTGGCGGATCCGGACGTGATCTGGACCTTGTCGCCGGCGGCCGCCTGGGTGATGCGCGCCCAGGCCGCACCGCAGGTCTTGCTGTAGCGGACCTCGACGAGGGCCGTGCCCACCGTGACGCTGGTGGTGGTCCTGGCCAGTTCGCCGCCGCAGCCCATGACCTCCGGGTCCTTGCCCGCACAGCCCTTGCCGCTGCACTGGACGCCTTCCGGCAGGTTCGCGTTGCTGGTGGTCGGCGTCGCCGAGGGCGCCTTGGCTTCGCTGCCGCCCTTGCTGTCGTCGCCGGGATTGACGAGCAGGACGGCCGCCGCGATCACTATGAGCGCGCCCACGACGCCCGCGAGGAACATCGTCAGCTTGCGCCCCCGCCGCTGCCGGTCGGGCGAGCCGCCGGGGCCGGGCCCCGTGCCCACCGGGCCGCCGGGGTGCCCTGGCGGCGCGACGACGGAACCGCGGCCGTCTCCCGCCGCGACTCCCTCCACGTCAGGCGCGGAGGGCTGAGGCGGGACGCTGGGCGCCACCCCGGCGGGGCCGGCCACGCCCGCGACCGTGCCTGCCGCCCCGACAGTGGCGCTCTTCTGCGCCGTACGGCCGTTCTTGCTCTTGACCGGGGTCGGCCCGAACTCCCCGAGCGCGGCGCGCGCCTGGGATATCCGGATCGCCTCCATGGTCATGTCGTGGCGCATCTCGGAGCGGCTCCAGGCGCGCTCCGCGAGCTCCCACATGGTCGTCAGATGGATGGGATTGGTGCCGGTCACCTCGGCCAGCGCGACGATCGCGCCCTTGGGCGCGAGCAGCCGGCCGTTCAGATATCGCTCCCACGACGTTTTGCTGTAGCCCGTGCGGTCCGCCACCGCGGCGATGCTCAATCCGCTCCGGTCGACGAGCCTGCGCAGCTGGCTGGCAAACTCCCTGACCTGCGGATCGAGCTCCTGCGGCAGCTCCCTCCAACGAGGCATTGCTTCCCCCCTCTTACCCCCGAAACGTGCCCTGTCCCCCCGCACTCGCCCCGCCGGTGCTGCCTCTGCCCGGCCCTCGTTCTCACTACCCAGAGAGATGCGCCGGGCCGGGATCTCAGTTCCCGGAATGGGGGCGCACCGGAGCATTCGAGCCACCGGCGTGCACCGTTGCACTCCCGATGGTCTCCGGTCCAATTTTCCATCGGTACCCCGAACTAATGGACAAAATCCTTGTTCGAGTCGGGGACATCCTGGTGGACCCCGAGGGCCCACAAGGCGTCCGATTGCTCACGTTAGCGCCGCTGTCGTGAGCGATGGTCGTAAATCCTTGAACTTGTCGGCACATCGTCACACAGAATGCATGTGGGGCCGCAAGTGGGCCTGGGCGATCCACATTCGGGTGCCGCACCCGGACAAGCCGCCGCATGCGAACACCGTTGCGGAAGCGTCACTTCCGTGCCACAGCCACCAGGCATCCCTTGATCCTTCCTGTCGCGTCCATGACTCTGAGCGCAGGGACAGGCGTCCGTCCTCCCTCGGGGGAGGGGACGGACGCCGCCCGCGGAAAGGGATTTGGGAGCCGCGGGAGGAGCGAACCAGGAGCCGCGGAAGGAGCGGGCCGGGGACCGCAGGAGGCGCGGGCCGGGGACCGCAGGAGGCGCGGGCCGGGGACCGCAGGAGGAGGCTCAGACCTCGACACACTCCCTGGCACCTCGCGCCGGCAGCAGACAGACGCGGGTCCCCTGCGGGTCGCCGACCGGCGTCATCGTCGTGGAGACGTACTCGTCCTCGTCCTCCGGGCGAGCCCGGATCGCCTTCGCGGGGCCGCCTCGCACGGTCAGCTCCACCCGGTCTCCCCTGCGCAGATGCGACGCCCGCGCCCACACGGCCCGGCACACCGTGCCGTAGCGGATCTCCACCCGCTGCCCGCCGCCCGCGGTGTGCACGACCAGCGACTTCACCATGGCCGCCGCACCGCCGCACCCCATGGCCACGGGACTCTTGCCCTCGCACGTCCGCCCCGTGCAGCCAGGCATGTACGTGGCAGGGGCCGTGTCCTGCGCGGGCTCCCCCGGCGCCTTGCCTCCCCGCACCAGAGCCACGCCTGCTCCTGCCGCCGCAAGCGTCGCCGCCGCGACGACGGCGAGGAGTACGCCCTTCGGGCCCGGCCGCGGCCAGGCCCGCGACCGGGCCGGCGGGTCGGCGGAGTCCTGTGCCGCGGCCGTCCGCGGCTGCGCCGCCCCCTGATCCCGTGGGGCGGTCGTGCGGGCCCGGCCGCTCCACTCCGCGTCGGCGAGCTCCCAGAGCGCGATCAGACGTCCGGGCCGCTCGCCCGCAACCCGGCACAGCGCCTCGACCGCACCGCGCGGCACCGGCTGATCGCCGCCCAGATAGCGCGCCCAGGAGGACTTGCTGTAGGCCGTGCGTGCCGCGAGCCCGGCGAGGCTCAGCCCTGCGGACTCCCGCAACCTGCGCAGTTCACGGACGAGCTGGACGGCCTCGGGCGACGACTCGGGGGTGCTGTTCACTTGCGCAGCTCCCCCCAGGTGTCCGGTCCCACGATCCCGTCGGGGACCAGCCCTCGCTCCTTCTGGAACGCGACGACCGATTCCCTGGTCCGCTGCCCGTAGCGGCCGTCGGTCTCCCCCGGGTCCTGCCCGTGGTGGCGGAGCAGGCACTGCGCCTCGACGACGTCCCAGCCGGTGCTGTTGATGTCGAGCAACACCGCGCTGCTGGTGCCGTGGCCCGCGTACAGCTTGCCGTCCTCGCGGCTGACGTCGCAGGTGTAGGACTGGCCGAGCCGGTAGCCGCCAGGGACCGGCGCCGTCCCCGGGCGGGCGTCGGTGCTCGTCTCCCGCTGCCAGAGAACGCCGGTGGCGGCTCCGGCAAGGAAGGACACCGCCACGACGAGCGCGGCGGCGGCGAGAAGCCGACGCGGGAAGCGGGGGGCCGGCGCCTGAACGCGGTCTGCCCGAACGCCGTCGTCCGGTACGGCCGTCACCCCGGCGCCGGAGCCGCTGTCGTCACCGCCCGGCCCCGCGCCGCCGTCCCCGTCGGGCGCCGTGTCCTGCGTGGAGGACCGCGCACCGGCCGCCACCTCGTGCAGCACCAGGAGCCGCGTCGCGTCGGCGTCACACACCCGTGCGAGCTGCTCGACGGCGTCCCTCGGCACCGGCTTCTTGCCGTTGAGGTAGCGCTCCCACGACGAGCTGCTGTACGTGGTCTTGGCCGCCAGCGCGGCCAGGCTCAGACCGCTGCGGTCCTTCAGCCGTCGCAGCTGAACGACGAGCTGCCGCTCGCGGTGGTCGATCGCGTCAGGCAGTTCCTTCCAGCGCGCCATGTCACCCCCCGTGATTTCCCGGCGCGTACGCGCGTACGCACCCACGCACCTGATATTCCGTCAGATCTATGGACGAGTGCCCGCCCCCGAATCGGTTGCGGCTCAGTCGGCTCCGTTACCCGGCAGGGACCGGGCGCGGACCCGGGACGGACCCTGCAGAGTCCTGACAGAGGCCCGGCAAGGACGGTGCCCCTCGTCCCACACCCACGTCCTGGGACGGCGTGTCCCAGCAGGTCAGTGCCTGAGACGTCCAACGATCTCCCCGCTCCGACGGTCACGCTGGCAGTCCGCTGCGGGCTTCAGCAATCTCGGTTCCCAGACCGGGCGGCGCGGATCATCCGTCCGCCCCTGGCAGTCGAAACGGGAGGACCCCACCATGATCGCTCGCAAGCGCTTCGCCCTGGCCGCGGCCACCGTCGCCCTCGGCACCGGCCTCGCCCTCAGCGGCCCGGCCGCCGGAGCCACCACCCCGCAGAAGGCACCCGCCTCCGCCGGACAGGAGGCAGGAGCGCGGTACTCCTGCGGCTACTACAACGGGACGAAGCTCACCAAGGCCGGTCAGACCGGCGCCGCCGCAAAGCAGCGGATCAAGGAAGTGCAGTGCCTGATCAACTACAACACCTCCTACCCGACCTGGCTCGAGGCCGACGGCAAGTTCGGGCAGAAGACCTACACGGCCGTGAAGAAGGTCCAGCAGGAGGCCGGTATCTCCGTGGACGGCCAGGTGGGCCCGCACACGTGGGCGAAGCTGCGCGCGGGCGTGTGGTGGTGATCGGCGTCGGCGAGGCGTGAACGCGGCGGCCCGTCCTCTCCACGGGGAGAGGACGGGCCGCCGTCCGCTGACTTTTTCAGCTGACCGTGAAGTGCAACGTCTCGTCCAGGAACGGGATCTCCAGCACCGGATGCGGCTGCACCATCAGCGCGAGCAGCACGATGGCCACGCCCAGTACGCCGTAGGTCACCATGTCCGTGAAGCGCGAGCGCACCGCCAGCATGCCCACGGAGGGCAGCGTCCAGCGCATGACGGCGCCCGCGATCAGCGCGACGCCGATCACCATCGTGCCGATGCGGAACACGTCGAACGCGGTCAGCAGGAGGCCGAGACCGACCAACGCCAGCACGGAGAGCATGGGCCACTGGCGGGCGGGGGCCGGGGCGTCCCCGGAGGCCGCCCGGCCGCCGCCCTCAGGGCGGGCCGTGTCGTGCGTGAACAGGGGGAAGCGCCGCGAGGCGCGCCGCGGCCGCCCGCCTGGGCCGGGGGCACTGACCGCTCCCGGGGCAATCGGCTCGTCACCGTCTGCCGCGGGCCGGGCGACCGCGCCGGTCGGGGCGTCGGACCCGGAGTTCGCGTCGCGCACACGCTCACCGCCCTGCGCCGGCTCGGCGCGCAGTTCCCACTCCTCGCCCTGCGAACGCTCTGCAGCCGGATCAGACACGGCCGCCACGCCCGACGGCGCCACGGCCGACACCGGATCCACGCCCGACGGCTCCACGGCCGACGCCTGCTGGACGGCGGGCACCGCCTCAGCGACAGCCCCGGCAGACGCAGCAGACCCCGCAGCCCGCGTCACGTCCCCCGCGAGAAGAAACTCCGCGTCCCGCACCCGACCCGCGGCCGTCTCCGACGGCGCCTCCCGCACCCGGTCCTCGGCCGACGCGGGCTCCGCCGCCACCGGCCGGCCGGCATCGCGCGCCGACCGCCCAGCGTCCTCCACCGGCCGCCGGGCGGCCCGGTCCGGGTGCCCGGTGCCGGTGTCCTCGGCGGTCCGGGACTCGTCGCTCGCCTCTGCGTTCATGCGTCTGTCTGCCTCTGCGCTCGTCCGCTCGCCCTGCGTTCCGTTCCCAGGTGCCGCCACCCGTCGGTTCGACCGTACGGGACGGTCAGCCGGCGACGGAGCGTTCCGCGGCCTCCACGACGTTGACGAGGAGCTGGGCCCGGGTCATCGGGCCGACGCCGCCCGGGTTGGGCGAGAGCCAGCCGGCGACCTCGGCGACGCCCGGGTGGACGTCCCCGACGATCTTGCCGCTCTCGTCGCGGGAGACGCCGACGTCGAGGACGGCCGCGCCGGGCTTGACGTCCTCGGGCTTGATCAGGTGCGGCACACCGGCCGCGGCGACGATGATGTCCGCGCGCCGGAGGTGCGCGGACAGATCCCGCGTACCGGTGTGGCACTGCGTCACCGTCGCGTTCTCCGAGCGGCGCGTGAGCAGCAGCGGCATGGGCCGGCCGATGGTGACGCCGCGGCCGACGACGACCACCTCGGCGCCCTTGATCTCCACGCCGTGCTGGCGCAGCAGCCGGATGATGCCGTACGGGGTGCAGGGCAGCGGGGCCGGCTCGTTCAGGACGAGACGGCCGAGGTTCATCGGGTGCAGTCCGTCGGCGTCCTTGGCCGGGTCCATCAGCTCGAGGACGCGGTTCTCGTCGATGCCCTTGGGCAGCGGCAGCTGGATGATGTAGCCGGTGCAGGCGGGGTCGTCGTTGAGCTCGCGTACGACCGCCTCGATCTCCTCCTGGGTGGCGGAGGCGGGCAGTTCACGCTGGATGGAGGCGATGCCGACCTGGGCGCAGTCGCGGTGCTTGCCCGCGACGTACTTCTGGCTGCCCGGGTCGTCCCCGACCAGCAGCGTACCGAGGCCGGGCGTGACGCCCTTCTCCTTCAGGGCCGCGACACGGGCGGCCAGGTCGGACTTGATCGCGGCAGCGGTGGCCTTGCCATCGAGAATCTGGGCAGTCATGTCCCCATCCTCGCGGATGACAGGGTCCGGGTTCCAATCCGGGCCCCTCCCTTCCGGCCCTGACATCTCTCCGCTCCGGCCCCGGCACCTCCGAACACCGGTGAGCCGCACCTTTTCTCCATGATCGGCGAGATTGCACTTGCACAACACATGCGGAATGCGGCTGGACAACTACGCGACGGCTGAAGAACGATGAGCGACACAGTGCCGCGGACAGCGCCGGGGGGATGGACCGCTCTGTACAACCTTCCTCCGAGCGAGCCGCGTCGTCCCCGCGCTAGCAACGGAGGAAATACCGCCATGAGTTTCGGCGACCCGAACAATCCCTACGGGACCCCGCCCCAGCAGCAGCCGCAGCCCGGCTACGGCTATCCCCAGCAGGCTCCCCAGGGTGTCCCGCCCCAGCAGGGCTACGGCGGTTACCCGGCGGCCCCGCCGGTGCAGCAGCCGTACGGCGCCGGCTACGCCGCCGCGCCCGTGACGATGCCCGGCGGCATCAAGGCCGCGCGCATCATCCTGTGGGTGCTGGTCGCTCTCCAGATCGCCAGCGCCATCTACGCCCTCACGCAGCTCGGTGCCATCGACGACGCGGTGAGCTCCGCGGGCCTGTCCAGCTCCGACACCGACACCATCTCCAGCATCGGCAAGGGCGTCGTGGTGTTCGTCGCGGTCCTGGCCTTCGTCTTCGCCGCGCTCGGCGCCGTGCTGGCGCTGAAGTTCGGCAACGGCGCCAACGGCACGCGCGTGTGCGCGATCATCTACGGCTCGTTCGTCATCGTGGGTGGCCTCTTCCAGCTGCCGATCGGCATTCTGACGCTGATCGCCGGCATCCTGATCGTCGTGTTCGTGGCCAAGTCCGACGGCGCCGCCTGGTTCAAGCGCCCGCGCTACTGAGCCGCACGCGCCACTGAGCCACAGGGACCGAGTCGCCCCTGGCACCCGGAAGGGGCCCCGCGTCGCGTGACGCGGGGCCCCTTCGCCGTATGTGGTGCCCTGACCCTTAGTGGAAGAAGTGCCGCGTACCCGTGAAGTACATCGTCACGCCCGCCTTCTGCGCGGCCTCGACGACCAGCTCGTCGCGGACCGAACCGCCGGGCTGGACAACGGCCTTGACGCCCGCCTCGGTGAGGATCTCCAGGCCGTCGGGGAACGGGAAGAACGCGTCCGACGCGGCGTACGAGCCCTGGGCCCGCTCTGCGCCGGCCCGCTCGACGGCGAGCTTCGCGGAGTCGACGCGGTTGACCTGGCCCATGCCGACGCCGACGGATGCGCCGTCCTTGGCGAGCAGGATCGCGTTGGACTTCACCGCGCGGCAGGCCCGCCAGGCGAAGGCCAGTTCGGCGAGCTCGGCCTCGGACAGCTCCTCACCGGTGGCGAGGGTCCAGGTGGCCGGGTCGTCGCCGTCGGCCTGGAGCCGGTCGGTGACCTGCAGCAGCGCGCCGCCGTCGACGTGCTTGATCTCGACCGGGTTGGCCGGGGAGCCCTCCGCGCGCAGGACGCGGATGTTCTTCTTCTTGGTGAGGGCCTCGAGCGCGCCGTCCTCGTACCCGGGCGCGACGATGACCTCGGTGAAGATCTCGGCGACCTGCTCGGCCATCTCCTTGGACACCGGCCGGTTCACGGCGATCACGCCGCCGAACGCGGACAGCGGGTCGCAGGCGTGCGCCTTGCGGTGCGCCTCGGCGACGTCCGCGCCGATCGCGATGCCGCAGGGGTTGGCGTGCTTGATGATCGCGACGCAGGGCTCGTCGTGGTCGTACGCGGCACGGCGCGCGGCGTCCGTGTCCGTGTAGTTGTTGTACGACATCTCCTTGCCGTGCAGCTGCTCGGCCTCGGCGAGACCGCCCGTGCCGTCCACGTACAGCGCGGCTTCCTGGTGCGGGTTCTCGCCGTAGCGCAGGGTGTTCTTGCGCTCGAAGGTGGCACCGAGGAAGTCGGGGAAGCGGGACTCGTCGACCGGCGCGTACTCGGACGCGAACCAGGAGGCGACCGCGACGTCGTACGCGGCCGTGTGCTGGAACGCTTCAGCAGCGAGCCGCTTGCGGGCGCCCAGGTCGAAGCCGCCGTCGCGGACGGCGGCGAGCACGTCGCCGTACCGCTCGGGGCTGGTGACCACGGCCACGGACGGGTGGTTCTTGGCGGCGGCGCGGACCATGGACGGGCCGCCGATGTCGATCTGCTCGACGCACTCGTCGGGCGAGGCGCCGGAGGCGACGGTCTCGCGGAACGGGTAGAGGTTGACGATCACCAGCTGGAACGGCTCCACGCCCAGCTCGGCGAGCTGCCGCTGGTGGTCCTCGAGCCGCAGGTCGGCGAGGATCCCGGCGTGCACGCGCGGGTGCAGCGTCTTGACCCGGCCGTCGAGGCACTCGGGGAAGCCCGTCAGCTCCTCGACCTTGGTGACCGGAACCCCGGCCGCGGCGATCTTCGCCGCGGTCGACCCGGTCGAGACGAGCTCGACGCCCGCCTCGTGCAGCCCGCGCGCGAGCTCCTCCAGCCCCGTCTTGTCGTAGACGCTGACCAGCGCCCGGCGGATGGCCCGCTTCGTGTCCTGGGTCCCCTGCGTACCTTCGGCGGTCACGGGATAACTACCTTTCGTCCCTCAATGCGAAAGCCGTCGCGGGCCAGACGCCCCACGGCCTCGACGAGCAGCCTTCGCTCGACTTCCTTGATGCGCTCGTGCAGAGCGCTCTCGTCGTCCTCGTCCCGGATCTCGACCACGCCCTGAGCGATGATCGGGCCGGTGTCGACGCCGTCGTCGACGAAGTGGACGGTGCATCCGGTGACCTTGACGCCGTGCGCGAGGGCGTCGCGCACACCGTGGGCTCCGGGAAAACTGGGCAGCAGCGCGGGATGGGTGTTCACGAACCGGCCACCGAACGCCGCGAGGAACTCCTTCCCCACGATCTTCATGAATCCGGCGGAGACCACGAGATCCGGCTCGTACGCGGCGACGGCCTCGGTGAGCGCCGCGTCCCACGCCTCCCGGCCCTCGTAGTCCTTCACCTTCCGCACGAATGTCGGCAGGCCGGCGCGTTCGGCGCGTTCGAGCCCGGCGATGGAGTCGCGGTCGGCGCCGACGGCGACGACCTCCGCCCCATAAGCCTCCGCTCCCTGCGCCGCGATGGCATCGAGCAGAGCCTGCAGATTCGTACCTGATCCGGAGACCAGCACGACGAGGCGCTTGGCGGCCACGGCGGGGCCCTTTCTCACAGGAGCTGTCTTTGTACGGTCGTACGAAAGCTTCGCGTCCCTCGATACGGGGAACTCTACGAAGCGGCCGACCGTCAGCAACGATACCGGCACATGGGGCGGCCCCCGGGGGACGGGGGCGTGGCCGGAAGGTAGCGTCTGGGGAGGATCCGCACCCCGACACGCCGCAGGGCGCCCAGGGACCGGGTAAGACGCCCGGAAGAACTGCCACCAGATCGACGCAAGATCGACCAAGGGGAAGACGCACACCTGATGCCGGACCTGATGCCGGGCCGAAGCCTCCGCCTCCCGCTGTCCATCGCGTACGGGCTCACGCAGGGACCCTCTGCCTACGGGTTCGCGACGGGAGGGGAGCGGCACGGCTCGACGCTGCTGCGGGATCGCCGGCCCACCCCGCCGCCGGCCTCGCCGGAGGGCGGGGACGCGAAGGGCTCACAGGGCGCCGGCCAGAAGCCCGCACAGGACGACAATCCCTTCGCGCCACCGGCAGAGGGCACGCCGGACCGCCCGTGGCAGCCCCGCCACAACCCGAACGGGCAGGACTCGAGCCAGAAGGACTCCGGGCGCTCCCCGTGGGGCCGCCAGTGGAGCGACCAGCAGCCGGGCCGCTCCCCCGGCGGGTTCGGCGAGCGGCCCGGCGGCCAGGGCGGCGGCCCCGAGGGCCCGTCCGGCATGCGCTGGGACCCCACGGACCCCGTACAGCGCCGCGCCCGCTACGCGCTGCTCTCCGGCATGTGGGCCTTCTTCTTCGCGCTTTTCAGCTGGCCGTACGTGGCACTGCTGCTCGGCGTGCTGGCGCTGTACTGGGGGATCAGCTCCCTGCGCGCCAAGCCGCGCACCCCGGACCCGACGGCTCCGGCACCGGCACCGGGGCCCGCCGCCGGCCCGAAGCCGCAGACGACGGCGGCGATCAGCGGTCTGGTGACGGGGGCGCTGGCGCTGGCCATGGTGGCGGCGATGTTCGCGGCGCAGGTCGTGTACCGGGACTACTACACGTGCGTGAGCGATGCCCTCACGAACTCTGCGAAGCAGTCGTGCGAGCGGTTGCTGCCGGAACAGGTCCGGCCGCTGCTGGGGACGCGGGGCTGAGCCCCGCGGGGCTGCCGCAAAGGCGGTACCGGCCACCGGCCGGAAGCCGCGTACGTGCCGAAGGGGACGTGGCGCCCAGCCCCCACCGTCCCGAAGGCGCCGTCAACGGGACCCATCCGGAGGCGGCGACGGCGCCCCCGAGGCCCACGCGGAATCGTCGTACCAGACCGGCTCCCCCTCCTCCACGGGCAGAAAGTCGTACGGCTCGAACTCCGCACCCTCCGCGGCGCCCTCGCCCCCCGGCACCCTCCGCCCCCACCGCGGCATCCGCGCCCGCGGCATCCGCACCCGCGGCATCCGCGCCCGCGGCATCCGCACCCGCGCAACCCAACCCCACGGCGCTCGCCAGACCCTTCGCCACCGGCTCCCGGCCGAAGCCGTCCTCGGCGGTCGCGTTCGCCACGCCCGCAGGCCCAGCCCCACCGGCACCCCCACTCCGGCAGTCCACACCACCCCCGCCGCCCCCACCTGCCACCACACGGGCCCGAACTCGGCCAGCTCATTCACCCCCATCGGCCCTCCGGCCAGGGCGGCCAGCCCCGCCATGGCCACTCCGCAAAGCCCCGAGGCACCCATGACGGTCAGCACCGTCCACCCCGGGGGCCCCGCGTCGCCCCGTTCCCCCTTCGCAGGCGCAGCCGCCCCCACCGTGAACCAGGCGACCGTGACACCGGCGGCCACCGGCACCAGCACGACCGCCCAGGCCAGCAGGGTCCCGACCAGCCCGGCGAGTCCGGCCGCTCCCCCGGGCGACTCGCGCGGCACCGCGGCCAGCAGCGGAAACGGCGGCAGCAACGCCTGCACACCGGTGGAACCAGCCGAACCAGGCGAACCGGCAGGACCAGCCGGACCGGCAGGTCCGGCCAAGAAGCCCACCGTGCCCACCAAGCCCACCGGCAGCGGCGCCACGACGTTCCCGGCGCCGAGCACGAACCCCGGCCCCAGCCCGTACGCCGCCCCCCACACCGCGGCGTTCGGCATCAGCGCGGCCACCAGCAGCAGCACCGCGAACCGCCCGGACCATACGTCCGTGAGCTGCAGGAACGAGTCCCGGGTCGCACCCGCGTGCCATCCCAGCGACAGGGCGACGACCAGTGCGCCACCGCCGACGAGCACCACCGTCGCGGCGGTGGCGGCGCGCGCGGCGACCGCGATCCCCGACCGGTTCGCTGCCGCCGCACCGGCATCGGGAAGAGCACCGTCGACGGCCCGCCGCACAGCCTCCCGGGGCAGCCCCAGCAGGCCCAGCGCCCGGCACGCAGCAGCCCTCAAAGGCCCGCGGGGACGGCCACACGCGGTCCAGACCCCGGCCCCACTCGCCACCCCGACCAGCGCAGGAAGGCGGAGGGCGAGACCCACCCACGACGGACGCAGTTCCCCGCCCGCCGCATACACGGCGACGCCCGCACCGACCAGCAGGTATCCGACAACGACACCGCACCATGCGACCAGCAGCCGCACCCTCGCCGTCCGCGCCGGCTGGCGCGCCTGCTGCCGCACCGCCTGCCGCACCGGCTGCACCTCCACCGCATCCTGCTCCGCCGCATCCCGCGCCGCCCGGTGCACCAGCCACACCGGCAGGACGAGCAGCAGCAGCGGCGTGACGCCCACCGGCGCGGGCACCCCCGAGAGCGTGTCGGTCCTGACCAGTTCCACGCCGTGCGCGAGCAGCCACAGCGCGGCGGCGACATGCAGCGCTCCACCGGGCCCGCTGTCCGGATAAGGGGAGGTGATCCACAACAACGTGACGATCACCGCGAGCGAACCCAGGCTCAGCCCCGCCGCAAGGGCACCGCCCAGGAGAGCCCCGCCCAGGCTCGCGGGAAAGCGCTCGAGCACCCGGGAGAGCGCCGAAGAGGAAGACAAGGATCGCGGCGGCGAGGAAGAGGAGGACCGGAAGCGGGACGAGGACGCGGACGAGAACGGCCGCCGGGACGGCGACGGGCTGCGATCGGTCACACGGGGCACGGCCCCATGGTGCCAACGACACGCACTTTCTCTGCGTAACAGGCCAATACCGGATGTGTCGCTCAAAATACGCTTATGTATTTTTATGGACGGCGGGGGTGCGCCTGGTGAGCCAGAACCCTGACACCCTGCCTCCACCGTCCGGAAGCGTCCGTGAGGGCGACACCGCGGCCCCCGACACGACCCGGACCGGGACCGGGCCGGCCGACGCCTTCGACGCCCTGTACGCGTTCGGCGCCCCCTCCCTCGTACGCCAGGCGTACCTGCTCAGCGGTCGGCGCGACCTCGCGCGGGAGGCCGTCGAGTGGGCCTTCCAACAGGCCTGGTACCGCTGGCCGGAGGTCGCTGTCGACCCGGATCCCGCGGGATGGGTGCGGGCTGTGGCGTACGAGTACGCCGTGTCGCCGTGGCACCGGCTGCGGCTGCGCCGCTCCCACCGCCGACCCGAGGAACCGCCCGCCGACCCGGACGACCGCAGACTGCTCGCCGCGTTCCTGGAGCTGCCACCGTCGTACCGCCGCACGCTTCTGCTCTACGACGGCCTCGGGCTCGACCTGCCGGAGACCGCTGCCGAGACGGAGGCGAGCACCCCGGCGACGGCGAACCGACTGCTGCACGCCCGCGAGGCGATCGCCTCACAGCTTCCCGAACTCAGCTCCCCCACCGAGCTGCACCGGCGCCTGAACAAGCTGGCCGACTCGGAGAAACTGCAGACGCCCAAGGCGGAGCAGGTACGCACCGACAGCGAGCGACGGGCCTGCCTGTGGACGAGAGCGGCGATCGCTTCCACAGCCCTCATCGCGGCCGCGACGGCGCTCACCCTGTGGACCGCACCGACCCACTACGAGCCCCCACAGGCCCCCGGCAGGCCCGTGACCGGCGTACCCCCACGCATGGGCCCGACCCCCCTCACAAAAGCCCAGAAATCCCTACACGACCGCCTCCACACCAACCCGGCCAACGGCCCACAACGCCTCGCGCCCGAGCCGGACTGAAAGCAGCGCGGACAGCTGCCGCTACCGCTGTGGGCTGACCGCATAAGCAGGCGGGCCCGCACCCCCAAGGGGGTACGGGCCCGCCACAACAGCCAAGGCACAGCGCCCAGCGTTACGCCAGGATCTCCCGAGCCAGCTTCGCCGTCTCGGTCGGCGTCTTGCCGACCTTGACGCCCGCGGCCTCGAGCGCCTCCTTCTTCGCCTGGGCGGTGCCCGACGAACCGGAGACGATGGCGCCGGCGTGACCCATGGTCTTGCCCTCCGGCGCGGTGAAGCCGGCGACGTAGCCGACGACCGGCTTCGTCACGTTGGCCTTGATGAAGTCCGCCGCGCGCTCCTCGGCGTCGCCGCCGATCTCGCCGATCATGACGATCAGGTCGGTGTCGGGGTCGTCCTGGAACGCCTTCAGCGCGTCGATGTGGGTGGTGCCGATGATCGGGTCACCGCCGATGCCGACGCAGGACGAGAAGCCGAGGTCACGCAGCTCGTACATCATCTGGTAGGTCAGCGTGCCGGACTTGGACACGAGACCGATACGGCCGGGCTTGGTGATGTCGGCCGGGATGATGCCGGCGTTCGACTGACCCGGCGTGATCAGACCCGGGCAGTTCGGGCCGATGATGCGGGTCTTGTTGCCCTTGGACTGCGCGTACGCCCAGAACTGCGCGGTGTCGTGGACCGCGACGCCCTCGGTGATGACGACCGCGAGCTCGATCTCGGCGTCGATCGCCTCGAGGACCGCGTCCTTGGTGAACTTCTCCGGGACGAAGATGACCGTCACGTCGGCGCCGGTCTTCTCGATCGCCTCGGCGACCGACCCGAAGACCGGGATCTCGGTGCCGTCGAAGTCGACGGTGGTGCCCGCCTTGCGCGGGTTCACGCCACCGACGATGTTCGTGCCGGAAGCAAGCATGCGCTTGGTGTGCTTCTGGCCCTCGGAGCCGGTCATGCCCTGGACGATGACCTTGGATTCCTTGGTGAGGAAGATAGCCATGGTGTCGGTTTCCCTCGTCCCTTACTTCGCAGCCAGCTCGGCGGCCTTGTCGGCCGCACCGTCCATGGTGTCCACACGCTGCACGAGCGGGTGGTTGCGGTCGTCCAGGATCTGGCGACCCAGCTCGGCATTGTTGCCGTCGAGGCGCACGACCAGCGGCTTGGTGACCTCTTCGCCCTTGGACTCGAGGAGCTCCAGGGCCTGCACGATGCCGTTGGCGACCGCGTCGCACGCGGTGATGCCGCCGAAGACGTTGACGAACACGGACTTGACGTCCGGGTCGCCGAGGATGATCTCGAGGCCGTTCGCCATGACCTCGGCGGAGGCGCCGCCACCGATGTCGAGGAAGTTGGCGGGCTTCACGCCGGAGTGGTTCTCACCGGCGTACGCGACGACGTCCAGGGTCGACATGACCAGGCCGGCGCCGTTGCCGATGATGCCGACCTCGCCGTCCAGCTTGACGTAGTTGAGGCCCTTGGCCTTGGCGGCCGCCTCGAGCGGGTTGGCCGCGGCCTTGTCCTCGAGCTCGGCGTGCAGCTCCGCGTGACGGAACTCTGCGTTGGCGTCCAGGGACACCTTGCCGTCGAGGGCGATGACGTCACCGGAGGCGACCTTGGCCAGCGGGTTGACCTCGACCAGGAGGGCGTCCTCCTTGACGAAGACGTCCCACAGCGTCACCAGCACGTCGGCCACCTTGTCGGCGACCGCGGCCGGGAACTTGGCGTCCTGGACGATCTGGCGGGCGACCTCGGGGGTCACACCCTTGTTGGCGTCGATCGGGGTCTTGGCCACGGCCTCGGGGCGGGTGGCCGCCACCTCCTCGATCTCCATGCCGCCCTCGACGGAGGCGATGGAGAGGAAGGTGCGGTTGGCACGGTCGAGGAGGAAGGAGACGTAGTACTCCTCGACGATCTCCGGAGCCGTCTCGGCGATCATGACCTTGTGGACCGTGTGGCCCTTGATGTCCATGCCGAGGATGTCCGTCGCGCGAGCGACGGCCTCGTCCGGGGTGGCGGCCAGCTTCACGCCGCCGGCCTTGCCACGGCCACCGACCTTGACCTGGGCCTTTACTACCGACTTGCCGCCCAAGCGCTCAGTCGCCGCGCGCGCCGCCTCAGGCGTGTCGATGACTTCACCGGCCAGCACCGGTACACCGTGCTTGGCGAAGAGGTCCCTCGCCTGGTACTCGAACAGGTCCACGCGCGTCCGTCCCTATCAGTGATCTCGCGGTTCGTTTTCTGCGTGGGCGTGCCGCGAAGGGCAACGTGACTTCCGCTGTCACTAGGGGTCACTAGGGAGGCGTACACGGTGTCCGGGCACGCGGCATGTCCGTCTGGCAGGTTATCGCCGTAGGCCTGCTGTCCATAAATCGCAGATCACACCCGAGCGGTGATACCGGTCACAGACTGCGCCCGTCAGGCAACCCAGGGCCAGGAAAAAGGGCGGTCCCCCCGCATCGTTCCCGTGTCGCGGGGGGCCGCCCGCAGCCCGCTGAGGCTGGTTTCCTGGACGTAAATTCCTGGTCAGTCCATGACTGTCACGTGCTGTGAGGCGCCGGACGCGTACTCGGGTACCAGCGGGACATCACAGTGAGTAGTCGGAGTAATCGGCGGTGGCCTCGGACGCGGAGGACACCCAGCCCGGGGTGACCGACTCCGCGAGGCCCTGGGCGCCCGTCGCCGCGTTCCCGGCGAGCGGCTGCGCGTCGGCGGTGACGGTCGCCGTCAGGTCCTGCGCGAACGGCTGGACCTGTCCGGCCACGCCGGTGGCGAACGGATCCACCTGGTCGACCATGCCTGCTGCGAACGGGTGAACGTCGCCCGTGACGCCCCACGCGAGGCCGTCGGCGCTGCTGCCGACACCGTGCACGACGGGCTGCACCTGCTCGACGACGGTCTCCACGAACGGCCGCACGGCGCCGACGGCGCCGCCGACGAAGGCCTGCACGTCGTCGCTCACGACGCCCTGCGCGAAGGGCGCGACCTCGCCCACGACACCCTGCGCGAACGGCGCGACCTCGGCGACGACCCCGCTCGCGAACGGCTGGACGTCGCCGACGACACCGCCCGCCAGCACGGTCGCGTCCCCGACGGCCTGCCCGGCGACCGGGAGCACACCGTCCACCGCGGTGGCCGCGACGGGCGGCAGCACGGACGCGGCGGTCTCGTCGACGATCGGCGTCGCGGTCACGACCGCACCGCGGACGTGACCCGGAACGGCCGCCACAGCCCCGTCGACACGGGCCTGCACGTCGGCGGGGAGCTGGGCGGCGGTGGCCTGCGCGGTGTAGACCGCCTGACCTGCGGTGGTCCGGACCGTGTGGGCCGCCTGGCCTGCGGTGGCCTGGGCGCCGTAGATCACCTGACCGGCGGTGCTCTGCGCACCGGAGGTCACCTGCCCGGCGGCACCCCGGGCCTCGTACGCGGCGTGCCCGGCAGTGCCCTGGGCCTCGTGGGCGACCTGACCGGCCGCGCTCTGCACAGCGGAGACGGCCTGCCCGGCCTTGCCCTGGACCTGGGCCTGGGCCTGGGCCTGGGTGAGTGCGAGGGCCTTCTCGAGCTCCGGCGCGAACGCGGACAGCGGGCCGAACAGGTAGTCGATGTCGTCCTGTGTGCCGTCGACCGCGGTCGTGGCGGCCTCCGCGGTGGCGTGCACGGAAGCCTCCGCGGCGGTCGCCTGCCGGGAAACGGCCGAGGTGGCCGTGTCGTACTCGGGGATCTGCGCGTCGATGTACGCGCGTGCCTGCTCGGCGCGGTCCGCGGCGTTCGTCACCGCGTGGGCGGCCTTGGTCTTCGCCTTGGCCTCGGCGTGAGCGCTCGCCTCGGCCCGGGAGGCGGTGTCCGCGACCGCGGACTCGGCCCCGGCGGCCGTACCGGCAGCGGCACCGGTCGCGCCGGACCGGGCAGCGGCCGCCTTACCGGTGGCCGTACCGGCGGTGGACTTCGCCTTGGCGGCGGTGTCCGTCACGGTCGACTCGGCCTTGGCGACGGTGCCGGAGGTGACATCGGAGACCGTGTCCTGCACACCGGCGACCTCGCCCTGGACCTCCCCGACCGTGTCGGTGAGCGTGTCCGCCACGGAGAGGGAGTGCGCGGGCAGCTCGTCGGCGCTGGCGACGGCGGAGCCGAGAGCCCACGCGCCCGTGACACCGGCGGCTATCACGATGGAACGGCGGATGTTCTTGTGCATGCTTGCGTCAGATCCTTCGGAAGGTCGAATTCTTCTTCCGGCCCGGTCAGTTGAACTGGACCGGGCCGACGGCATCCGTCCGGTGAACGGGAGGGGTGTCCGGACGGCGGGCAGACCTGTCCCGCCCCCGCGCGGCAGGTCTCGAACGGGGAAAGGGCTGCCCTAGCCGGGGAATTCGTTGATGTCGCGGTGCCTGTCGCGGACGTCCGCGTCGTCCGTTGCCGCGATGCCGCCCGGCACGAGCCGGAACGGGGCGCCTTCCGCGACCGACGCGGCATGCAGATCGCCGTGCCGCGGTGAACTGGTGTCGAAGAGCGACTGGTTGACGATCGCCCCGGCCGGTTCCCCACCGGGTGTACGGGCGGGAGCGTGCTCAGGACGCACGGCACCGCCGTCGTGGCGGTCCGTCAGACAGCCGACCGAAACGCCGACCTGGGTGCGCGGGCCGTACGCCGGACCATACCCGGCCGCGGGCGACTTCCCCGCGCCGTCCTCCACCGCGGCTTCGCTGCTGGGCTGCTCAGCAGCCCCACTCTGCGGCGGCTGTACCAGGTCGCCTCCGGGCAGCGCCCCACCAGGCAGGGACGGCAGCCCGGGGAGCCCAGGCAGCCCGTGCAGCCCGTGCAGGTCCGGCCAGTCGGGATCCGCCGTCGGCGACACTGCGGAGAGCGCGCCCGTGACCGTGTCCACCAGCCGTCCGACAGCCCGCGCGGCCGACTCGCCGGCCCCTTCACCGGTCTGCACGTCGGCTGCCCTGTCCACTGCCCCGCCGACCGTCTCCAGGGCCGACTCGGCGACCGGCCTGACGGCCGGGCGCACGGCCCGATGTGCCTGGTAGGACGTCTGCTCGGAGACCTGGGGTTGGTGGGAGACTTGAATGTGTCCGGGTTCCGCCGCTCGTCCGGAAGACAGCGCCTGTTCGGGTGCCCGAACAGGGCTGACGACTGCGGCGGTTCGGGACTCCGCCGCATGCGCCCGCTCACCGCAGATCACACCCAGCACGAACAACCCCCCGAGCAGGAACATCACCCGCAGCGCACGCCGTCCAGCCGCCGTGCGCACAACGCGCAGGGCGACAAGGGGCAGAGCTGCTGGGGACATCAAGATCGGGGAGGGTCCTCCCGTGCGAGGGGACGGGCCGGAACGCAACGCTCCGTCAGGCGATGTGCCGATCCTCGCACGGGACTCCCGAGGTTGCGCAAGTCCCCCGTTACCGATGGGTAGTCATGTCCGGTATGGGAAGAGGGCGCCTTTCGATCGCCGCGGCCATCACGTCCGGGAAGAGATCGGGCGTGCAGGCGAAGGCCGGCGCATCCAGGGCCGCGAGCGCGGCGGCATGCTCACGGTCGTACGCCGGTGCCCCTTCGTCGGACAGCGCGAGCAGCGCGACGAACTGCACTCCGGACGCCTTCATCGCCGCGACCCGCTTCAGCATCTCGTTCCGTATTCCCCCTTCGTAGAGGTCCGAGATGAGCACGACGACCGTGTCCTGGGGCCGGGTGATCTGCGACTGGCAGTACGCAAGAGCCCTGTTGATGTCCGTCCCGCCCCCGAGCTGTGTGCCGAAGAGGACATCCACGGGGTCGTCGAGCTGGTCCGTGAGGTCGACCACGGCCGTGTCGAAGACGACGAGCCGGGTCGCTATGGACCGCATCGACGCCAGCACCGCGCCGAACACCGAGGCGTAGACCACGGATGCCGCCATCGATCCCGACTGGTCGATGCAGAGGATCACCTCCTTCTTGACCGACTGCGAGGCCCGCCCGTACCCGATCAGCCGCTCGGGCACGACCGTCCGGTACTCCGGCAGATAGTGCTTCAGGTTGGCCGCGATGGTGCGGTTCCAGTCGATGTCGTGGTGGCGCGGCCGACTGATCCGGGCGCTGCGGTCGAGGGCCCCGGTGAGGGTGGCGCGGGTGCGGGTGGCGAGCCGCTTCTCGAGATCCTCGACGACCTTGCGCACCACGGCCCGTGCCGTCTCCTTCGTCGTCTCGGGCATGGCCTTGTTGAGGGAGAGCAGGGTCCCCACGAGATGCACGTCGGCCTCCACGGCCTCCAGCATCTCCGGTTCGAGCAGCAGGGTGGACAGGCCCAGCCGGTCGATCGCGTCGCGCTGCATGACCTGGACCACGGAGGACGGGAAGTACGTCCGGATGTCGCCGAGCCAGCGGGCCACGGACGGCGCGGACGCCCCGAGGCCCGCCGAACGGTCCCTGCCGCGGGGCGCCTTGTTGCCGTTCCGGTGCTCACCGTTCCCGTACAGCGCGGCGAGTGCGCCGTCCATCGCCGCGTCCTGCCCGGTGAGCGCGCAGCCGGTGCCGTCCGCCGCATCCCCGCCCAGCACGAGCCGCCAGCGCCGCAACCGCTCTTCGGTCCGCTCAACAGCGGTGATCGTCCCGGTGCCGGCACCGGTGTCGGTGTCGGTGTCGGTGTCGGTGTTCAGAGCCTTACTCATCTCGATGCCTCCGCGAACGCAACGTCGTCAGGGCCGGGCACGGGTATCGGCGTGTCTGCTTCTGCCGGGTCGTCCAGCCCGAGCAGCAGAGACAGCACCGGGAGCACGGCGTCCGCGCGCGGCCCATCGAGCTCCGGCGCGAAGCCGGGCGGTGCCGCACCGCCACCGTGGGCCGGGCCGGAAGCACCAGCCGGCCCGCGGCGGACCAGCTCACCGAGGGTGCGGCGCACTCCCGGTTCGTACGCCGAGAACGTACGGCGCAGCAGCGGCAGTACGTCCGTGAAGGCCTCCGCGGAGACTCCGGTGAGCCATGCATCGACGAGGGCCAGCAGCTGCTCGTCGTGCACGAGGAGCATGCCGCCACCCGAGCCGCCGCCGACGAACCCCTCGATCCATGCCGCCGCGTCCGCCGGCGGTGTGCCCGGCGAGAGCGCGAGCGCCATGAGGCGTCCGGCCTCGTCGCCGTCCACCTGCGCGTCGTCGAGCAGCAGTCTCGTACCGCGGCCGCGGATCACTCCGGGCACGGTGTCCCGCCGGGCGAGCACGCGAAGCACCGAGTGCCAGCGCGTCCGTATGCCTCCATGTGCCCGCTCGACACCGCCGTGCGCCGCGTCGGCTTCGCCGTGCGCCACTTCGGTTCCGTCGTACGCCGCCTCGGGTCCGTCGTACGCTGCCGGGGCTCCGCCGGGCTCGTCGAGGAGTCCGACGGCGCCGTGCACGGCGTCGACGTGGCGGCGCATCTCCGCCGCCGCATCGGCGTCGAGGGACGCGCAGGCGGGCGGCAGCCCGACGAAGACGCGCTCGGCGAGGCCCGCGGCGACCTCGGCCAGCGCATGGGTGTCCGTGCCGCGCACGTCGCCGTAGCGCAGGGAGCGGACCAGTGCCGGGAGTGCCTGTGCGAGGTGGCCGACGTCCGTGTCGAGGGCCGCCCGGTCGGCGAGGACACGCATCGCCACGGGGAGCGCGTCGGGGAGTTCCGCGAGGAGGCACCGCTCGGCGAGCGCCGTGACGTCGGCGAGCTGTTCGGCGGCGACGGCGTCCGACTCGGCCTTGGCCGTGGCGGCGGCGAGCACGGTCGTGCCCCATATCCCGGCCTCCGCGACCCGCACCGACAGCTCCGGTTCCCAGCGCAGCCGCCAGGTCTCGCGGAAGGTGCCGGTGCCGGCGCGCGTCGGCCTCGCGGGCTCGCCCCAGTCGATGCCGAGCAGCCGGAGCCGGTGCAGCAGCGTGCTGCGTGCCGCGTCCGTCTCCTTGCGCAGGTCCAGCTCCAGCTCCCGTTCCAGCGGCTCCGGTTTGAGCCGCAGTCTCCGCTGCAGACGGGTGAGGTCGCGTTGCAGCGGGACGGCCGGCGCCGAAGCGGGCACCTCCCCGAGGACGTCGCCGACGACCAGCTTGTCGTGGACCAGCGCGAGCGGTACGTCCGAGCCGTCGCACATGACGGCCCGTATCGCGTCGGTGGTCTCCGACAGGCCGGGGAGCGGGCGGCCGCGCATCGCCGCGAGCGTGCCGGCGAGCCGAACCGCCTCGATGACGTGCGCGGACGACACGATCCTGTCCTCTTCCCTGAGGAGCCCGGCGACCTTGGTCATCCAGCGCTCGACGGGCCGGTCGGGGGCGCTGAACAGATGCCCGTACCACCCCGGGGATTCGATCCCCGATCCGTACCCACTGGTGCGGGACAGGCGCCGGTGCGTCCAGGGCACCCAGGTCATGTCGGCCTTCACCTTGGGCAGCCCCTTGAGCAGCGCCCGGTCGGCGGTCGCCGTGGTCCGCTGCCGCAGCGCGGGCACGTGCCAGGCTCCGCAGACGACCGCCACGTCGTCTCCGAACTCGCGCTGTGCGGCGCGCAGCTGGATCCGCATGTACGCCTCGCGGACCAGGTCCCGGTCATGGCCGCCGGACCCGTACTCGTCGCGCAGCGCTCCCATGGCCTCGGCCAGCGCCTCGAACGGCGCGAAGGCGTGATCGTCCTCCCCCTGTCCCCGTCCTCTGAGGGCCCGGGAGGTGCTCCCGGCCCGGTGCTCGACGACGTCCTCCCACCATCGCTCGGGGTCGTCGTAACCGACGACGCCGGCGAGCACGGCGAGCGGATCGATCCGCAGCGCGTCCTCCCTCGCGCGTGCCTCGGGGATGCCCGACGGCGCCCCGGTCTGCTCGGCGTCCGGGTCCGCGGGGGTCCCGGAAGTGCCGGGCGGAGCCGCCGGGCCGGGCGACTCGGCCGGCTCGGGCGGCGGGGAGTCGGCCGCCGTCTCGTGCCAGGCCAGCGTGTGCGTCGCCGGGAGGTCGATGAAGCGGGCCGGAACGTCGTGCTCCAAGGCCCACTGGACGGCTACCCATTCCGGGGAGAACTCGGCGAACGGCCAGAACGCCGAGCGGCCGGGCTCGTCCACGGCGTGGGCGAGGAGGGCGACCGGTGGCCGCATGTCCTCGTCGGCTGCCAGGGCGATCAGCGCGTCCGCCTCGGGCGGGCCTTCGATCAGGACCGTCCGGGGGCGGGCCGCCTCCAGGGCTGCCCGCACGCCCCGGGCCGAACCGGGCCCGTGGTGCCGCACACCCAGGAGCAGGGGCCCGCTGCCGCCGCCTCCCCGCCCGGCGCGGGAGGTGTCGGGCGCGGTCATACGCTCACCTCCCGGCATGCGCGGTAGAAGTCCTTCCAGCCGTCGCGCTCGCGCACCACGGCCTCCAGGTACTCCTGCCAGATCACACGGTCCGCAGCCGGGTCGCGGACGACGGCGCCGAGGATTCCGGCCGCGACGTCCGACGGCCGCAGCACCCCGTCGCCGAAGTGCGCCGCCAGCGCCAGCCCGTTCGTCACCACCGAGATCGCCTCGGCGGTCGACAGCGTGCCGCTGGGCGACTTCACCTTCGTACGCCCGTCGGCCGTGACTCCGTCGCGCAGCTCGCGGAAGACCGTGACGACCCGGCGGATCTCGTCGATGCCGTCGGGCGCGGACGGCAGATCCAGCGAGCGCCCGATCTGGTCGACGCGGCGGGCCACGATGTCGACCTCGGCGTCGGCGCTCTCCGGCAGCGGCAGCACCACGGTGTTGAAACGGCGGCGCAGCGCGCTGGACAGGTCGTTGACGCCGCGGTCGCGGTCGTTGGCCGTGGCGATCAGGTTGAAGCCGCGGACGGCCTGCACCTCCTGACCCAGTTCCGGTATCGGCAGGGTCTTCTCCGACAGGATCGTGATCAGCGTGTCCTGTACGTCGGCCGGGATGCGGGTCAGCTCCTCGACCCGCGCCGTCATGCCTTCGGCCATGGCCCGCATGACGGGGCTCGGAACGAGCGCGTCCCGGCTGGGCCCGTGCGCCAGCAGCCGCGCGTAGTTCCAGCCGTAGCGGATCGCCTCCTCCGGTGTCCCGGCCGTGCCCTGCACCAGCAGTGTGGAGTCGCCGCTGATCGCGGCGGCCAGGTGCTCGGACACCCACGTCTTCGCCGTGCCGGGCACACCGAGCAGCAGCAGGGCGCGGTCGGTGGCGAGCGTGGTGACGGCCACCTCGACGATGCGGCGCGGCCCCACGTACTTCGGCGTGATCACCGTGCCGTCGTCGAGTGTGCCGCCGAGCAGATACGTGGCGACCGCCCACGGCGACAGACGCCAGCGGGCCGGACGCGGCCGGTCGTCCTGTGCGGCGAGCGCCGCGAGCTCGTCGGCGAACGCGGTCTCCGCATGCGGGCGCAGCGCCTCGGCCGCGTCTGCCGATGTGCTCGCGGACTGGTTCAAGTTCGGGTCGACGGGCGTCGGTTCAACGGACACGGACATGGCGTGGTCCCCCTCCAGCTCGGCCTGCTCGATCTGGTCCCCACCGTGCACCACGCCACTGACAATCGGCTCTGACCTGCGCAGACAGCCCGGCGAAGGTCGATTGTCAGTGGCGGGACCTACCTTCGACGACATGACTCAGCAGGGGGTGCGCTGGACGGCGGACCAGGTGCTGGCACTGGCACCTGACGCGGCGTCACGCAAGGCGGGAAGCAGGCTCGGCGCGGCCGGGCCGTGGTCGGGGACGGGCAGTTCCGGCGAAGGGACGGTGTGGGGGCTGTGCAAGGGCAGCGGCAGCAAGCCGTATCAGACGGTCGTCGACATCGCGGACGCGGCCGGCCCGGCGTACAAGTGCAGTTGTCCGAGCCGCAAGTTCCCGTGCAAGCACGCGCTTGGGCTGCTGCTGCTCTGGGCGGGCGGGGACGACGGCGTGCCGGATGCGCAGGCGCCGGAGTGGGCGGAGCAGTGGACAGCGAGTCGCAGACAACGGACCGAGCGGAAACGGACAGCTGGGGCGGCACCGGCCCGGTCCGGTGATCCGGAGGCGGCACGGCGCCGCACGGAGAAGCGGGCTGAGCGGATCACCGCCGGCGCGGTGGAGCTGGAGCAGCGCCTGGCGGATCTGCTGCGGTCCGGGGTCGCCTCGGCGGAGCAGGGCGGGTACGCCCTGTGGGAGGAGACCGCGGCCCGCATGGTCGACGCCCAGGCGCCCGGGCTGGCCGCGCGGGTCCGGGAGCTGGGGGCCATACCGTCCTCCGGGTCCGGCTGGCCAATGCGGCTGCTGGAGGAGTGTGCGCTCATCCATCTCCTCGACCAGGGCTGGCTGCGCCGCGAGCGACTGCC
This sequence comes from Streptomyces sp. NPDC002577, assembly GCF_053594815.1. Classification (NCBI taxonomy): domain Bacteria; kingdom Bacillati; phylum Actinomycetota; class Actinomycetes; order Kitasatosporales; family Streptomycetaceae; genus Streptomyces; species Streptomyces sp. NPDC002577. The sequence continues at coordinate 10,705 of NZ_JBSFWK010000033.1, read as the reverse complement.
GGAGTCCCTCGCGGCCACGGTCCGTTCACGCGTCGGCCTGTCGGCGGCGGCGAGCGGGACGGCAGTGCGTGACCGCTGGCTGGTCCTCGCGCAGTACGACACGGCAGACGACCATCTGACGACCCGTCGGATATGGCTGCACGGCGAGGAGTCCGGACACACCGTGCTGCTGCTGTCGTACGGAGCAGCGGGGCGGGCGCCCGCGCTCGCTCTGCCGGTGGGCCTGGCGCTCGACGCGGAGGTGTCCTCGTATCCGGGCGCCGGGCAGCTGAGGGCCGATCTCGGTGAGCAGTTCGCACCTCCTGCGCCCACGGCGGTGCGGCCGGGAGGAGTGGGCCCGGCGCAGGCGTTGGCGCGGTACGGCGAGGCGCTGCGGGACGACCCCTGGCTGGAGTCCTGGCCCGTGACGCTGGAGGGCGTTATACCGGCCCCGGACGGAGACGGCTGGCAACTGGCCGACACCGACGGAAAGTTCGCGCTGCCTCTGGCGGCCCCCGCGCTGTCCGGCTCCCGGCTGTGGCGCCTTGTCGCCGTGTCGGGCGGCGCTCCCATCACGGTCTTCGGTGAGTGCGGGCACCGCGGTTTCACCCCGCTCGCGGTCTGGCCGGAGGGGCCGGGAGAGCCGGTGCCGCTGTGCTGAGCCGACACCCGCCCCGGACGCAACGCAATCCCACACCCGCCCCGGTCCAGCTCGTCCCCAACGGAAGGAGACGCGCATGAACAGGCACCCCGGCATGACGGAGGCCTCCTGGCCCCTCTCGTCGTCCCGGTCCTCCCAGTCCTCCCAGGCCTCCCGTTCCTCCGGGCCCTCCCAGTCCTCCTGGGAGGAGCTGGTCACGGCTGCACTGCTCGGTACGGAGCGGCGCACGCCTCCGGTCGGCGGCGCCGGGAAAGAGGCGCCGACCGCCCTGCTGGACGCGGCTGCCGTGCAGACCGTGCGGCGCAGAGCAGGGCTCCGGGCTGCGCCCGCCGCCGCGCTGCCCGAGCCCTCGGCGCGCGATCCCCGGCCCGCGTTGCCGCCGGCGGCCAGGCGACGGCTCGCGATGCTGCTCGCGGACCGCCCGGGCACGGGCAGCGGCGGCCGCCGTGGAACGGCCCCCGACCTCATGGAGCTGCTGCCCCAGTGGCTCGCCACGGCGAACCAGCACGGCTACGCAGCCCCGCCGGAGCTCCTGCCCGCGCTCCTCGACGCGGCCAGGGGGCGTACGGATCTGCGTCCGCAGGCGCTCGCCTTCGCGGGACCGCGTGCGACATGGCTTGCGCGGCTGAACCCGGACTGGAGGTTCGCACTGCGCTCCGCCCCCGGCGGCGGCGCCGCACTGCCCGCCCTCGGCGACCCGGCGGAGGTCGAACGACTCTGGCAGGAGGGGCTGTTCGCCGAACGGGTCGCGCTGCTGGCCGCGATGAGGGCGCACGACCCCTCTGCGGCCCGCGAGCTTCTGGCCACAACCTGGTCCACGGAGCGCGCCGAGGACAGGCTGATGTTCCTCGACTCACTGCGCACGGGGCTGTGCGACGCGGACGAGCCGTTCCTGGAGACGGCGCTGACCGACCGCAGCCGCAACGTCCGGGCCACTGCAGCCGAGTTGCTGTCCGCACTGCCGCGCTCGGCGCTCGCCGCGCGCATGGCGGCACGCGCCGCCTCCTGCGTGTCCCTCGACCGCACGCAGGGGCAACCGACGATCGTGGTCGAGGCTCCGCACGAGTGCGATGCGGACATGGAGCGGGACGGTGTGGTGCCCAAGCCGCCTGCGGGCCGGGGGGAACGGTCGTGGTGGCTGGGCCAGCTGGCCGAGGCGGCACCGCTCGCCGTCTGGCCGGAGCGGCTCGGGGGGCGTACGCCGGAGGAGACAGTCGCGTTGCCGGTCGCCGACGACTGGCAGGGCGAGCTGCACGGGGCGTGGTGCCGGGCCGCGGTACGGCAGCGGGATGCGGCCTGGTCCCGGGCGCTGCTCGGCGCTCCGGCGTCGCCGGGCGCGGGTGGTCCTGGCGCGGTGTCCCTCGCGGAGCGCGCGAAGCTGCTGGCCGCGCTGCCGGCGGGCGAACGGGCCGAATGGGTAGCGGGGTTCGTCTCGGCGCACGGCCTGTCGGAGGCGTTCCAGCTGCTCGGGGTGTGCGCGACCCCGTGGGCCGAGCCGTTGGGCCGCGCGGTGGTGGACGCGCTGAACATCGCACGGGATGCCGGCAGTTATCCGTGGAGCTTCAGCGGTGTGATGGGGCTCGCGGAGCGCTGCCTGGACCCGGCGACGGCCGCCCGCCTTGACGGACTCACGTCCATACCCGATGAGCCGGAGGACGCGTCCCCGGGCTCCGTGGGCTACTGGACGGAAGCCTTCCAACGCCTCGTGGGCACACTTCGCCTGCGAGCAGCCATGCGGGAGGAGCTCACGGCTCGCTGAGCTCGGGCATACACGGTCACGCCAACGGCCAAGGTGTGCTGTCCCGCGACGTTGGCGACAGACGACACACACCGCACCGCCCGCAGCGGTTCCACCGCTACGGCCCTTCGGGGTGACGGCCTGCCGCAGGGCGCCTGACCCAGTCACTCGAACAGCCCACGCGGAACGGGCCGGTACTCCGCAGGGCGCGCTGATCGGCAAGGCGCCGTGGAGGCCTGGCGACCCAGGCCTCCACGGCGGCCCTGACGTTAGGCCGGCTGGCGTACGTTCGCGTGGACCCAGTCCACGATCGAGGCCGTCGTGGCGCCAGGGGTGAAGATCGCCGCGACGCCCTTCTCCTTGAGCGGGGCGATGTCCGCCTCGGGGATGATGCCGCCGCCGAAGACCTTGATGTCCTCCGCGTCGCGCTCCTTGAGGAGCTCCAGCACGCGCGCGAAGAGCGTGTTGTGCGCGCCGGACAGGATGGACAGACCGATCGCGTCGGCATCCTCCTGGATCGCGGTGTCGACGATCTGCTCGGGAGTCTGGTGCAGACCGGTGTAGATGACCTCCATACCGGCGTCACGCAGCGCCCGCGCGATCACCTTGGCCCCGCGATCATGGCCGTCGAGCCCCGGCTTGGCGACCACCACGCGGATCGGCCCCGTTGCCACACCCATCACTGCCTCCATGTACCGACATGCCATCCGGCATGTACCCACTGCACCACCGACTGCACCGGCGGCACCGATTGCAACCGCCCACCCGGCCCACCCATGCCCCGTTGCCCCGCGGACGCAAGTGCACGAGCACGCGAGAGCGAACAGATCAACGGCTACGGCCGCCCCGCCCGGCACCGACCTCACCCGAGTGGGCCCGAGGAAGTGAACGAACGTTATCGCCAGCATCCCGCAACAGGCAGTTTTACGGTGGTCACCGAGGGGGAAATCACACGGTGGGACACGTTCGCCGCGCACTGCTCCGCATCCGGCGTCACACAGGCCGTAACCGGGGCAGGCGTCAGGGGAGCCGCCTGAGAGGTCGCCGGCCTCACGCCGTCAGCCGCCCGGCCGCACGGCGCGACGAGGCAGCGCATCGGCTATCGCACAGGGAGCCACAGAAGCGCTACAGAGAGCCACCACAAGAGCCGCATCAGTCAGAAAAAAATGGAATTACACGCACCACAGACGGGACAAAAGCACCACGACGCAGCCTGTGCACTGCCGGCCTCCTCCATCGCGGCTGCCCACTAGGGCATACGGGGGACAGAGCCGTCCTTCGTGTGCCGACGGGAGGTCGGTCGACCATGAAGGCCACGACGGTTCTGCCCATTCTTCCGCTCTGTCAGCGCCTCCTTCCCTGGAGGCTGGCGGGGCTCTCCATCACCCTGCTGAAGGCGACCGCCCTCGAGATCGCGATACTGGCCGGCCACCTCCTGCTGTACCCCTCGGGCATCACTCAGGAGCGCAGAGTCGCCCCCGCACTGCCCCGGCCGGGCACCCCCCAGTTGCCGACGGAGAGGAAACTCCCCGTCGTCCTGCTGCACGGCTTCATCGACAACCGCTCCGTCTTCGTCCTGCTGCGGCGCTCACTGGCGCAGCACGGCAGGCAGCACGTGGAGTCCCTCAACTACTCCCCGCTGACCTGCGACATCCGCACCGCGGCCGAACTGCTCGGCCGCCACATAGAGGAGATCTGCGAGCGCACCGGCCACCGCGAGGTGGACATCGTGGGGCACAGCCTCGGCGGACTGATCGCCCGCTATTACGTGCAGCGGCTCGGCGGCGACATAAGGGTCCGCACGCTGGTCACCCTGGGTACGCCGCACTCGGGCACCCGCATCGCGCCGCTGCTGGACGCGCATCCGATCGTCCGGCAGATGCGGCCGGGTTCCGAGGTCATCGAGGAGCTGAGGCAGCCTTCACCCGACTGCCACACGCAGTTCGTGAGCTTCTGGAGCGACCTCGACCAGATGATGGACCCGCTCGACACAGCCTGCCTCGACCACCCGGATCTGACCGCGCGCAACGTGCAGGTGAGCGGAATCGGGCATCTCGCCCTGCCGGTGCACCCCGCAGTGGCCAACGGCATCCGGCAGGCGCTCGACGCGGAGGCGACAGCAGGGGCGGAAGCGGGAGCGACGGAGACCAAGCCGGCCGGCCGAGCTGGTGGTCTGACAGTGGCCTGACCTCGAACACCAGTCGAACGCAGACCCAAAGCTCTGCCCACCGTTCGCCGAAAGCGCCCTGATTGCCCGTTTCTTGCGAGCGCGAAACCTGCCGAAGATTGTCGCGCCCGCATACCGCCGGGTACAGTCGCCGCACTGCTCAGCCCCTGGGACCGTGTGACTTCAGCGGCCAGCGCCGCGGGTTCAGACCCCAGCTCCTGCTGTCGAGGCGAAAGAGAAGTTGGTGAACGACCGTCACCCGTCGGGGACCGCAACTCCCCCGACACCGGCCACAGACGCCGACTATGCGCGCTACGACTACGCCTCCTACGACGGGCAGAGCGCACAGCACGGCGGCTACACCGGGTACGACGGCTATTCCACCGACACGTACTCCACGGGCTCCTACGCCACGGACTCCTACGACACCGGCACCTACACCAGCCCCGGTTTCGCGACCGATCCGCTGTTCGGTGACATCTCAGGCGGGGCGTACGACAGCGGCCAGTGGTCCGGACTGGGCGCCGCCGCCGGTACCGATGGCACCGGCACGTATCAGACCCAGACGGTCACCGCGCAGGAGACGCTGAACTACGACCCGTATGCGGCGCAGCACCATGCCGTGTACGAGACCGGCAGTTATGACACGACCGCGGTCTGGGCGTCCGCCGGATATGAGCAGCTCGCCGCCCACATCCCCGCGCAGGCCACCAGCCCGGACGCCGACGGCACGGGCCAGTGGGACTCGACGGCCTGGGCCGTCGGCGGCCAGACCGGCCAGTGGGAGACGCAGGCGACGCAGACCTTCACGAACGGCGCCTTCGGGGACCAGAGCTTCGACACGGGCACGTACGACGCCACCGCGTGGAACTCCGACGGCGGCTCGACGTCGTACGAGTACGAGCAACACGATTCCGCCGAAGCCGGGTTGGTCTCCGAGGAGGACGTCCGGGGCCACGAGTCCGATCACGGCGGCGACGCCGGCACCGACCCCGACCGTGATCGCGATCTGCCGCTCGACGAGGCACCGTCGGGCGAGAAAGCGGCTGAACCGCCGGTGCGTGCAGTGCGATCCGAGGGCCGAGTGCCCCGGGCGCGGTCCCGGCGCCGCTCCCCCGCCAAGCGTTCGGCACTGCTCACCGTCGCTGTGCCGTCCGCGTGCGTGATGGGGGTCGCGGGAATCGCCGCCGCATCCGTGAGCAACATGGGCGGCGACGACAGCACGACGGCCGCGGCCTCGGACACCGGCTCCGTGAAGCCGTCCGTCGCCAACAACAAGCTCGACACGCAGCTGCAGAACCTCTCCGCCGACGCGGGCGACTTCGCCGACAGGGCGAGCCGCACCCAGGAACGCATCGACCTCAAGGCCGAGCAGGAGGCCGAGCGCAAGAAGGCGGCGGAGGAAGCGGCGCGCAAGGAGCGGCTGCGGCCGAAGTTCGCGCTGCCGGTGACCCAGCACGGGCTCAGCGCCTACTTCGGTCAGGCCGGCGTCAACTGGATGTCCGTGCACACCGGCATCGACTTCCCCGTCTCCTACGGCACACCCGTGATGGCCGCGACGGACGGCACCGTACGCGTGCAGTGGAACAGCGCCTACGGCAACATGGCGATCGTGACCGCCAAGGACGGCACCGAGACGTGGTACTGCCACCTCTCGAGCCACAAGATCTCGAGCGGCCCGGTCAAGGCCGGTGAGGTGATTGCGTACTCCGGGAACTCCGGCAACTCCACCGGTCCTCACCTGCACTTCGAGGTGCGGCCCGGTGGCGGTGCGGCGATCGATCCGCTGCCGTGGCTTCGGAGTCACGATCTCAACCCGACGTAGCCGTCGGGTTGAGATCGCCCGTCTCCCGCTACAGCTTCTCCACCGGTGCGTACCGCAGCAGCAGTCGCTTCGGCTTGGTGTCGCCGAAGTCGATCGTCGCCTCGGCGTTCGCGCCCGTCCCCTTCACCGCGACCACCGTGCCGAGGCCGAACTGGTCGTGTGTGACCCGGTCCCCGACCGCGACCGAGACCACCGGCTTCTCCGATGCCCGGCGCGTGGCGAACCCGGAGGCTCCGGAGGCCGCGCTGCGCGAGCGCGACGAGGAGAGGGAGGCGGCGACACCGGCGGCCGGGCCGGAGGACATGGGGGCGGTGGATCCCGTCCGCTTCCACTCCATGTGGTGGGCGGGGATCTCCTCCAGGAAGCGCGACGGCGGGTTGTACGCCGGCTGGCCCCAGGCGCTGCGCATCGTGGACCGCGTCAGGTAGAGGCGCTCCCGTGCGCGCGTGATCCCGACGTACGCCAGGCGCCGCTCCTCCTCGAGCTCCTTGGTCTGGCCGAGCGAGCGCATGTGGGGGAAGACGCCGTCCTCCATGCCCGTCAGGAAGACGACCGGGAATTCGAGGCCCTTGGCGGTGTGCAGGGTCATGAGCGTGATGACGCCGCTGCCCTCCTCGTCCTCGTCCGGGATCTGGTCGGAGTCGGCGACGAGCGCCACCTGCTCCAGGAAGTCGGACAGCGAGCTCGCCTCGCCCTCGGCGCGCTCCTGCTCGAACTCCAGCGCCACGGCGGCGAGTTCCTGCAGGTTCTCGATGCGGGTCTCGTCCTGCGGGTCGGTGGAGGCCTGCAGCTCGGCGAGGTATCCGGTCCGTTCGAGCACGGCTTCGAGGACGGTCGCCGGGCCCGCGCCGGACTCCGCGATGGTGTGCAGCTCCTCCATCAGCGTGTTGAACCGCTTGACGGCGTTGGTCGAGCGGGCCGCCATGCCGTACGCCTCGTCGACGCGGCGCAGGGCCCCCGCGAAGCTGATCTTCTCGCGCTGTGCGAGGGCGTCGATCATCGCCTCGGCGCGTTCGCCGATGCCGCGCTTGGGGACGTTCAGGATGCGGCGCAGCGGGACGGAGTCCTCCGGGTTCGACAGCACGCGCAGATACGCGAGGACGTCCCGGACCTCCTTGCGCTCGTAGAAGCGGACGCCGCCGACGACCTTGTACGGCAACCCGACGCGGATGAAGATTTCCTCGAACACACGGGACTGGGCGTTGGTGCGGTAGAAGACGGCGACGTCGCCCGAGGTCGCGTCGCCCGCGTCCGTCAGCCGGTCGATCTCGTCGGCGACGAACTGCGCCTCGTCGTGCTCGGTGTCGGCGACATAGCCGGTGATCATCGCGCCCGCGCCTGCGTTCGTCCACAGGTTCTTCGGGCGGCGGCTCTCGTTGCGCTCGATGACGGCGTTGGCGGCGCTCAGGATCGTCTGGCTGGAGCGGTAGTTCTGCTCGAGCAGGATCGTCGTCGCGTCCGGGTAGTCCTCCTCGAACTGGAGGATGTTGCGGATGGTGGCGCCGCGGAAGGCGTAGATCGACTGGTCCGCGTCACCGACGACGCACAGCTCGGCCGGTTCGGGGTCGCCTTCGCCGCCCGGCTGGCCGACCAGCTCGCGCACGAGCGCGTACTGCGCGTGGTTGGTGTCCTGGTACTCGTCGACCAGGACGTGGCGGAAGCGCCGGCGGTAGTGCTCGGCGACGTCCGGGAACGCCTGGAGCAGATGGACCGTCGTCATGATCAGGTCGTCGAAGTCGAGCGCGTTCGCCTCGCGCAGGCGCGACTGGTACAGCGCATAGGCCTGCGCGAGGGTCTTCTCGAAGCCGTCGGCGGCCTGGCCCGCGAAGGTCTCCTCGTCGATGAGCTCGTTCTTGAGGTTGGAGATCTTGGCGCTGAAGGACTTCGGCGGATAGCGCTTCGGGTCGAGGTCCAGATCCCGGCAGACCAGGGCCATGAGGCGCTTGGAGTCCGCGGCGTCGTAGATCGAGAAGCTCGAGGTGAAGCCCAGCCTCTTCGACTCGCGGCGCAGGATGCGCACGCACGCGCTGTGGAAGGTCATCACCCACATCGCGCCCGCGCGCGGGCCGACGAGCTGCTCGACACGCTCCTTCATCTCGCCAGCGGCCTTGTTCGTGAACGTGATCGCCAGGATCTGCCCGGGGTGCACGCCGCGCTCGGCCAGCAGATACGCGATGCGGTGCGTCAGCACGCGCGTCTTGCCGGAGCCGGCGCCGGCCACGATGAGCAGCGGGGAGCCGGAGTGCACGACGGCGGCGCCCTGCTGGTCGTTCAGCCCGTGGAGCAGCGCCGCCGAATCGATGGCAGGGCGGGGCGCGCCGTCCCGGTAGTACGCGTCGCGGGGCGGCGGAGGCGCGTCGAACCGGCCCTCGAACAGGTCGTCCGGGATGTCCTCCGGGACACTGTCCTCGGGCGGCGGCGGGGGCTCCTCGTCCGCGTGCCGCGCGCGCTGGAGATCGGCCAGGAAGCTGTCGTCAAAGAGGCTGCTCATCGCTTCTCGAGTCTAGGCCGCCGCACCGACACCCACGGCCGCCTCGGGAACTCGGCCCCGGCAACCTTGGGCACTCGGCCGCCGCTTCGCGAAACCGAATCCGGGACTCCACGGCCCGGATCATGGTCCGGATCGCGGCCCGGCCCTGATCACGGCCCGGAAAAGTGGAGTAGGTCACCTCAGATACGGACATCAGCGATTCTTCTGCTTTGCCGGGAAACAACCCCTACGACCCCGCCGAACGGTCAAGGTCACGAAAATGTATCGGGCATATCGAACATCAACCTTCACAGCGGCCACACGAGTTGGCTAGCGTGCCCGGCGGGCTGCCCGTACCCCCGCCGGCGAACGACGCCGGGACGGGTCGCCCGCGCCGAGTCCGGTGCGCCTCACGGCAGCCGGAGCCGGGGACCCACTTTGACCTTGGGGTGAATCGGCCCCGTACCGACTGCACGCGGCAGGCCGCGCGCAGGAGGCGACGGGCCGTAGGGCAACCTTCCGAACCACCCGCCCGAACCCGACAGCTAACCCGGTAGGCGGTCCACGGAAGGAGTCGCCTCCCTTGGCGTCGCACCGCAAGTCGCGGACCACCGGCCAGCTCGTCGCCGGCCTCCGTACGTCCCCCGCGGTCGGCTTCACCGCCGCCGCCCTCACCTCCGTGGCGCTCATGTCCCAGACGGCGATCGCCGCGCCCGCCGAGCCGAACCCCAGCCTCGAAGAGGTCCAGAAGAAGGTGGACGACCTCTACCGTCAGGCGGGTGTCGCCACCCAGAAGTACAACGCGGCCAAGGAAAGCGCCGACAAGCAGCGCAAGACCGTCGACGGCCTGCTCGACGACGTGGCCAGGCACACCGAGAAGATGAACGAGGCCCGCCAGGAGCTCGGCTCGTTCGCCGCCGCCCAGTACCGCACCGGGTCGGCCGTCTCCGGCACCGCCACGCTGCTCCTCGCCGACGACCCCCAGGAGTACTTCGACCAGAGCCAGCTGATGAACCGGCTCACCAGCCGGGAGAAGGAAGCGGTCGACGCCTACCAGACGCAGCAGCTCGAGACGACGAAGAAGCGCGAGGAGGCGACGGAGTCCCTCGAGACGCTGACCAAGTCGCAGGCGGACCTGAAGGCCAGCAAGCAGGACGTCCAGAAGAAGCTCAGCGAGGCGCGCGAGCTGCTGTCGAAGCTGACCGCCGAGGAGAAGGCACGGCTCGCGGCGATCGAGAAGCAGAAGGAGGAAGAGGCCCGGCGCAAGGCCGAGGAGCTGGCCGCCAAGCAGGCCGAGGAGAAGCGGCAGCAGGAACAGGCCGCGCAGGAGGCCGCCGCCGGTTCCGGGACGAGCACCGGGAGCGAGTCCGGCAGCAGCACCGGTTCCTCCGGTTCCTCCAGCTACGCCGCGCTGGCCGCCAAGGTCATCGACTTCGCCAAGGCCCAGATAGGCAAGCCGTACGTCTGGGGGGCCACGGGCCCGGACTCGTACGACTGCTCCGGCCTCACCCAGGCCGCGTGGAAGTCCGCCGGGGTGTCACTGCCGCGCACCACCTGGGACCAGGTGAAGGTCGGCACGACCGTCTCAGTCGACGATGCCCAGCCCGGTGACCTGGTGTTCTTCTACGACGACATCAGCCACGTCGGAATCTACATCGGCAACGGCGAGATGATCCACGCGCCCAAGCCGGGCGCGTACGTGCGGGTCGAGTCGATCTACTACATGCCGATCCACAGCGTGGTGCGGCCGGCGTAGCCGCAGCGGCCTGGAGCAGGGGGTGGGGGGGGGGGCCCCCCCCCCCCCCCCCCCGGCGCCCCCCCCCCCCCCCCGGGCAACAGGAAACCAAGATGGCACAACCCCACAC